>NZ_JABWRU010000004.1:0-337024 GCF_014269165.1 Pseudomonas sp. SWRI68 | reverse complement strand
TCCACTACTACAACCATGACCGCATCAAGCTGAGGCTCAATGGCCTGAGCCCTGTCGAGTACAGGACCCAGGCGGCAGCATAGAACTGTCCAACTTTTTGGGGGCAGTCCAAACTGTGGGAGCAACTGCCTGGTGCTTGCTCGGCCATCGCCGGGGCCGCTCTGCGGCCCTTTCGCGACACAAGGCCGCTCCTACAGGGTCCGCGCCTGGTCTTCTCTACAAACCCTGCGCACTCGCGTAAACTGCCAGCCTTCGCGCAGCCTCGGGCTGCCCCTGTCGATTTACCAAAGGTGCCCGCCATGCCCTGGCTGCAAGTACGCCTGGCCATCAGCCCGGAACAAGCCGAAACCTACGAAGACGCGCTGCTTGAAGTCGGCGCCGTCTCGGTCACGTTCGTGGACGCAGAAGACCAACCGATCTTCGAACCCGACCTCAACACCACGCCCCTGTGGTCGCACACCCATTTGCTGGCCCTGTTCGAGGCCGATGCCGAACCCGAGCAGGTGTTCGCCCACGTTCGCCTGCTGACCGGCGCCGAGCTGCCCGAGCATCAGGCAGAAGTGATCGAAGACCAGGACTGGGAGCGCAGCTGGATGGACAACTTCCAGCCGATGCGCTTCGGCCGCCGCCTGTGGATCGTGCCAAGCTGGCACGAAGCCCCGGAGAAGGACGCAGTCAACCTGCTGCTCGACCCGGGCCTGGCGTTTGGCACCGGCACGCACCCGACCACCGCCCTGTGCCTGGAATGGCTCGACGGCCAGCAACTCGAAGGCACCCACGTGCTGGACTTCGGCTGCGGGTCGGGGATTCTGGCCATCGCGGCGCTGCTGCTGGGCGCCCGCGAAGCGGTCGGCACCGACATCGACGTGCAGGCGCTGGAAGCCTCGCGCGACAACGCCGGGCGCAACGGCATCGCTGACGCACAGTTCCCCCTGTACCTGCCCGAGCACATGCCGGCCATGCAAGCCGACGTACTGGTCGCCAACATCCTGGCCGGCCCGCTGGTCTCGCTGGCGCCACAGTTGTCTGGCCTGGTTCGCCCTGGCGGCCTGCTGGCACTGTCGGGCATCCTTGCCGAACAAGGCGAGGAAGTGGCCGCTGCCTACGCCGCCGACTTCGAGCTGGACCCGATCGCCGTACGCGATGGTTGGGTGCGCATCAGTGGTCGCCGCCGTTAAGCGGGCCTAGAATAACCTCTGTACAACCCCGGATCGCCGCATGACCGACAGTTTCGTCACCCAGTGCCCGCATTGCCAGACCAGCTTTCGCGTCACCCATCACCAGTTGAGTGTGGCGCGCGGGGTGGTGCGTTGCGGCCATTGCCTGCAGGTGTTCAACGCCGCAAAGCAACTGCTGGAGCAGAACCGTACCGATGCCGCCAGCACCCCCGTGGTGCCGCCAGCACCGACTGCGCCTGCCGAACCGGTTGCCGCGCCTGCGGTTACGCCCGATCCGCCCATCAGCGAGCGCCCAGCGGCCATCGAGGAAGACTGGGCGCTCACCGCCCAGGCCCTGGATGAACTGGACCTTGACCAGGAGCTTGCCCGCCTTGAACGTCGCGGCGACCCTGCCGCCGCTCGCCCGGTCAAGCCGGACAACGGCTTGCAGGCCCGCCGTGACGAGCATCAGCCGGACACGCATGCCGACGCCCTGTTCGGCAACGCCACCGACGACCGCTTCGAACCGCAGCAGGCGCCCGCGCCTGCACCGGTGCTGCTGGAACAGGAACCTCTGGACCTGGAGCCGGCCCCGGGCGATCGCACCGAGCCTACCCTGGGCGGCCATCTGGACCTGGACATCGACGATGAGCCGCCTGTACGCCGGGACATCGAGGCCGACGAGCACCATGCGTTCGTCAGCGAGCACTTCGCCGCCAGCGATGATGCCGCCCCGAAAAAGGGCCTGAGCGCCCGCGACGACGACGAACTGGACCTGCACCTGTCGGCCCATCACGACGACCCTGACGCGCCGCTGCCCGGCGAACGCCTGGAGCCAGGCCTGTCCAGCAGACCCGAGCGTGCGCCGCGCAAGGAGCCGCTGGTCGACGTGGTCGACGACCCGCTGCAACTGGGCTGGGAAAAACCCCAGCCGAACTGGGGCAAGCGCCTGCTGTGGGGCTGCCTGACGCTGCTGGCCGCCGGCCTGCTGGCGTTCCAGTACGTCTGGTTCCACTTCGACGAAATGGCCCGCCAAGACCAGTACCGGCCGATCTTCCAGCAGTTGTGCCCGGTATTGGGCTGCAAGGTGCCGACCCGCGTCGACATCGCCCGCATCAAGAGCAGCAACCTGGTGGTGCGCAGCCATCCGGACTTCAAGGGTGCGCTGATCGTCGATGCGATCATCTACAACCGCGCGCCCTTCGCCCAGCCGTTCCCGCTGCTGGAGCTGCGTTTCGCCGACCTCAATGGCCAATTGATCGCCAGCCGGCGCTTCAAACCGAGCGAGTACCTCTCCGGCGAACTGGCCGGGCGTGGCGAAATGCCCAGCCAGACCCCGATCCACATCGCCCTGGACATCCTCGACCCGGGCCCCAAGGCCGTGAACTACAGCCTCAGCTTCCGCTCGCCGGAATAAGCGACAAGCGGCTAGCCGCAAGCTACAAGACAAGAGGCCCAGACCGCGCCCGCTTTTGTCTTGCCGCTTGAAGCTTGCTGCTTGCGGCTTGCGGCTTGAAGCTCAAAGTCATAAGCCGACAACTGTTCAGATTTTATCCAAATCCATCTTTATCCGGTCACCGAGAGCGGGTATCATGCCCACCCTTTTTCGAACTCCAAGATTCGGCCCCACAACAGGGATCACCTATGTCGGCGGTACGCATCGGCCCATACACACTGCGCAACAACCTGATCCTCGCCCCCATGGCCGGGGTCACGGACCAGCCTTTCCGAACACTTTGCAAGCGCCTTGGCGCAGGCATGGTGGTATCGGAGATGGTGTCCAGCGACATGAACCTGTGGAACAGCCGCAAGTCGAGCCTGCGCCGCATCCACGAAGGTGATCCCGAGCCACGCTCGGTACAGATCGCCGGTGGTGACGCACAGATGATGGCGGCGGCGGCAAAGGCCAACGTACAAGCGGGTGCCCAGATCATCGATATCAACATGGGCTGCCCGGCAAAAAAAGTCTGCAACAAAGCTGCAGGCTCTGCTTTATTGAGAGATGAAGCCTTGGTCAGCGAGATTCTCCACGCCGTGGTAGGCGCCGTGGACGTCCCGGTGACGCTGAAGATCCGCACTGGCTGGGATCGGGCGAACAAAAACGGCCTGAATGTGGCGAAGATCGCCGAGCAGGCCGGTATCCAGGCGCTGGCGGTGCATGGCCGCACACGCGCCGACCTGTACACAGGCGAAGCAGAATACGACACCATCGCTGCCATCAAGCAGGCGGTGTCTATCCCGGTATTTGCCAACGGCGATATCACTTCGCCAGAAAAGGCCCGGGCGGTACTGGACGCCACTGGCGTCGATGGCCTGTTGATCGGCCGCGCCGCCCAGGGGCGGCCATGGATCTTTCGCGAGACCGAGCATTACCTGCGTACTGGCGAACACTTGCCAGCCCCGCAGCTGGACGAAGTGGAACGCATCCTGCTGGAGCACCTGGCCGCGCTGCATGCCTTCTATGGCGATGTGATGGGCGTACGTATTGCCCGCAAGCACGTTGGCTGGTACCTGGCGACACGACCCGGCGGCAAGGAGTTTCGCTCCCGGTTCAATGCTTTGGAAGACACACAAGCGCAGTGCGCCAACGTTCGCGCGTTTTTCAGTGAACGTCGACAGAGCCTTGAGACAGAGGACGGACAAGGGGTGGCCGCATGACGATGATGACCGAGACATTTGTGAGTGGAACAACGCCCGTGAGCGACAACGCCAACCTGAAACAGCACCTCAACACGCCGAGCGAAGAGGGCCAGACCCTTCGCGACAGCGTCGAGAAGGCGCTGCACAACTACTTCGCCCACCTGGAAGGCGCGACCGTCACGGACGTGTACAACCTGGTGCTCTCCGAAGTCGAGGCGCCCCTGCTTGAAAGCGTGATGAACTACGTGAAGGGCAACCAGACCAAGGCCAGCGAGATGCTCGGGCTCAACCGAGGCACCCTGCGCAAGAAGCTCAAGCAGTACGACTTGTTGTAAGCCAGAATCCCAATCAGAAAAGGCGGCTCCTGCAAAGGGACGCCTTTTTTGCTGACTCCACCGCGTTATGGAATCCGAAATGACCGACCAGACTACCCGCCTGCCGATCCGCCGCGCCCTGATCAGCGTCTCCGACAAGACCGGTATCCTCGAATTCGCCCGTGAGCTGCAGCAGCTCGGTGTCGAGATCCTGTCCACCGGCGGCACCTACAAGCTGCTCAAGGATAACGGCGTGAACGCGGTGGAAGTGGCCGACTACACCGGCTTCGCCGAAATGATGGATGGCCGGGTCAAGACCCTGCACCCGAAAATCCATGGCGGCATTCTGGGCCGTCGCGGCGTCGACGACGCCATCATGAACGAGCACGGCATCAAGCCGATCGACCTGGTCGCCGTCAACCTGTACCCCTTCGAAGCGACCATCTCCAAGCCAGGCTGCGACCTGCCGACCGCCATCGAGAACATCGACATCGGTGGCCCGACCATGGTCCGCTCGGCCGCCAAGAACCACAAGGATGTCGCCATCGTGGTCAACGCCAGCGACTACGCCAGCGTCCTCGACGGCCTGAAAGCCGGTGGCCTGACCTACGCCCAGCGCTTCGACCTGATGCTCAAGGCCTTCGAGCACACTGCTGCCTACGACGGCATGATCGCCAACTACATGGGCACCATCGACCAGGCCAAAGAAACCCTGTCGACGTCCGACCGCAGCGAATTCCCGCGCACCTTCAACAGCCAGTTCGTCAAGGCTCAGGAAATGCGCTACGGCGAGAACCCGCACCAGAGCGCGGCGTTCTATGTCGAAGCGCGCAAGGGTGAGGCGAGCATCTCCTCCGCCATCCAGCTGCAAGGCAAAGAGCTGTCGTTCAACAACGTGGCCGACACCGACGCCGCACTGGAGTGCGTGAAGAGCTTCGTCAAGCCGGCCTGCGTCATCGTCAAGCACGCCAACCCGTGCGGCGTGGCCGTGGTACCGGAAGCAGAAGGCGGCATCCGCAAGGCCTATGACCTGGCCTACGCCACCGACACCGAGTCGGCGTTTGGCGGCATCATCGCCTTCAACCGCGAGCTGGACGGCGAAACCGCCAAGGCCATCGTCGAGCGCCAGTTCGTCGAAGTGATCATCGCCCCGAAAATTTCCCAGGCCGCCCGCGACGTGGTGGCTGCCAAGCAGAACGTACGCCTGCTGGAGTGCGGCGAGTGGCCTGCCGAGCGTGCTGCCGGCTGGGACTTCAAGCGGGTCAACGGTGGTTTGTTGGTACAGAGCCGCGACATCGGCATGATCACCGCCGATGACCTGAAAATCGTCACCAAACGCGCACCGACCGAGCAAGAAGTCCATGACTTGGTGTTCGCCTGGAAAGTGGCCAAGTTCGTCAAGTCCAACGCCATCGTCTACGCCAAGCAGCGCCAGACCATCGGCGTCGGCGCCGGCCAGATGAGCCGCGTCAACTCCGCCCGCATTGCTGCAATCAAGGCCGAGCATGCTGGCCTGCAGGTACAAGGCGCGGTCATGGCATCGGATGCGTTCTTCCCGTTCCGTGACGGCATCGACAATGCAGCAAAAGTGGGTATCAGCGCCGTGATCCAGCCAGGTGGCTCGATGCGCGATGCCGAGGTGATTGCTGCCGCTGATGAAGCCGGTATCGCCATGGTCTTCACCGGTATGCGCCACTTCCGCCACTGATTTACGGCAATCGGCCGCACTGAAGCAGGCATCTGCTTCATTGCGACCTCGTACAGCGTGAGGCTTTGCCTTACGCCCGAAAGAATTCGAGGTTTTGACATGAAAGTTTTGATCATCGGCAGCGGCGGCCGTGAGCACGCCCTGGCCTGGAAAGTTGCCCAGGACCCACGCGTCGAGAAAGTCTTCGTTGCCCCAGGCAACGCTGGCACCGCCATTGAAGCCAAGTGCGAGAACGTTGCCATCGACGTGTGCGCCCTGGAGCAACTGGCCGACTTCGCCGAGAAGAACGTCGACCTGACCATCGTCGGCCCGGAAGCGCCACTGGTCATCGGTGTGGTCGACCTGTTCCGCAGCCGTGGCCTGGACTGCTTCGGCCCCACCAAGGGCGCGGCCCAGCTGGAAGGCTCCAAGGCCTTCACCAAGGATTTCCTGGCGCGTCACAAGATCCCGACCGCCGACTACCAGAACTTCACCGAAATCGAGCCAGCCCTGGCCTACCTGCAGGAAAAGGGTGCGCCGATCGTGATCAAGGCCGACGGCCTGGCTGCGGGCAAAGGCGTGATCGTCGCCATGACCCTGCAGGAAGCCGAAGACGCCGTGCGTGACATGCTGGCTGGCAACGCCTTTGGCGCCGCTGGCTCGCGTGTGGTGATCGAAGAGTTCCTGGACGGCGAGGAAGCCAGCTTCATCGTCATGGTCGACGGCCACAACGTGCTGCCAATGGCCACCAGCCAGGACCACAAGCGCGTCGGCGACGCCGACACCGGCCCGAACACCGGCGGCATGGGCGCTTACTCCCCTGCCCCGGTCGTCACCGCCGACGTGCACCAGCGCGTGATGGACCAGGTCATCTGGCCGACCGTGCGCGGTATGGCCGAGGAAGGCAACGTCTACACCGGCTTCCTCTACGCGGGCCTGATGATCGACAAGGCCGGCAACCCCAAGGTCATCGAGTTCAACTGCCGCTTCGGCGACCCGGAAACCCAGCCCGTCATGCTGCGCCTGGAATCGAGCCTGGTGCTGCTGATCGAGGCCGCTTTCGCCAAGGCGCTGGACAAGGTCGAAGCGCAGTGGAACCCACGGCCGAGCCTGGGCGTAGTACTGGCCGCCGGCGGCTACCCGGGCGACTACGCCAAGGGTGACGCAATCAGCGGCCTGGACGCGGCTGCCAAGCTCGAAGGCAAGGTGTTCCACGCTGGCACCACCCTCAAAGATGGCCAGGTGGTGACCGCCGGCGGCCGTGTGCTCTGCGCGACCGCCCTGGGCGAGACTGTCGAAGCCGCTCAGCAGCAGGCCTACCGCCTGGCAGAGCAGGTCAAATGGGACGGCAGCTTCTACCGCACCGACATTGGCTACCGGGCCATCGCCCGCGAGCGCGGTGAACACCAGCAGTAACCTTTACCGAAGCGCCGTGACGCCTTGCGCCCACGGCCTTCGGCTCGTCGACAGGGCCCTGTGTGGGCCTTGCCTTCGACTTGGCGCGCCGCGCATAGTTAGTATCCGGCACATCGGCTAAGAAGGGATTTCGTAGTGCGTCGGCTTCGGATTGCCACAGCTCTGATCGTCAGCTTGCTGACCTTGCTCTGCCTGCTCCCGGCTTCGGCCGAAGAAGGCGGAGGCTGGTCCGTGCTGCTCGACGAACAGGCCAACCTGCAATTGAGCGACGTGCGCTCCGACCGCTACCGCAACCAGTTCAGCCCCCTGCTGCTCGCTGACCTGGACGCTGCCCCCGCAGAACAAGCCCTGTGGCTGCACTATCGCTTGGAACCCGGCGATCAGGAGCAACTGCTGCGGGTCTTCGCGCCAGACCTGTCTGGCCTGGACCTCTACGCCCTCGAGGGCGACAAATTACTCCGTCAGCTGCACCACGGGCGCCAGGCCGGCAATGCCAGCCCGACCCTGCGCGGCAGCGACCATGTACTGCCCCTGCCCAACAGCAAGCAGCCGCTGGACATCTACCTGCGCCTGGTTTCAGAGCATCAACTGCGCCCGGCGATCAGCCTGGAGCCCGCCGCCGTGGCTGCCTCGGACCAAAGCCGGCCACTGTTGTTCGGCATGCTCTTTGGCGGCCTGGTGATGCTGATCCTGCACAACCTGATCCGCTTCCTCTATAGCCGCTCCAGCACTACCCTGATTCTGGCCCTGTACCACGGGCTGATGTTGCTCAGCGGGTTGATCCTGCTCAACCTCAGCGGCCCCTGGTGGCATGTGTGGCACAGTGCGCAAACGCCCGCTGCCTACCTCACCCTGGTGCTCGCGGGCCTGGCCGGGCTGTATTTCACCCTGCATTTCTTCTCGCCGCGCAATTCGCCGCGGCTGAACCGCCTGCTGCAAGGCGAGATGCTGGTGGCAGCAGTCAGTGGCCTGGTGCTGCTGTTCGTCGACACCTTGCCGCTCAACCTGATGACCTATGCGCTGCTGGCCCTGGGCAGCGTCAGCATGCTGCTGGTCAGCACCTTCCACTGGTACAAGGGCTATGCGCCAGCCCGTCTGTTCAGCCTCGCCATGGTGGTCTACAACCTTGGCGGGCTGGTACTGCTGCCGGCGCTGCTGGGCCTGACCCGCACCTCCACGCCCTGGCTGCTGTGCGTGCTCATGGGCCTGACCGTCATCAGCGGCCTGCTGCTGAACCTGGCGGTCAGCGAACGCCTGCGGCGCATGAGCGAAGAGCGCTTCAGCGCCAGCCGTGCACTGGCCGCCAGCGATGCCGAGATCAACGCCAAGGCCGAGTTCCTGGCCAAGATCAGCCACGAAATCCGTACGCCCATGAACGGCGTGCTGGGCATGACCGAGCTGCTGCTCGGCACGCCGTTGTCGGTCAAGCAGCGCGACTATGTGCAAACCATCCATAGTGCCGGCAACGAGTTGCTGACGCTGATCAACGAGATTCTCGACATCTCCAAGCTGGAGTCACGGCAGATCGAGCTGGACGATGTGCAGTTCGACCTCAACGCCCTGATCGAGGACTGCCTGAACATCTTCCGGGCCAAGGCCGAGCAGCAGAACATCGAGCTGATCAGCTTTACCCAGCCGCAAGTGCCACGGGTGATCAGTGGCGACCCGACACGCCTGCGCCAGGCGCTGTCGAGCCTGCTGGAAAATGCTCTTAAAAACACCGACCAGGGCGAGATCCTGCTGGTGGTGGCGCTCGACCAGCGCGGCGCGACCCCGCGTTTGCGCATTGCCGTGCAAGACAGCGGCGAACCGTTGCCCGCCGCCGAGCGCGAAGCGCTGCTGCAAGCCGAGCTGCACAGCCACCACTTCCTCTCCAGCAACAAGCTGGGCGGCCACCTCGGGCTGGTCATCGCCAAGCAGTTGATCGGCCTGATGCAGGGCGAATTCGGCATCAAGAGCAGCAGCGGCATGGGCAACACCCTGTGGCTGACCCTGCCGCTGGACCCTTCGCGCCTTGAACAGCCACCCGCCGACCTCGACGGCCCGCTGCGCGACGCTCGGGTACTGGTGGTGGACGACAACGACACCTGCCGCAAGGTGCTGGTACAGCAGTGCAGCGCCTGGGGCATGAATGTCAGCGCGGTGCCGTCAGGCAAGGAGGCGCTGGCGTTGCTGCGCACCAAGGCCCACTTGCGTGATTACTTCGATGCCGTGCTGCTGGACCAGAACATGCCCGGCATGACCGGTATGCAGCTGGCGGCCAAGATCAAGGAAGACCCCAGCCTCAACCACGACATCCTGGTGGTGATGCTCACCGGCATCAGCAATGCGCCGAGCAAGGTCATCGCGCGCAATGCCGGGGTCAAGCGGATTCTCGCCAAACCGGTGGCGGGCTATACACTCAAGACCACGCTGGCTGAAGAGCTGGCCCAACGCGGCCGTGAGCAAGCGGTGCCCGCCAGCCTGCCCGGTACCCCGCAAGCACTGGACCTGCCCAGCGACTTCCGCGTGCTGGTCGCCGAGGACAACAGTATTTCCACCAAGGTCATCCGTGGCATGCTCGGCAAGCTCAACCTTGAGCCGGACACGGCCTGCAACGGTGAAGAGGCGTTGCAAGCGATGAAAGCGCAACGCTATGACCTGGTGCTGATGGACTGCGAGATGCCTGTGCTGGACGGTTTCTCGGCGACCCAGCAACTGCGCGCGTGGGAAGCCGCGCAGCAGCGCCAGCGCACGCCGGTGGTGGCGCTGACTGCGCATATCCTTGCCGAGCACAAGGAGCGCGCCAAGCTGGCGGGCATGGATGGGCACATGGCCAAGCCGGTGGAGCTGTCGCAGTTGCGCGAGCTGATCCAGTATTGGGCGAATCACCGGGAAGCCAAGACGGACCCTGCGCCTATCCCGTAACCCATGCCGATGAAGTGCCAACAGGCCTGCACCGCAGCCGAGGATCAACGCCCATGCTCCATGAGTTGTTTAGCGTCTACCTGAAGATGCTCGTGCTCTACAGCCCGTTCTTCGTGCTGTCCTGCTTCATCAGCCTGACCCGCGGCCACTCCAGCAAGGAACGCAAGCAACTGGCCTGGAAGGTGGCCTTCGCCGCACTGGTCGCCAGCATACTGCTGTACCTGTTCGGGCGGGCGATCTTCGGTATTTTCGGCATCACCGCCGACGCCTTCCGCATCGGCGCCGGCAGTGTGCTGTTCATCTCTGCGCTGGGCATGGCCCAGGGCAAACCCGCCGTGCAAGCCGACAACGTGCAGCAGGATGTGACCATCGTGCCGCTGACCATCCCGCTGACCGTCGGCCCCGGCACCATCGGTGCGCTGCTGGTGATGGGCGTGGGCCAGCCGCACTGGGACGACAAGCTGCTGGCCATCGTCAGTATCGCGCTGGCCAGCTTTACCGTGGGCCTGGTGCTGTACCTGTCGCACGGCATCGAGCGGCTGCTCGGCGACCAGGGCCTGCAGATCGTCAGCCGCCTGATGGGGCTGTTCGTCTGTGCCCTGGCGGCGCAGATCATCTTTACCGGGATCAAGGGTTACCTCGTGCTCTAGACCTCCATTTCATGGATTTCCTTCAGCGCGATGCTCACCAACGCACGCTCAACCGCACTGCGGCGTTCCTGGTCGAACAGACGTGTATTGAACCGCACCAGCTCTGCGTTCACGCGCATGTCGCGGCGCTCACGAAACACAAATCCTGCCGTGAACGCTGCGGTTTTGCCGGCCTCGTGATACACCACGATGTCCACGTAGCTACCACTCACCGGCGCGCAGGACAGAAGCTGAAACTGCGCCCTATCCATACTGCGCGCTTCAAAATGCAGCAACGGCTTGCTGTTCTTCTTCAGTGCCTCAAGCGCCAGTGCCATATGGCTGGAATGCCGAACCCCGGCGATGGCGTCGATCTTGCTCAGCGCCTGATCAACGATTTTCGGCCGCTCAGGGTCCGGCCAATGCACTTCTTCAGCCGACTTCGCGTCCCACCCCAGGTACATCAACTTCTTGCGGTAGTACTGATACTGTTCCTGGGCAGTCTCTTTGGCCATATCCTGCAACGTCACAGTCTCAGCCCACAGTGCGGCGAGCTTGACGGCCTTGCGCTGTCCTAAGCTGATACCGGGGATGAAAGAGACCAGGCTGGCACCGACCACTGCGGCTTCATAGGTTTGCATGGCTGCCCTCCGGGTTCAGCACGCCCAAGTTCCTGATGCGTTCTGCGTACTGCTTGCGCTCAAGCAGCACGTGCAGGCTTTCACGGTCAACTTCGGTCAGTTGCTCGCCCAGGGTTGCGAGGGTAGTGCGCAGATCGACCTTATCGGTGGGTGACGACGCCAATACCGCGCCAGGGTGGATCTGGGTGGCAGGCGTGGCAGTGGTCAAGGCCAACCCACACAGATCCAGGGAAGGGCCTGGCAGCATCACCCCCAGCTCGTAGACCACATGGGTTGCCTGACCGTGCTCGTCCAGGGTGAAAGGCCGCAGGTACTGCTGCACCTCTTTCTGAGACAGCCTGGCGATGGCTGCCTGCAAATAGGGCGTGAGCCCCGGATGACGGGCCTGCAATTCATCGGTAAGACGCTGAGTCAGCGGGAAGCTGCCCTGCAAGGGCTGATAATCACTGCGACTGCCTGGGATGACCCACCCACGCGCTTCCAACGCTTCACGGTAACCGCTGTACCAGCGTGCATAATCGGCAAAGCGTGAGCCATTCAGTTTGTCCGAACGCAACTGTGCAAACAGCAACGAGTCCAGTGCATATTGCCGAGACGGCAATGCCACTTCTGCGACCAACAAAGCCGTGCCGCCAACGAGCCATAAGGAATAGGCATCCTTACTCATCGCAATACCTCGATGTTCAATCACATGAGAAGAAAAACGGGGCCTGAAAGCCCCGCTCCGCTGTCAGATTTCAAATTCGCTGACAGCCTTGACCGCCTTGTCGATCAGCTTCTGCTCGGTCGTTGCCCGCACCTCGTCGGTGTAGACCACTTCGTTGAGACTGAGCACAACCGAACCGCAATAGCGCTCCTTGCTCGAACTCTTCCATTCGAACACGGTGGTATTCAGGTCGTTTTCACTCGGCGAGGCACTGAAGGCATTCACCAGCATGAACAGTTCGCCTTCAGGCGTTTCGATGCAGGCCGCCAGCCCCGTGGTCGAGACAGGGTGGCCTTTGAGGTTTTGCTTGTAGATCTGCTGGGCTTCCTCGATGTTGCCCAGTGCCGAAAGGGCATTGCCCGCCAGCTTGGCCATGGCCGCGCCCAGGGGGCCGCCGAGCAAGGCCTGGCCTGCGGCGCTGGCGACTTTGAAAGCAATCGGCCCCAACGTCAGCGATCGGCTTTGGTCATAGTCGCGCTCGTAGGAGCGTTTACCCACCGTCCAACCCAAGGTGCGCATCACCTCCACGAACTTGTTGAACCAGGCTTCGGATTCGCCATCGCGATCATGCAGCTTGGACGCTACACGAGAGGCAAACTGGAACGTTGTCTTGGCATCGCGCCGGCTTTGCACCGACATGCCTGCGCTGAGCGCGAGCAGCGATTGCTCGACAACGGCGATGCTATCGCCATTGATAGTGTTTTCATCGGTCATTTGCAGGGTCCTTGAAGGCCCCGACGGGTATCGTCGAGGGGCCTTCACCCTATGCTGCAAAGGGCCGGGTAACAGGCATGAACAGGTTCCCTCGGTGCCTCAACCCGGGGCCGGGTACCAGCGCGGGGTGTACACCCACTGTTCGCCATCGGCCCTCGGAAATTGGCAGGTCGTGGACGACCCGAGCAGGACCATGGTGCGCATGTCGACCATTTCCGGCAGCAGCTCGGCCAAAGTGACTACCTTCAGCGTCTGCCCCGGCCTACCGATGTCACGGCCAAGGACTACAGGCGTGCTCCCATCGCGGTGCCGACGCACAACCTCCAGTGCCACCCCAAGCTGATGCGGTCGGGATTTGGAAATCGGGTTGTAGAAGGCCAGCACCAGGTCCGCCTGGGCGGCCAGGTCCAGACGTTTTTCAATGATCGACCACGGCTTGAGGTTGTCCGACAGCGACATCACGCAGAAGTCGTGCCCCAGCGGTGCCCCCGCCTGAGCGGCAGTGGCCAGCGAGGCCGAAACCCCCGGCAGGATCTCGAGATCGACCCGATGCCAGGCCGGGTCACTGGATTCGTGCAACGCTTCGAGCACCGCTGCGGCCATGGCGAACACGCCCGGGTCACCCGACGACACCACCACCACCGAACGCCCTTGGGCGGCCAGTTCGAAGGCATGCCGAGCGCGCTGCATCTCTTCGCGGTTGTCGGTGCAATGCTGCACCTGATCGGCGCGGAACGGCCCGGCCATGCGCACGTAGGTTTCGTAGCCGAGGATGTCCTCGGCGCGGGCCAGCTCGGCCTTGACCGCCGGCACCATCAGCTCGGCAGCGCCTGGGCCAAGGCCGATCACCGCCAGCCGACCACGGCGGCGGCCGACCTGCGCGGCATCCACCGGCGCCGGGGCCACGGCGATGACGGTACCCGCCTGCTCGATCAACTCGGCGCCGGGTAGCGCCTGGGCCAACATGTCACGCAGGTCGCCAGGCTTGGCTGCAAAACGCAGCGCCACGCCAAGGGCCTGTGCAGCCTCGTGCAGGGCGGCATCGGCCATGGCGTGCTCGCCAGCTAGCAGGCAGGCCAGCGATTGCTCGGCGATACCCGCCGCCTGCAGCGCGGCGCGGATTCCTTGCAGGTCAGCGGTATCGACGCCCACCACGACCGAACGCGGGTGGATCAACAGCTCATCACGGCTGCTCGGGCGTGCCTGATGGCCGACATGGATGGTGCGCCGGGCGCTCTCGCTCGCGGGCAGCTGCGCCTGCTCAAGCCAAGGTGCATCGCCTTCGACGCGCACCGCCTCACCGGCCAGCAGGTCAGAGACAAAGCGCTTGCCTTGCTCGATGTCCGCCAGGGCATAGCCCTGTGGCGGGTTCAGCAGGCAGGTGCCAAAGCGCAGTTCGCCACTGGTGGTGATGGCTGCGGTCACGCCCAGTGCTTCGCCGATCTCACGCGCCATCACATTCACCCCACCCAGGCCACCGAGCAGCGGCACTACCGCACTGCCATCCTCGGCCACTGCCAGCACCGGCGGCTCGACGCCTTTTTCACTGAGCAGGCTGGCCAGGCTGCGGATAACGATGCCAGCGGCGCACAGGGCGATGATCGGGGTGCCCTGCTGATACAACGTGCGCAGGGTGTCGCCAAACGATGCGTAAAGCTGATCGGCGCCCTCGACCCGGCCACTCAGGCCATGGATCGAGGCCTGTGGATAACACAGCTGAATGCGCTGCGCCGTGGCCAGGCTGCCAGGGCCAAGCACGACGATTGCCGGTGCCTTGTGCATACTCATCCCTGCCATTTTTCACCCGGTACGATGATCAGCGAGAAGTACGGCGACGACAGCGGGTCGACCTCCGCCAGCGGCACGATCTTCTGGTTGGCCATGGTTGCCCGTTCGACATACAGCGCACGGCTGTCCAGGCCCAGCTCGGCCAACACCTCACGCACCTTGGGGAAGTTGCGGCCAAGCTTCATGATCACGGCAGCATCGGCATCGGCCAGGCGCCGCTTCAGTTCCTCGGCCGGCAGCACGCCCGACAGCACCGAAAGGCTCTGGTTGCGGTAGACCAGCGGCGCGCCCAGCACCGACGCCCCCCCCAGCATCGAGCAGACGCCAGGGATCACTTCGGCCTCATAGCGCTGCGCCAGGCGGTCATGCAGGTACATGTAGGAGCCGTAGAAGAACGGGTCGCCCTCGCAGATCACCGCCACGTCGCGGCCGGCATCCAGGTGCTCGGCAACCTGCACACTGGCTTCATCGTAGAAATCGCTGATCACCTGTTCATAGGACAGCGGCGCCGGCAGCGCTTCGGTGGTGACCGGGTAGACCAGCGGCAGCAGTGTCTGCTCGGCCTGTAGGTGCGCCTCGATGATGCCGAACGCGTTGCCGCGCTTGCCCTTGGCCACGAAGTAGCCGACAACCGGCGCCTCGCGCAGCAGGCGCAGGGCCTTGACGGTGATCAGTTCAGGGTCGCCGGGGCCTACGCCCAGGCCGAGCAGACGTCCACGTGGGGTCATCATTCCACCTCCGTGGCCAGGGCGTTGACCGCGGCAGCGGCCATCGCGCTGCCGCCCAGGCGGCCTTGCATGATCACGAACGGCACGCCGCGGCTGTCGGCGGCCAGCATGGCCTTGGATTCGGCCGCACCCACGAAGCCGACCGGGAAGCCGAGAATCAGCGCAGGCTTGGGCGCACCGGCGTCGAGCATTTCCAGCAGGTAGAACAGTGCGGTCGGGGCATTGCCGATCACCACCACACTGCCTTCCAGGTGTGGGCGCCACAGCTCCAGGGCCACGGCAGAACGGGTATTGCCGGCGTCTTTGGCCAGGCCAGGCACGCTCGGGTCACGCAGGGTGCAGATCACCGGGTTGTTCGCCGGCAGCCGGGCGCGGGTAATGCCTTCAGCAACCATGTGCGCATCGCACAGAATCGGCGCGCCCTTGGCCAGGGCCTCGCGCCCGGCGCGGCCTGCCCCTTCGGAGAACTGCAAGCCGTCGATGGCCTCGACCATGCCGCAGGCATGGATCACGCGCACGGCGAGCTTTTCGAGGTCTGCGGGTATCCGCTCGAGTCGGGCTTCCTCGCGGATGATCCGGAAGGAATTGCGATAGATCTCCTGACCATCGCGGATGTAGTCAATCATCAAGGTGCTCCGTCGGCAGGTCGAGCATGGCGCCTGCTTCGTTCAAGGTGAGGTCGATGGCGCGCAGGGCACCGAAGCCCGGCAGGCGCGCATCGCGCACATACAAGTCGTAACGGCCCGGTGAACGGGCCAGCAAAGTGGCCGGGGCAACATGGGCCACGGCGCAGGATCGGGGGCAACCGGACAGGTGCACGCTGCCGGGAACGCCTGGGCCGAGCAGCGCGGCCAGGGCAACGGCATCGGCCTTGGTCTCGCCGTGGGCCTTGGCGCACCCACTGCTGCCGGTGCACGCGGTGATGCGCGCCAGCGGCTCATGGCGGTGGCAAAGCAGGCCCAAGGCGGACAACTGCGCCTGGGCCTGCTCGATGTGGGCCGGATCGAGATTGGTCAACACCAGGCTTTGCCAGGGGCTCAGGCGCAGGCTGCCGTCACCCAGGTGGCGGGCGATGTGCGCGGCACCGCGCAGCATCTCCGGCGTCAACCGGCCCTGGGGCGGGGCGACGCCCAGCGCAAGGCCGTGGTTTTGTGGCAGTACCCCCAGCCAGATGGGGTGGTTTCGTGCACGGCGCCATTGCCGCACGGCAGCATCGCGACGAATCTCCAGGCCGAGCCCTTCGACGAAAAACGCGGCCGAACAGCCTTCCAGCAATTGGCGCATACGCGATTGGTCCGCAGACGCCAGATCAAGGAAACGCGCCAGCACCGCACGCACCAGGGCCAGGCCCTGTTCCAGCGGCACGGCACCGAGCACCTGGCCGTCGGCCGGGCAGCCCGCCAGGCCAAAAGCCAGCCACGTGCGCTGCTCAAGGTGCAGAGCCGAAAGCCATAGGTCATGGGGGTGTTCGAGCATGGCCAGGCCTTCGCCGGCGTCCAGCTGCACGGCGAACTTGGCCGACAATTGATGAAAGCGCGGTGTGCTTTCGAGCATGGCGAGGATCTGCCCCGCCAATGGTCGGGCATCCAGCAACATGGCCGGGTCATGCCCGGCCAGCGGGCTGAGCATCAGGTTGCGCACATCGTCACCGGCGGCATCGCGCGGGCCCAGGCCGGCGGCCAGCAGCCTGGCGACCAGGCCACTGTGGTCGCTGCCGATACCGCGGACCTGCAGGTTGGCGCGGTTGGTCGCCTCGATCACGCCGCCGGCGAAGCGCTCGGCGGCCTCGGCCACGGCATCGGCCTGATCGGCCAGCAGCAGGCCACCGGGCAGCTTGACCCGGCAAATCCCACCATCACGCGCACTGACGATGCGCCACAACCCCGGGCAGGCCGAGGGGCGAGGTGAAACATCGGGGGCTTGGGCCTGCTTCAAAGGGGTGTCCGGCAATCTGTGAAGTGCGCTTGAGTGTAGAAGGCGCGGTATTATGCCTGCTTTGTCCGGCGGCATGAAAAGCCGGTGGTCGAGCTTATCGTTTACCCGGGGCCGCTTCGCGCCCCAGAAATGGCGGATTGAAACACATGGCACCCTGGCTGACAGTAGTAGGCATCGGCGAAGACGGCTTCAACGGCCTGGGCAAGCAGGCCCGGCGCGCCCTGCTGGGCGCTTCGCGGATCTTCGGCAGCCCCCGCCAACTGGCCTTGCTGCCGCGCTGCGTGGTCGGCGAGCGGCTGAGCTGGCCCACCCCGTTCTCCCTGGCGCCGGTACTTGCAGCGCGCGGTGCCCCTGTCTGCGTGTTGGCCAGCGGCGACCCGATGTTCTTCGGCGTCGGCGCCAGCCTGGCACGCCAGGTGCCCGCCAGTGAGATGCGCGTGCTGTCGATGCCGTCCTCTTGCGCCCTGGCTGCCGCCCGCCTGGGCTGGCCGCTGCAGGAGGTGCAGGTGGTATCGGTGGTCGCCCGGCCGCTGGCGGCGCTCAATGCCCAGCTGCACAGCGGTGCCCGCCTGCTGGTGCTGAGCAACGACGGCGACAGCCCTGCCGCGATTGCCGCCCTGCTGTGCGCGCGTGGTTTCGGGCCAAGCCGCCTGCGCGTGTTCGAACACCTTGGCGGCGCCGATGAACGCGAACTGGCCGGCAGCGCCCAGGACTGGCCTCACACCCAGGTTGCAGCGCTGAACCTGGTGGCCATCGAGTGCCTCGCCGCGCCCGATGCACCACGCCTGCCACGGGTTGCCGGGCTGCCAGACACGGCCTTCCAGCATGACGGCCAACTGACCAAGCGCGATGTCCGCGCCATCACCCTGGCCCGCCTCGCCCCGCAGCCCGGCGAGCTGCTGTGGGACGTGGGCGCAGGCTGTGGCTCGATCGGCATCGAGTGGATGCGTGCCCACCCTGCCTGCCGTGCGTTGGCCATCGAGGCCGACGAAGGGCGCCAGGGGTTTATCGAACACAACCGCGATGCACTGGGCGTACCTGGCCTGCAACTGGTACGCGGCAAGGCGCCAGCGGCATTGGCAGGCCTTGAGCAACCCGACGCGATCTTCATCGGTGGCGGGGTAACCCGTGAAGGCGTGCTGGAGCTGTGCTGGGAGCGTCTGCGCCCGGGTGGGCGACTGGTGGCCAACGCAGTCACCCTGCAAAGCGAATTGGCCCTGGCGCATTTTCGCGAGCAGCACGGTGGCGAGCTGACCCGTATCCATGTTGCCCACGTGCAGCCGCTGGGGGCGTTCGACACCTGGCGCCAGGCCTTGCCGATCACCTTGCTGGACGTGGTGAAACCCTTCGATGCGTGAAGAAACCCACGAACAACCCGCGCCGCTGCGCAGCGGCCTGACCACCGGCAGCTGTGCCACCGCCACCAGCCTCGCAGCGGCGCGCCTGCTGCTGACAGGCGTCTGTGACGACGCAGTGAGCATCACCCTGCCCAAGGGCAAGGTGGTGCAGATGCGCCTGGAGTTCTGCCGTCGCGCAGGCCAGTGCGCCGAAGCCGGTACCCTCAAGGACGCCGGCGACGACCCGGACGTGACCCATGGCGCCCTGCTCTACAGCCAGGTCCGCTTGCTGGCTGAGCCCGGCATCCGCTTTGTCGCCGGCCATGGCGTGGGGACCGTGACGCGCCCGGGGCTGGTACTGGCGGTGGGCGAGCCGGCGATCAACCCGGTGCCCCGGCGCATGATTGGCGAACACCTGCAACGCCTGGCCGAGGCGTGTGCCTATCACGGCGGCTTCGAAGTGACGGTCAACGTGCAGGGCGGTGAATTGCTGGCGCTCAAGACCATGAACCCGCGCCTTGGTATCCTCGGCGGTCTGTCGATCCTGGGCACCAGCGGCATCGTCCGGCCGTTTTCCTGCGCGGCCTACATCGCCTCGATCCATCAGGGTATCGACGTGGCCCACACCAACGGCTACACGCACATTGCCGCCTGTACCGGCAACGCCAGCGAAGACACCATGCGCCGGGTCTACGGCCTGCCGGAAATCGCCCTGATCGAAATGGGCGACTTCGTCGGTGCCGTACTCAAGCACTTGCGCAAGGTGCCGGTAGCGCGCCTGAGCCTGTGCGGTGGCTTCGGCAAGATCAGCAAGCTGGCCGCCGGGCACATGGACCTGCACAGCCGCCATTCGAGCATCGACCTGCCGCAACTGGCCGGCTGGGCGGCGTCTGTCGGCGCCGATGCAAACCTGCAGGCCGCGATCATCGCCGCCAACACCAGCCAGCAAGCCCTGGCACTGGCCCATGCCGCCGGCATCGCCCTGGGCGACGCCGTCTGCGCGCATGCGCTGGCATTCGCCCGCAGCGTGGTGCCCGCGCAGGTACAGGTCGAGGTGTTCGCCATCGACCGCCAAGGCGGTATCGTCGGCCAGGCGGGCGTGCAATGAGCGCGCGCATCCTGCTGCTGGGCGGCGTGACCGAGGCCCTGGCCATCGCCCGCCAGCTGGGCCCGCAGCATGTCTACAGCCTGGCAGGCATCGGCCGCGTGCCGCAGGGCCTGCAATGCCAGGTGCGGGTTGGCGGCTTTGGCGGTGCCGAAGGCCTCGCCCGCTACCTGCGTGAGGCGGGTATCACCCTGCTGATCGATGCCACCCACCCTTATGCCGCGCAAATCAGCCACAACGCCGCTGTTGCCTCACGCGCTGCAGGTGTTCCGTGCTGGGCGTTGCGCCGGCCGGCCTGGCAGGCGCAGCCGGGTGACGACTGGCGCGAGGTGCAAGACTGGGCGGGCCTGATCGACGCACTCGCGCCCTTCCGGCGGCCGCTGTTCACGCTGGGGCGCGAGCCGTTGCAGCACCTGGCAGAGATACCGCCGGAACAGTTCTGGACATTGCGGGCCCTGGAAGCCTGCCCGGGCAACGACCGCTGCGAAGTGATTGGCGCACGTGGGCCGTTTCGTATTGAAGACGAGCGTGCGTTGTTCGCGCGGCGGCAGATTGATGTGCTGATCAGCAAGAACAGCGGCAGCCTGGCGACCGAGCCCAAGCTTGAAGTGGCCCGGGAGCTGGGGGTGCCGGTGTTGATTCTGGAGCGGCCGGCGCTGCCCGATGTAGACCGGCAATACGCCTCGCAAGGGGCACTGATGGCTGACTTGGGTCGCGGGTAAGGAAGAGACGCATGGCGTGAGCTTTGTAGCGTCTTCCTACACCCAACGCCAACTTGTCTGAATAGCCTTCCGCCCATCCTCTGCCCTAAACTCTTCCCCCCTCCCCCGGAAGGCTTCAGTCATATGGAAATGCAATGGTGGATCTGGCTGGTATTCGGTATCGCGCTGATCCTGCTCGAACTGGTCCTGCCTACGTTCTTCATTCTCTGGTTCGGCATCGGTGCCGTGCTGGTTTCGCTCATCTCGCTCGCCGCACCCAGCCTGCAGCTGGATATGCAGGTGCTGCTGTGGGTGCTGCTGTCTTCAGCCACCACCGCCCTGTGGTTCAAGTTGTTCCGGCGCAAAAAACCGGATGTGCGCTGGACGGCCGATAGCGTGATCGGTGAAGTCGGCCTGCTGACCGCCAGCGTTTCCGAGTTCCAGAAAGGCCGCGTGCGTTTCCAGAAGCCAATCCTCGGCAACGAAGAATGGACCTGCGTCGCCGACACTGAAATCCCGTCCGGCGAGCGTGTGCGCCTCACCGCCATCGAAGGCAATACCGCCCGCGTCATCCGGGCCTGAATCCGTACTGAAAGGAAGTTCGTATCATGACCAGCCTTATCGTCGTGGGCGCCCTCGCCCTGTTCGTCCTGATCACCGTGTTCAAGGGGGTGCGTATCGTGCCCCAGGGCGAGGAGTGGATCGTCGAGCGCCTGGGCCGCTACAACAACACCCTCAAACCGGGCCTGAACATCGTCATTCCGTACGTGGACGTGGTCGCCTACCGCCTGCCCACCAAAGACATCATCCTCGATGTGCAAGAGCAGGAAATCATCACCAAGGACAACGCGGTGATCGTCGCCAACGCCTTGTGCTTCGCCAAGGTGGTCGACCCGCAGAAGGCCTCGTACGGTGTACAGAACTTCTCCTTCGCCGTCACCAGCCTGACCATGACCTCGCTGCGCGCCATCGTCGGTGCCATGGACCTGGACGAAGCCTTGTCCAGCCGTGAGCAGATCAAGGCCCGCCTGCGCGAGGCGATGTCCGAACAGACCGAAGACTGGGGCGTGACCGTGCGCTCGGTCGAGATCCAGGACATCAAGCCGTCCGAGAACATGCAACTGGCCATGGAACGCCAGGCCGCTGCCGAGCGTGAACGTAAAGCCGACGTCACCCGTGCCGAAGGTGCCAAGCAGGCTGCGATCCTCGAAGCTGAAGCACGCCTGCAATCCGCCAAGCTGGACGCCGAGGCGCAGATCAACCTGGCCGAGGCGTCGGCACGGGCGATTTCGCTGGTCAAGGAGGCCGTGGGCAGCGATACCGTGCCGGCCATGTACCTGCTGGGCGAGCGCTATATCGGCGCGATGGAGAACCTGGCCAGCAGCAGCAATGCCAAAGTCGTGGTGTTGCCGGCAGACCTGCAAGAGACCGTGCGCGGCCTGATGGGCCGCAACAAGCCCTGAGTTAGCGGGCCAGGCTTGCCCCGCGAAGGGGCCGCAAAGCGGCCCCAGCCCCTCCCCACCTGCGTCACTTCACCGCACCCCGCCTTTTTTACCTATACTGCGCCTTACAATACCCACCACGATTCCTGACCGGATCTCTCCATGCCCCCACGTCGGCACATTGCCTGGATAGCCTGCCTAGCAGTGCTGTTCAACCTGCTGGCCATGCCGCTGTCTTCTGCCGCGCCCAAGGGCCCGGCCGAGCAGTTGCTGTGGGGGGCTTTCTGTTCCAGCATGGCCAACAAGGCCAAGGTCGACGTCCAGGCCCTGGCCAAGATCGACCTCGGCCCGCAAAGCGACGACAGCGCCAGCATGATGAACTGCTGGTGCTGCTCGGGTGCCGCGCCGCTGCTGGCCTTGCCCGGCTACCCGCCGCAGTTGCACAACCCGCCGACACTGCACGCCGGGCACCTGCCGCTGCTTGCCGACTACCAACCCACGCCGCGCCAGCTATGGCCCGCGCTCAACCCCCGTGCCTCCCCTCTGGTCTGAGTTGCTCACGCTGTCTGCCTGAACCTGAACAGATCGGAGACTCACCATGCTCAAGCAAGCCCTCGTCGTGGCCGCCCTGCTGCTGCCCAGCGCCTTCGCCACTGCCCACGAATACACCGTGGGCAACCTGCACATCGCGCACCCCTGGTCGCTGCAACTGCCCCCCAACGCGCCCAACGTCGCCGCGTATTTCGTCGTGCACAACAATGGCCAGGCCGATGACCGCCTGCTGAGTGTCGACAGCCCCATCAGCGATGACGCCCAGTTGCACGAGCACGCCATGACGGCCGGCGGCACCATGAAGATGCAACAGGTGCCCAGCGTGGTAGTACCCGCCGGCAAGGATGTGACCTTCGCCCCCAGCGCCTACCACGTGATGCTGATGCAGCCCAAGGACCGCAGCCTGCTCAGCGACGGCAAGCGTTTCCCGTTGACCCTGCACTTCGAGAAAGCCGGTGATGTCACGGTCGAAGTCGCCGTGCAGAAAGAGGCGCCCTCGGGCCAGCCCCAGGCTCACGAACACGCGCACTGAACATTAGCTGACAGGCACTCGCCATGAGCCTGCCGCGCAACAGCATCAGCCGTACCCCCCGCCCTGAACGCAGGCGCGTCGGGGGCGGCTGGCTGAGCCTGTTCGCCATGTGGATGATCTTCATCGGCCCGCTGGTTTCCCAGTCGATGCCGATGGGCCACCACGCCGGCATGAACATGCCGACGGGCATGTCGATGGCCCCCGAGCACGCGCAGAGCGTGGACTCGCACCACGGCCATGATGGCCATGGCGGCGATGGCCAACTGCATGTGATGTGGGAAAAGTGCGGCTACTGCAGCCTGCTGTTCAACTGCCCCGCACTGCCGCAAACCCTCAGCCCGCTCAGTGCCGGCGTAGCAGTCCCCTCCACTCACCTTCTTGCAACCACGCGCCAGGGGCATGCCCGGCAGGCTGTATTCCCGGGTGCGCGCAGCCGCGCGCCGCCTTCCTCGATCAGCGTCTGAAAACACATTGTCCGCACGGAGCCAGGAGGCTTCGCGCTCACTCATGACTGATCGACTGGAATCATTATGTCTGGCTGCACCCCTGTTTTTGCCCTGTCCCTGCGCGGGGCCATCGCCGCCGTCTGCGGTTCGCTGATCGCGCCCATGGCCCTGGCCAGCGACCTCGGCCACGCCGAGCACGCGCATGCCGCCCCCGAGCTGAGCCCGACGGTGATCACCGCCGTGGCGCCCAGCTCGCCGCTGACCGTGGTCACCAACCCGAAAGACCCACGCCAGCCGGTACCGGCCAGTGACGGTGCCGATTACCTCAAGACCATCCCCGGTTTCTCGGCAATCCGCTCCGGCGGCACCAACGGTGACCCCGTGTTGCGCGGCATGTTCGGTTCACGCCTGAACATCCTCACCAATGGCGGCGTGATGCTGGGCGCCTGCCCCAACCGCATGGATGCACCGACGTCGTACATATCACCCGAAACCTACGACCGCCTGACCGTGATCAAAGGCCCGCAAAGCGTGATCTGGGGCCCTGGCGGCTCGGCCGGTACCATCCTCTTCGAACGCGAACCGGAAAAATTCGGCACCCTGGGCAGCCGCGTCAACGCCAGCCTGCTGGCCGGCTCCAATGGCCGCTTCGACAAGGTACTGGACGCCGCCGCCGGCAACAGCCAGGCCTATGCCCGCTTCGTCGGCAACCAGTCGCGCTCGGACGACTACCATGACGGCAACGATGACACCGTGCCGTCGCGCTGGGACAAATGGAACGGCGATGTCACCCTCGGCTGGACCCCCGACCAGGACACCCTGCTGGAACTCACCGCCGGCAAGGGCGACGGCGAAGCACGCTATGCCGGGCGCGGCATGGACGGCTCGCAGTTCAAGCGTGAAAGCCTGGGGCTGCGGTTCGAGAAGTCCAACCTCGGCGACGTGCTCGACAAGGTCGAGGCGCAGGTCTACTACAACTACGCCGACCACGTGATGGACAACTACAGCCTGCGTACCCCCTCCGGCAGCGGCATGATGGGCATGCCCATGGTCAGCAACGTCGACCGCCGCACCATGGGCGCCCGGGTCAAGGCGACCTGGCGCTGGGCCGATGTGCAACTGGTCAGCGGCATCGATGCGCAGACCAACGAGCATCGCCAGCGCGGCGGCATGGGCGTCGATGCGCACAAGGGCCAGGCCTGGACCAAGGACGCCGACTTCCATAACTACGGTGCCTTCAGCGAGCTGACCTGGTATGTCAGCGACGCAGACCGGCTGATCAGCGGCGCCCGCCTGGACCGTGCCTCGGCCCGTGACTTTCGCAAAGGCAGTGCCACTGAAGGCGACACCCGCGCCGATACCCTGCCCAGCGGTTTCGTGCGCTACGAGCACGACCTGGCGGCCATTTCCGCCACCACCTACATCGGCCTGGGCCATGCCCAGCGCTTCCCCGACTACTGGGAACTGTTCTCGCCCAAGCAAGCGCCGGCCGGTGCTGCCAACGCCTTCGACGGCATCAAGCCAGAGAAGACCACCCAGCTCGACTTCGGCATCCAGTACCGCGACGAACGCCTGGAGGCCTGGGCCTCGGGGTATGTCGGGCAGATCCGCGACTACATTCTGTTCGACTACCGCACCGGCATGATGGGCATGAGCACCTCACAGGCCCAGAACATCGACGCGCGCATCATGGGCGGCGAATTGGGCGCGGCCTACACGCTCAGCGAAAACTGGAAAGCCGACGCTACCCTGGCCTACGCTTGGGGCAAGAACAGCAGTGATAGCAAAGCGCTACCTCAGATGCCGCCCCTGGAGAGCCGCCTGGGCCTGACCTACAGCCGCGACGTCTGGAGTGTCGGCGCCCTGTGGCGGCTGGTGGCCGCGCAAAACCGCATCGCCGAGAACCAAGGCAATGTGGTGGGCAAGGACTACGACAAGAGCGCTGGCTTCGGCGTGTTCTCGCTCAATGGTGCCTACAAGGTGAACAACAACCTCAAGCTCAGCGCAGGGGTCGACAACCTGTTCGACAAAACCTACGCCGAGCACTTGAACCTGGCCGGGAACGCCGGGTTCGGCTACCCGGCCACAGACCCACAACCGGTGAACGAGCCAGGCAGGACCTTCTGGACCAAGGTCGACTTCAGCTTCTGACAACAACAATGGGCGCGGCTGCGGTCGCGCCCCTCACCTGGTCAAACAGGAGGTTCCCATGCGCGGAACACGCATCTCTTTCTACAACCTGGCCTGGCGTTGGCATTTTTACGCGGGGCTGTTCGTCGCCCCGTTCATGATCCTGCTGGCGATCACCGGGATCATCTACCTGTTCAAACCGCAGCTCGACCCGCTGCTGTACCGCGACCTGATGGTGGTCGAAGCCGGCCATCATCGACAGCCTGCCGACACCCTGCTGGCCGAGGTGCGCAAGGCTTATCCACAAGGCCATGTCGGCCAGTACCTGCCGCCGCTGGATGCCGAGCGCAGCGCGCAGTTCGTGGTGCATGACGGCGGGCGCGAACTGAACGTGTTCGTCGACCCCTACAGTGGCACGCTGCTCGGCGAGCAGGATGGCAAACAGAACCTGCAGGCGGTTGCCCGTGCCCTGCACGGCGAGCTGATGGTCGGCACGGTCGGTGATCGCCTGGTCGAGCTGGCGGCAGGCTGGGGCATCGTGCTGGTGGTGTCGGGCCTGTATCTGTGGTGGCCACGCGGGCGCAACAGCGCCGGCGTGCTGTGGCCGCGGTTTTCCGCACGCGGTCGGCTGTTGTGGCGTGACCTGCATGCGGTGACCGGGTTCTGGGGCTCGGCCCTGTTGCTGCTGATGTTGCTCAGTGGCATGACCTGGACGGGCATGTGGGGCAAGCAGTACGCCGACTTATGGAACCGTTTTCCCGCCGCGATGTGGAACGACGTGCCCAAGTCCGACCAGCAGGCCCGCGAGCTCAACAGCGCCCATCGCCAGACCGTGCCCTGGGCGGTGGAGAACACCCCCATGCCGCAGTCCGGCGCCCATGCCGAACATGCCGGGCACAACATGATGTCGAACGCCCCGGCAGCGCCGCAAGTGAGCTTGCAGCAGGTCGAGGACATCGCCACTTCGCGTCAGGTCGAGCCGGGCTACAGCATTACCTTGCCGACCACGGCCGACGGCGTGTTCACCGTTGCGGTGTTCGCCGACGACCCGCGCAACGACGCCACCCTGCATGTCGATCAGTACACCGGCAAGGTGCTGGCCGACGTGCGCTGGCAGGACTACAGCCCGGTCGCCCGGGCTACCGAGCTGGGCGTGATGCTGCATGAAGGCAAGATGTTCGGGGCGTTGAACCAGATCATCATCCTTGTGGTGTGCCTGATGATTCTGCTGGGGTCGGTCAGTGGCTTGGTGATGTGGTGGAAGCGCCGGCCAACGGGCGGGCTGGGTGTGCCGCCGCTGCGCCATGACCTGCCGCGCTGGAAGACGGCGGTCGGGGTGATGGTCGTGCTGGGGGTGATGTTCCCGCTGGTGGGGGTGTCGATGGTAGTGATGTGGCTGGTCGACAGCCTGGTGGTGCGCCGCCGGGTACTGGCCCAGGCTTGAGGCCTGCGGGGCCGCAAAGCGGCCCCCTGCAACCCATGAATCGTGTCGATCTGTCGCGCCCCGAATTGGGACGCCCGTGTTAGCCTACTTGGCTTTCACAAAAAAAGACTGACCCTCAATGGAATGCAGCCAATGACCCGGACCTCTTCCCCTCCCGCTGAAGAGCAGCATCTGCAGCGCAACCTGACCAACCGCCACATCCAGCTCATCGCCATCGGCGGCGCGATCGGCACTGGCCTGTTCATGGGCTCGGGCAAGACCATCAGCCTTGCCGGCCCATCGATCATCTTCGTCTACATGATCATCGGCTTCATGCTGTTCTTCGTCATGCGCGCCATGGGCGAACTGTTGCTGTCGAACCTCAACTACAAGTCGTTCATCGACTTCTCCGCCGACCTGCTGGGCCCCTGGGCCGGCTACTTCACCGGCTGGACCTACTGGTTCTGCTGGGTGGTCACCGGCATCGCCGATGTGGTGGCGATCGCCGCCTACACGCAATTCTGGTTCCCGGAACTGCCACAGTGGATACCCGCGCTGACCTGCGTGGCGGTGCTGCTGTCGTTGAACCTGGTGACCGTGAAGATGTTCGGCGAACTCGAGTTCTGGTTCGCCCTGATCAAGATCGTCGCCATCCTCGGCCTGGTTGCCACCGGCCTGTACATGGTCATCAGCGGCTTCGAGTCGCCCAGCGGGCGCACCGCGCAGCTGGCCAACCTGTGGAACGACGGCGGCATGTTCCCCAATGGCCTGATGGGCTTTTTCGCCGGCTTCCAGATCGCCGTGTTCGCCTTCGTCGGTATCGAATTGGTCGGCACCACTGCCGCCGAAGCGAAAAACCCAGAGCGCACCCTGCCCCGGGCAATCAACTCGATCCCGATCCGTATTATCGTGTTCTACGTGTTGGCACTGCTGGCGATCATGGCCGTGACCCCGTGGCGCGACGTGGTACCGGGCAAGAGCCCATTCGTCGAACTGTTCGTCCTGGCCGGCCTGCCGGCAGCGGCCAGCATCATCAATTTCGTGGTGCTGACCTCGGCGGCCTCGTCGGCCAACAGCGGCGTGTTTTCCACCAGCCGCATGCTCTACGGCCTGGCACAGGAAGGTGACGCGCCGAAGGCACTGGAAAAACTGTCGCGCCGCGCGGTACCGGCCAACGGCCTGTACTTCTCCTGTACCTGCCTGTTGCTGGGCGCGGTGCTGATCTACCTGATTCCTGACGTGGTCGAGGCGTTTACCCTGATCACTACGGTTTCGGCGGTGCTGTTCATGTTCGTCTGGACGCTGATCCTGCTGTCGTACTTGAAGTACCGCAAAACCCGCGCAGCGCTGCACCAGGCTTCGAAGTACAAGATGCCCGGCGGGCGCTTCATGTGCTACGTGTGCCTGGCCTTTTTCGCCTTCATCCTGGTGTTGCTGAGCCTGGAGGCGGATACCCGTTCGGCGCTGCTGGTAACGCCGATCTGGTTCGTGCTGCTGGCCGTCACCTACCAGGGTGTGCGCAGCAAGCGCCACCCGCGCGCGGCTGTACGCAACAACTGATGCAGCAAGGGGCTGCTTTGCAGCCCCAATGCTGTGCACGCAAATCTTTCAAGCACCAACCTGGCTCCTTCCCGCGCCCCAATACCTCGCACACCCCGTCTATTACGCGCCTCTCGCCATTCGGCACACCCCTTGCAATGCCCCTCCCGCTTGGCCAACACCAAAAAAACCAGCGGAGAGAGCACATGAAGCGTCGCAGTCTGATCAAGGCCTTTACCCTCAGCGCATCGATTGCGGCGATGGGCCTTAGCTGGAGCATCCAGGCCGCCGAGACCATCAAGGTCGGCATCCTGCATTCGCTGTCGGGGACCATGGCCATTTCCGAGACATCGCTCAAGGACATGGCGCTGATGACCATCGACGAGATCAACGCCAAGGGTGGCGTGAATGGCAAGATGCTCGAACCGGTGGTGGTCGACCCGGCATCCAACTGGCCGCTGTTCGCCGAGAAAAGCCGCCAGCTGCTGACCCAGGACAAGGTTGCCGTGGTGTTCGGTTGTTGGACATCGGTGTCGCGCAAGTCGGTGCTGCCGGTGTTCGAAGAGCTCAACGGCCTGCTGTTCTACCCCGTGCAATACGAAGGCGAAGAGATGTCGCCAAATGTCTTCTACACCGGCGCCGCGCCCAACCAGCAGGCCATCCCGGCCGTGGAATACGTGATGAGCGAAGAAGGCGGCAGCGCCAAGCGCTTCTTCCTGCTGGGCACCGACTACGTCTACCCGCGCACCACCAACAAGATCCTGCGCGCCTTCCTGCACAGCAAAGGCGTGGCCGACAAGGACATCGAAGAGGTCTACACCCCATTCGGCCATGCCGATTACCAAACCATCGTCGCCAACATCAAGAAGTTCTCCGCCGGCGGTAAAACTGCTGTCATCTCTACCGTCAACGGCGACTCCAACGTGCCGTTCTACAAAGAGCTGGCCAACCAGGGCCTGAAGGCCACCGACGTGCCAGTGGTAGCCTTCTCGGTGGGTGAAGAAGAACTGCGTGGCATCGACACCAAGCCGTTGGTGGGCCACCTGGCGGCGTGGAACTACTTCGAATCGGTGGATAACCCGGTGAACCAGAAGTTCGTCGCCGACTGGAAGGCCTACGCCAAGGCCAAGAACCTGCCCGGCGCCGACAAGGCGGTGACCAACGACCCGATGGAAGCCACCTATGTGGGCATCCACATGTGGGCGCAGGCGGCGGAAAAAGCCAAGTCCACCGAGGTCGACAAAGTGCGCGAAGCCTTGGCTGGGCAGAGCTTCAAGGCACCGTCCGGCTTCACCCTGACCATGGACAAGACCAACCACCACCTGCACAAGCCGGTGATGATCGGCGAGATCCAGGATGACGGGCAGTTCAGCGTGGTCTGGGAGACCGAGCAGCCACTGCGGGCACAGCCTTGGAGCCCGTTCATTCCGGGTAACGACAAGCGCCCTGATTACGCAGTGAAAGGTAACTGAGTGCACTGGGGCTGCTGTGCAGCCCATTCGCGGGACAAGCCCGCTCCCACAGGTCTTGAGAACAGCCTCGAGCCTGTGGGAGCGGGCTTGCCCCGCGAAGCATCCACACTGATTTCCAGGATTGCCCGCATGCTCAGACTCCTGCTCATCTTGCTCCTTATGCTGCCCCTGGCATCCCAGGCCAGCGAGGGCGAATTCTTCCTCAGCGCCAAGCCCGCCGAACAGGCTCGCCTGCTCGAAGGCTGGGCGGCGCAACCCGATGCCGCGCGCCTGGCGCTGCTGGCAAACCTGCGCCAAGGCCGCATCGCCGAAGGCGACATCCGCAAGGTGCGCCTGAACAACCGCCTGCGTGGCCTGATCGACAACGCCCTGGCCAGCCACCAGTTGCTCAGCGACAACAGCGACGCGCGCCTGGCCGCCGCCCAGCAACTGCAGAAGAGCGCGCAACCGGCGCAGATGGCCTTCCTCGACCGGCGCTTCGCCAACGAAGCGGACCCTGCCGTACACGCCGCCCTCGGCCTTGCCCTGGCCAACCTGCAGTTGGGCGCCAGCGAGCCTGCGGTACGCCTGGCCGCCGTGCGCCTGCTCGGCGAGACCGGCGACCCGGTCGCCCGCACCCGCCTGGAGGCGCTGCTGCAGCCCGGCGTCGAAAGCGATGCCGGCGTGCGTACCGCTGCCGAAACCAGCCTGGCCCAGGTCAAACGCAAGCTGCTGGTTGGCGAGCTGCTGGGCCAGGCGTTCAGCGGCCTGTCGCTGGGGTCGATCCTGCTGCTGGCGGCGCTGGGCCTGGCGATCACCTTCGGCCTGCTCGGGGTGATCAACATGGCCCACGGTGAAATGCTGATGCTCGGTGCCTACAGCACCTACATGGTCCAGGTGCTGCTGCAGCGCTACGCCCCGGGCGCCATCGAGTTCTACCCGCTGATCGCCCTGCCGGTGGCGTTCGCCGTCAGCGCCGGGGTCGGCATGGCGCTGGAGCGCACGGTGATCCGCCACCTGTACGGCCGCCCGCTGGAAACCCTGCTGGCGACCTGGGGTATCAGCCTGATCCTGATCCAGGCCATCCGCCTGATCTTCGGCGCGCAGAACGTCGAAGTGAGCAACCCGGCGTGGCTGTCCGGTGGTGTCCAACTGCTGCCGAACCTGGTGCTGCCGTACAACCGCCTGGTGATCATCGGTTTCGCCCTCGCCGTGGTGCTGCTGACCTGGCTGCTGCTCAACCGCACGCGGCTCGGCCTGAACGTTCGCGCGGTGACGCAGAACCGCAACATGGCCGCCTGCTGTGGCGTGTCCACCGGGCGCGTCGACATGCTCGCCTTCGGCCTCGGCTCCGGTATCGCCGGGCTCGGTGGCGTGGCCCTGAGCCAGGTCGGCAACGTCGGCCCGGACCTGGGCCAAAGCTACATCATCGACTCGTTCCTGGTGGTGGTACTCGGCGGTGTCGGGCAACTGGCCGGCAGCCTCTGGGCCGCCTTCGGCCTAGGCATCGCCAACAAGCTGCTGGAGCCGCAGATCGGCGCGGTGCTTGGCAAGATCCTCATCCTTGCGTTGATCATTCTGTTCATCCAGAAGCGCCCGCAAGGCCTGTTCGCCCTCAAGGGACGGGTAATCGACTGATGAACCAGCCACTGCTTGTCACCGCTTCGCAAAAAGCCGGGCCGCGCCTGTCGCTGGCCATCGGCACTGTCGTCGTGCTGTTGCTGCTGGCACTACCACTGCTGTCGTTGCTACCGGCCGACCATGCCCTGCAGGTCTCGGCCTACACGCTGACACTGGTCGGCAAAATACTCTGCTACGCCATCGTCGCCCTGGCCCTGGACCTGGTCTGGGGCTATGCCGGGCTGCTGTCGCTCGGCCACGGGCTGTTCTTCGCCCTCGGCGGCTACGCCATGGGCATGTACCTGATGCGCCAGGCCGCCGGCGATGGCCTACCGGGCTTCATGACCTTCCTGTCGTGGACCGAGCTGCCCTGGTACTGGGCCGGCACCCAGCATTTTGCCTGGGCCCTGTGCCTGGTGGTGCTGGCGCCTGGGCTGTTGGCGCTGGTGTTCGGCTTCTTCGCCTTCCGCTCGCGGATCAAGGGCGTTTACTTCTCGATCATGACCCAGGCCCTGACCTTTGCCGGCATGCTGCTGTTCTTTCGCAACGAGACCGGGTTTGGCGGCAACAACGGCTTTACCAGCTTCCGCACCATTCTGGGCTTTGACATTGCCGCGCAGGGCACACGGGCCGTGCTGTTTCTGCTGACTGTCGGCCTGTTGCTGGCCAGCCTGTACCTGTGCTGGCGCCTGACCACCAGCAAGTTCGGCCGGCTGCTCACTGCCGTGCGCGACGCCGAAAACCGCCTGATGTTCTGCGGTTACGACCCGCGCGGCTTCAAATTGCTGGTGTGGGTGCTGAGCGCCGTGCTGTGCGGCCTGGCTGGCGCGCTGTATGTGCCCCAGGTGGGCATCATCAACCCCAGCGAAATGTCGCCGACCAACTCCATCGAAGCTGCTGTCTGGGTCGCCCTGGGCGGGCGTGGCACGTTGATTGGCCCGCTGCTGGGCGCAGGCCTGGTCAATGGCATGAAGAGCTGGTTCACCGTGGCGTTCCCCGAGTACTGGCTGTTCTTCCTCGGTGCGCTGTTCATTCTGGTCACCCTGTACCTGCCCAAGGGCGTGGTGGGCCTGCTGAAGAAAAGGAGCCAGCCATGAGAGGCGTGCCCCCGGTTCATCCCGAGTTCATGCTGGAGCCGGTGTTCGACACCCTTGGCGCCAGCCGCGACGCCATCGGCCTCGGCCAGAGCCGCAAGGCCGGCCTCGACACCCGCCACGGCACGGTGCTGAGCCTGGAAGACATCAGCGTCAGCTTCGATGGGTTCAAGGCGCTGAATGGTTTGAACCTGTACATCGGCGTCGGCGAACTGCGCTGCATCATCGGCCCCAACGGCGCCGGCAAGACCACGATGATGGACGTGATCACCGGCAAGACCCGCCCCGACAGCGGCAGCGCCTTTTTCGGCGACACTCTCGACCTGACCCGCATGAGCGAATACCAGATCGCCCAGGCCGGGGTCGGCCGCAAGTTCCAGAAGCCCACGGTGTTCGAGGCGCTGACGGTGTTCGAGAACCTGGAGCTGGCGCTGAAGGCCGACAAGTCGGTGTGGGCCAGCCTGGCCGCGCGCTTGAGCGGCGAGCAACGACAGCGCATCGAACACGTGCTGGCCACCCTGCGCCTGCTACCGCTGGCGCAGCGCCAGGCAGGGTTGCTGTCCCACGGCCAGAAGCAGTTTCTGGAGATCGGCATGCTGCTGGTACAGGAGCCGCAACTGCTGTTGCTCGACGAGCCGGTGGCGGGCATGACCGATGCCGAAACCGAGTTCACCGCAGAGCTGTTCAAGGGGCTGGCCGGCACGCATTCGCTGATGGTGGTGGAGCACGACATGGGGTTTGTCGGCAGCATTGCCGACCATGTGACGGTGCTGCACCAAGGCAGCGTGCTGGCGGAGGGCTCGCTGGCGCAGGTGCAGGCGGATGAGCGGGTGGTCGAAGTTTATCTGGGCCGATGAACCTCACAGCCAGCGCACAAACTTCCAGGGACATGACATGCTGAAAATCGACACACTGCACCAATACTACGGCGGCAGCCACATCCTGCGCGGCCTGTCCTTCGAGGCCAAGGTCGGCGAGGTCACGTGCCTGCTGGGCCGCAACGGCGTGGGCAAGACCACCCTGCTGCGCTGCCTGATGGGCCTGGTCGCAGCCCGCGAAGGCAGCGTCGAATGGGAAGGCAAGCCGATCACCACGCTCAAGCCCCAGCAACGGGTGCAGGCCGGTATCGCCTACGTGCCCCAGGGCCGCGAAATCTTCGCGCGGCTGACCGTGGAGGAGAACCTGTTGATGGGCCTGTCGCGCTTCCCCGCCCGAGAGGCCCGTGAAGTGCCCGCCTTCATCTACGAACTGTTCCCGGTACTGGAACAGATGAAACAGCGCCGCGGCGGCGACTTGTCCGGCGGCCAGCAACAGCAGTTGGCTATTGGCCGTGCCCTGGCCAGCCGCCCGCGCCTGCTGATACTCGACGAGCCCACCGAAGGTATCCAGCCTTCGGTGATCAAGGAAATCGGCGCGGTCATCCGGCGCCTGGCCCAACGTGGCGACATGGCCATCCTGCTGGTGGAGCAGTTCTACGACTTCGCCGAAGAACTGGCCGACCAGTACCTGGTGATGGCCCGCGGCGAGATCATTCAGCGTGGGCGCGGGGATAACATGCAGGCAGAAGGTGTACGCGGGCTGGTAACCATTTAATCTGCGCCCATCGACCTTGTGAGACGCTGCAATGAGCCACGAAATCCGCGACGCCTTGCCCGCCGATGTACCGGGCATCCTCGACATCTACAATGACGCGGTGCGCAACACCACGGCGATCTGGAACGAAACACCCGTCGACCTGGGCAACCGCCAGGCCTGGTTCGAGGCCCGTGCGCAGCAGGGCTACCCGATTCTGGTGGCGGTGGATGAGAGCGGCGTGCTGGGGTATGCGTCGTTTGGCGACTGGCGGCCGTTCGAGGGCTTTCGCAATACCGTGGAGCATTCGGTGTACATCCGCGGCGACCAGCGCGGCAAGGGCCTGGGGCCGCTGTTGATGGGCGCATTGGTGGAACGCGCGCGGGGTTGCGGCAAGCACGTGATGGTGGCGGCCATCGAGAGCGGCAACGCGGCCTCGGTACGCCTGCATGAGCGGCTGGGGTTCGTGGTGACCGGGCAGATGCCGCAGGTGGGGGTGAAGTTCGGCCGCTGGCTGGACCTGACGTTCATGCAGTTGATGCTGAGCCCGGGGGCCGAGCCGGCCTGAACGTGAGGGTGCCGGTGCAGGCCCCTTCGCGGGGCAAGCCCGCTCCCACAGGGACCTCACAGTCCTTGATTGTGCTGTAACTGTGGGAGCGGGCTTGCCCCGCGAAGGGGCCCGCACTGGCCTCATCCCAGTTGGGTGAACCTGCCCAAGCGCTGTTTCAGCATGTTGTTCTCACTGCGCAGCTGCTGCACTTCCTGCAACAGCTCCAGCGCCAGCGCCACGCCTTCCCACTCCAGTTCCAACTCCTGGTGCAGCTTCGCCGCGCGCTTGGCCAAAAGCGGCGCCTGATCGTCGAACAACCAGTCCTCAGGCGTTCGCCCAGAGGGTTCGACGATGCCGTGCTCGACTATTTCGATCACGTAGTCCGCCGTAATGTCAGCTTCCTGGCAGAGGGTGCGCATGTCCAGTTGAACGATCAGGGTGCTGCTCATGATCACTTACTCCATTGTGCCCTCGGGTTGAACGCGGCCTTCTCGGAAAGCTTGGCCCACAGTTCACGGGTCGACTCGTCGGATGCAGTCGGCATGACCACCTTGAGCTGCGCATAGAGGTTGCCGCGCTCGCCCTGCTTGTTGGCCAGGCCCTTGCCCGGTACGCGCAGGCGCTGGCCGCTCTGGCTGTCGGGACGGATGGTCAGGTTGATCTTGCCGTCCAGGGTCGGCACCGCCACCTTGGCGCCCAGTGCCGCCTCCCACGGTGCCAGTGGCACGGTGATGATCAGGTCATGGCCTTCGACATCGAACAGCGGGTGCGGTGCCATGCGGATGGTCAGGAACAGGTCGCCGTTGGGCCCGCCGCTACTGCCCGGCGCACCCTGGCCCTTGAGGCGAATGCGCTCGCCGTCGGTCACCCCGGCGGGGATCTTGACGTTCAGGGTCTTGGTGGTGAACCCGGTGCGCTGCCCGGCGGCATTGGTCTGCGGCACCTGGAAGCTGATCTGCTTGGACTCCTTGCTCAGGGTCTCCTCAAGGAATACCGCCAGTTCCAACTCCACGTCCTGCCCTCGCCTGCCTGCGCTGCGCTGTTGCCGGGCGCCGCCAAAGGGGTTGCCCCCACGCGCGCCAAAAATCGAGCTGAAGAAGTCGGAGAAGTCACCGCCTTCGAAACCACCGCCCGCACCCCCGCCGCGGTTTTCCCAGCCCGGCGGCGCCTGGAACGGCCGGCCATGTTGGCCACCGTACTTGCGGATCTCGTCGAATTCGGCACGTTTCTGCGCGTCACCGAGCACTTCATAGGCCTCGTTGGCCTCTTTGAACTTGTCCTCGGCGTCGCGCTCCTTGCTGACATCGGGGTGATACTTGCGTGCCAGCTTGCGGTAGGCGGCCTTGATCGCCTTTTCGTCCGCCGTGGGCTCTACGCCAAGTATCTTGTAATAGTCTTTGAAGTCCATTTATGGATCACCAATGTGAATTTGCGTGTTGCAACTGAAGATAGGGGTCAAGCATAGCCTTTCAAGGGCCGCTTGGGATTGCTGTATGGCAGACGACTGGTCTTGATTCTGTTGCCAACTGGCATAAACTGCGCGGCCGTTTTGCCTCCGGAAACCTTTTTCCCATGTCTGACGTATCCCCGGCCCGTGCCCTTGGCATCGACTTTGGCACCTCCAACTCCACGGTCGGCTGGCACCGCCCTGGCCTCGAGTCGCTGATTGCCCTGGAAGACGGCAAGATCACCTTGCCTTCGGTGGTCTTCTTCAACATCGAGGAGCGTCGCCCGGTGTATGGCCGCCTGGCGCTGCACGAGTACCTGGAAGGCTACGAAGGCCGCCTGATGCGCTCGCTCAAGAGCCTGCTCGGCTCCAAGCTGATCAAGCACGACACCAGCGTGCTGGGCAGCGCCTTGCCGTTCAAGGACTTGCTGGGCATGTTCATCGGCGAACTGAAAAAGCGCGCCGAAACCGCCGCGGAGCGCAGCTTCGACCAGGTCGTGCTGGGCCGCCCGGTGTTCTTCGTCGATGAAGACCCGGCCGCCGACCAGGAAGCCGAAGACACCCTGGCCGACGTGGCGCGCAAAATCGGCTTCAAGGACGTGTCGTTCCAGTACGAACCGATTGCCGCAGCCTTCGACTACGAGTCGAGCATCAGCCGTGAAGAGCTGGTACTGATCGTCGATATCGGCGGGGGTACCTCCGACTTTACCCTGATCCGCCTGTCGCCCGAGCGCCACCTGGTGGCCGAACGCCAAAGCGATATCCTCGCCACCGGTGGCGTGCACATCGGCGGTACCGATTTCGACAAGCAGCTGAGCCTGCAGGGCGTGATGCCGTTGTTCGGCTATGGCAGCCGGATGAAGAGCGGTGCGTTGATGCCGACCAGCTACCACCTCAACCTGGCCACCTGGCACACCATCAACGCCTTGTACTCGCAGAAGTCGCAGCTAGCCCTGGGCAACATGCGTTACGACATCGAGGACACCCTCGGTATCGACCGCCTGTTCCAGCTGATCGAACAGCGCGCCGGCCACTGGCTGGCGATGGAAGTGGAAGCCAGCAAGATCGAGCTGACCGAACAGGACAGCCGCCGCATCGACCTGCGCCGTGTCGAGCCTGAGCTGACCGCCGAGCTGACCCGTGCGGTGTTCGAAGAAGCGATCGATAGCCTGCTGGAGCGCGTGCGCGGCAGTGTCAGCGAGCTGCTGAACAAGGCCGGTGTGGGCGAAGGGCAAGTGGATACGGTGTTCTTTACCGGGGGGTCCAGCGGGATTCCGGCGCTGCGTAACAGCGTGGCGGCGATGTTGCCCAATGCACGGCATGTGGAAGGCAACATCTTTGGCAGCATTGGCAGCGGGTTGGCGATCGAGGCACGCAAACGCTACGGCGTTATCTGAACGATCTTGGGGCCGCAAAGCGGCCCCAAGATCTCAGCTCAAACCAATTCCACTCGTTTCAGCTCGCTCTTCAGATACGCATAGTAGATCGGCCCCGCCACCACCCCCGGCAAGCCGAATGCCGCCTCGAACACCAGCATCGCCAGCAGCAGTTCCCACGACTTGGCACTGATCTGCCCCCCCACGATCCGCGCGTTGAGGAAGTACTCGACCTTGTGGATGACGATCAGATACCCCAACGCCGCCATCGCCACCCAGATCGACAATGACAACCCGACGATGGTGATCAGGGTGTTGGACATCAGGTTGCCGATCACCGGCAGCAGCCCAAGCAGGAAGGTCAGCACGATCAGCGTCTTGGTCAGCGGCAGATGCACTCCGAACATCGGCAGCACCACGGCCAGGAAGATGCCGGTGAAGGTGGTGTTGAGCAGCGAAATCTTGATCTGCGCGAAGACAATGTTGCGAAACGCCTGCACCAGCAGGCTCAAGCGTTCGAACAAGGCTGCGGCCAACGGTTTGCGCCGAGAAATGTCGGGGATACGCTGCAAGGCCACGATGGCGCCGAGGATCATGCCGATCAGCAAGGTGACGAACATGTGCGCCATGCCCTTGCCTACCAGTTGCAGCTCGCCCAGGTGGCTTTTGAGCCAGTCGCCGATGGCCACCTTGAACTCGGCGGCACTGGCCGGCAGGTAGCCTTCGATGAACGGCGGCAGTTGCCCACGGGCCCGCTCGACCAAGGCCATGAACTTGTCCAGCGAAGCCCCGGGGTTCTCCGCCTCGTGCAGCAGGAAGCTGAATGCGCCAGCAATCAGCAGGGTCAGAGTAATGACCACCAACGTGCCGAGCAGGGCCACGGCCAGCCAGCGGGCGCGCTGCCCGGCGATCAGTGGCTGTAACCGCGGCGTCAGCATGTTGACCAGTTCGAACACCAGCAAACCGGCAAGCAGGCTCGGCAGCAACTTCAGGGGCAGCGCCAGCAACAGGCCGGCAAACACGATGATCCAACTGGCCAGGGTGATCTGGCGGGGGGTGAAGGTCATACAGCCTCAGGGGCAGACAACAAAAAAGACCCGCAGTCTGCCAGCCTTCGCCCTACAGGCATAGGCGCAGGTCATTTCTTCTTCAGGCAGTCGCTCATGTACGCCTTGCGCTCGTCACCCTTGAGTGCCTTGGTGCTGGCGTCGGCGTTGCAGGTCTTCATCTTTTCCTGCTGGGTTGCAGGTACGCTCTTCTTCAGGCAGTTGCTCATGAACGCCTTGCGTTCATCGCCCTTGAGCGCCTTGGCGCTGGCGTCGGCGTTGCACGAGGTCATCTTTTCCTGTTGCGCAGTGGCGGCGAACCCCTGTGCGCTGAACAATACAGCCAGCACCAGCAATGGCATTTGCAGCAGCTTCATGGAGTGGTCTCCTTGTCTCCGCGCCCGATGCACGGTGGTGCCACTGAGTGTAGACAAGATTTTTTACACTCATTTCAGCCGCCAGACCGCGCCTGACGCCGGTACTGCTCCGGTGTGCAATTGGCCTGGCGCTGGAACATGGCGATGAAGGCCGAGGCGCTGCTGTAGCCGAGGTCGAAGGCAATGGCCTGAATCGGCAAGCCTGCCTCCAGCATCTCGATGGCACGCAGAAAGCGCAGGCGCAGGCGCCACTCGCCAAAACCGATGCCCAGTTCGCGGATGAACTGGCGGGCCAAGGTACGTTCGCTGACATGCACCTGCCGCGCCCAATCGGCCAGCGGGCGATTGTCGCCCGGGGCACGGCTCAAGCCATCGAGCACCTGGCCCAGGCCCTCGCTGCGGGCGAAGGGCAAATAGCAGGTCTGGGTCGGCGCCAGCAGCAACTGGTCGAGCAGCACCTGCACCAGGCGCTGGTCGCGTTCGTCCTGCGCCACGTTCAGGTCACGCCGGGCGAAGTCGCCGAGGATGGCCTTGAGGATGTCGCTGATGACCAGGCTGCACGGCTGTTGCGGCAACCCGGCGCACAAGCTGCGGTCCAGGTAGAGCGAGCGGTAGACGATGGCCTGGGGGTTGTAACAGCCGTGTTCGATACCCGGTGGCACCCACACGGCGTAGTGCGGCGGCGAGAGGAAGCGCTGGCCTTCGACATCCAGGTGCATGACACCGTGGGCCGCGTAGTTCAGCTGGCCCCAGGCGTGGCGGTGGGGGGCGCTGTGGGTATCGGCACCGAACTCGTCGTGGCGCAAGTACACCGGCGCCGGGAGCCGGTCGAAACCGGGGATGTCGAGGTATTTGCGCGGCATGCTGTCTGCTTCGAAGGGCGGATTGTCTGGATACAAGTATAGGCTTGCGGACAGACAACTCATAATACCGGGCAACCTGGGCCTGCTGAGCGGCAGCCCCAAAATTCCTGGTCTCACCCAGAGTTGCACCTTTATGAATTACCTGTTCCCCCTCACCGCCATCCTTATCTGGGCCGGCAACACCGTGGTCACCAAGCTGTCGGCCGGTGCCATCCACCCCGCCGAGATCGGCTTCTACCGCTGGCTGCTGGCCGGCCTGCTGTTCACCCCCTTCCTGCTGCCCGCCGTGTGGCGCAACCGTGCAGCCATCCGCCCGCACCTGGGCAAGGTGTTCGTGCTCGGCGTGCTGGGCATGGCCTTGTACCAGAGCCTGGCGTACTTCGCCGCCAGCATCACCAGCGCCACCAACATGGGCATCATCCTCTCGCTGATGCCGTTGATGTCGCTGGCGCTGTCGATTGCCTGGCTCGGCCAGCGCCTGACCTTCGGCGCCCTGGTCGGCGCCGTGGTGTCGTTTTTCGGCGTGCTTGAAGTGGTCAGCGCAGGCCAACCCGGGGCCTTGCTGGAACAGGGCCTGAACAGCGGCGACCTGCTGATGCTGGTGGCCACCCTGGCCTATGCGCTGTACAGCTTCCTGCTGAAAAAATGGCAGTTGCGCCTGCCGCCCTTGCAGTTGCTGTACCTGCAGGTGCAGGTGGCCATCGTTGTGTTGCTGCCGCTGTTCCTGCTGTCGAACAAGACCGGCCTGAATGCCCACAACGTCGGCCTGGTGCTGTACGCCTGCGTGCTGGCCTCGATGATCGCCCCGCTGGTGTGGATGCAGGCCGTGCACCGCCTGGGGCCAAGCCGCACCACGCTGTTCTTCAACCTGCTGCCCTTGGTCACCGCGCTGATCGCCGCTGGGGTGCTCGATGAACAGCTGGCCAGCTACCACCTGGTCGGCGGCCTGTTGACCCTGCTGGGGGTGATCCTGGCCGAGCGTTGGACCACCCCCGTACGCCGCAGCGTTACAGCCCCGCAGCCTTGAGCCGGGCGGCGTGCTCGGTGAACAGGCGCACCGGCTCGGCGCCCTTGCCCACGGCGCCGAGCGACTGGTTGACGATGTCCAGGTGGTCGAGCGGGTAGTCGTCGCCGATCACCTGCCCCAGGTGCGAGCTGAAGCGCCCGACCATGCCATCGCAATGGCCGTTTTCCTTGACGAAACTGCGGGCGAACAGGCGGCAGAAGCGGTTGCTGCCGTCAAAGCGGTTGCGCCCCTGGTCGGTCAGGCCGGGCTGCAAGGTGCCTGACCAGGAGTAGTAGCGTACGCCGTTGACCTCTGCCGGCCCTTCGCCGCCCCAGGTGTCGGGCAGGCCCTGTGGATAAGCCTGGTTGAACAGCGCCACCCCGGCACTGGTCAGCGCCTGGTGCGAGGCGTGCACGTCGATGGGCAATGGCTCGCGGCGCCAGCCGGTTTCCAGCCACACCAGCAGCACCGCCAAGCCGTGCAGCGCGCCCTTGAGGATACGCCCCTGGGGCGAGTCGCCCGGCGCCGTACGGTGCAGGTGGTCGGCCAGTTCCGAGCCATGGTTGGGCCCCGCCACGGACGTCACCGAGGCCACCCGCTCAGGCCGTTTGGCCGCGGCATAGCGCGCGTCCAAGGCGCCCTGGCTATGGCCGATCAGGTTGACCTTGTCGGCACCGGTGCGCTGGCAGATGGCTTCGATGATCGCCAGCAACTGTTCACCCCGCACCTCACTGGCGTGCAGCGGCGAGACTTGCACGGGGAACACCTGCGCCCCGCCCTTGCGCAGGGCCGGCACGATGCCGAACCAGTAGGGGTAGAGCAGCACCCGGACGAAACCGAGCATGCCCGGCACCAGCACCAGTGGGTATCGCGTGGCCAATTCCTGCGGCATAGCCCCTGCCCCTTTGCGTGGTCGACCGGCCAACACTACAGCGGCCTGGATGACCATCGCAATCGAACTCCTGGCGCGCCGTGCGGTTCCAAACCAAACAGACCCTGAGCAAGGAGCGGGACCATGTACAAACAGACCCTGGCAATCCTTCTGGCCAGCGCAACACTTGCCGCTTGCGGCAGCCGCCCGGAGAACCCGGTGGACTACGTCACCTACCGTGACGAGCCGCTGGTCAAGCAGGTGGAGCACGGCATGACCATGCAGAAAGTGATCGCCATTGGTGGCAGCCCATCCAATGCGATCGACCTGCCCCACGGCGGCACCTGCAACGACTACATCCTCAACCGCGACGGCAAGCAACAGGCGTACTACGTGCGCTTCGACGCCACCGGCCATGTCGATGCCAAGGGCTTCAAGACTTGCAAGCAACGAGAAGAGGACAGCGAAGCCGTACCCGGCGCGTGAGCCTACGCAACACCTTGACCACCCGTCCTGATCTTTTTGGAGATAACCATGAGCAACGTTGAACTGACCGATGTGCAAACCCTGCGCGAACGTGCCCGCCAGCACGTCGAGCAAGGCGCCGTGACCGAGGGCTACCATGCCGACCGCCAAGAGATCCTGCGCCTGCTCAACGAGTCGCTGGCCACCGAGCTGGTCTGCGTGCTGCGCTACAAGCGCCACTACTTCATGGCCAGCGGGATCAAGGCGAGCGTGGCGGCCGAAGAGTTTCTGGAGCATGCCAACCAGGAAGCCGAGCACGCCGACAAGCTGGCCGAGCGGATCGTGCAGTTGGGCGGCGAACCGGACTTCAACCCCGACAACCTGACCAAGAACTCCCATGCCCAATATGTGGCGGGCAATAACCTGAAAGAAATGGTGCTGGAAGACTTGGTGGCCGAGCGGATTGCGATCGACAGCTACCGCGAGATCATTCAGTACATTGGTGACAAGGACCCGACCACGCGGCGCATCTTCGAAGACATCCTGGCGCAGGAAGAAGAGCACGCAGACGATATGTCCGATCTGTTGCAAGGTTTGTAATCGAAAGGGGGCCGCTCTGCGGCCCCTTACATTATTTCTTGCCTTTGACCGCCGCCGGCGCCTTGCCCGCCTTCATCTGCTGCAATAACGGCGTGCACTGGTTCGGTTCGTCCCCACTGCTAGGCGCAATCAGTGCCAGCAGCCCCGCCGCGGGGCCCGCAACCACCCCCAAGGCCACCATCCCCGCCCCGCGCAAGGCCAGCGGCACCGCCTGCACACCCGCACTCGGCTTGGCAAACGGCCCGCGTACATACAGCGGCGAACGCAGCGAGAACAGCCGCAGCCCCTTCGACTCCGGGGTCACCTTCAGGTCCAACTGCTCACTGGCAAAATTCGCCGTGCCGTTGATGTAGATGATCGCGTTCTCGGTATCGAAGATGAACAGGCGTGTGCTCGCCAGCCCGTCCTTGATTCCGACATCGGCCGCCGCGCAGTTGATCTGCACGTCCTCGTCACCGAACAACTTGCCAACCACGTAGTTGCCCACGTTGAGGCCGGCAATTTCCATCAGGCTGCGGCTGATCGCACCATCGTTGATCAGCATGCGCAGGTCGCCATTGGCCGTGCCCAGCAGCGCCGCCACCGAGTTGCCGCGGCCGGTGATGTCGGCATCGCCGTTGAGTTCGCCGAAGCTGGTCTGCATCGGCGCGAAGGTGGGGAACAGTTGCTTGAGCTTGAAGCCCCGCGCGGTCAACTGCGCCCGCCCCTGCAACGGTACACTGCGGCCATCGAGGCGGATCCTGGAGGCCAGGTTGCCACCGGCCACGCCAAAGCGCAGCGGCTCCAAGCGCAGCAGGCCGTCTTCGAGGATCACGTGGGCAGACAGGTCGTTGAACGGCAACTGCTCGCTGTGGACGATGCGCTTGCCGGCAAACTCGACGTCGGCGTCCATGGCGCGCCAGCGTTCGGTGCGGAACTCCTCGACCGGCAATACCTTGCCCGTCGGCTGCTTGCTGGCGCCCCCGCGAGCCTTCTGCTCGGCGTTGGAGTCGGCACCGATCAGCGGCGCGAGGTCCTTGAACAGCAGCTGGTTGGAGACCAGCTTGCCGGAGAGCTTGGGCCGCGGCTGGCTGGCCACGAAGGCCAGGTCGCCGTGGATGTCGCTGTCGCCGATCTTGCCGTTGAACCCCTGGTAATTGAAGGTCGCACCTTGCGCGGCATGCAGGTTGGCAGTGAGGTGGCCGTCGGTGGCGTAGGCCGGGGTGTCGGGCAGCGTCACGCCGGTCAGCGGGTAGAGGTTGCCCAGGCTCTTGCCGGACAGGCGCAGGCGCAGGTCCAGGGCGCCCAGGTTACGCGGGTCGGTCAGGGTGCCGGCGAGCACCACGTGGGTGTCGGCGATGCGCACGTCAGCCTGCAACGGGAACGGTTGGCTGGCGTCCTGCAGCGCCAGCAGGCCACCGATCTTGCCGGTGCCGGACACCGGCTGCCCTTTGTAGCGGCCCTGGGCCTTGAGGCCGAAGGCATAGTCCTGGGCGCCCGCCGTTTTCTCGGCCCGCGCCTTGCCGACGATGTCGCTGAAGGGTATCGGCTTGCCCAGCGGGTCGATCTGTACCTTCATGCTGGTCTTCAGGGTCTGGTCATCAAGGCTGACATTGCCTTGGTCAAAACCGATGGCACCGATGTCCAGCTGCCATTTCGAGGGTTCTGCGTTTTCATCCTTGGGGCCGAAGTCGAAGGTCCAGTTGGCACGGCCATCGGCCAGTCGAGTCAGGCTGGCGGTGGGCTTGGTCAGGTTGATGCGGGGGATGACGATCTGCTGGAACACCAGTGGCAGTGGCGCCAGGCGGAACTCGACACGCTCGAGGGCGACCATTTTCGGTTCCTTGAGCCAGTCTGGGTTGCCCAGGGTCAGGTCCTCGGCAATGAAGTGCGGCCACGGCACCCACGCCCGCCAACCGCCTTCTTCGGGCTCGGTACGCCACTGCACCGCAAGGTTGCCATTGATTGCGAAAGGCCGGTGCAGGGCCTCGGAAACCTTCTCGTTGAGCAACGGCTTGACGCGGTTCCAGTCGAAGGTGGCGATTACCACCACCAGTATCGCCAACAGGGTCAACAGGGTGGCAAGGGTCCAGACAAGAATTCTGGCGGGTCGCGTCATTGCGTGATTCTCCTGACGGCATGGCACAAAGCGGGCACCGGTGGCACTCATTAACTCGGACTGATGAAAGCCCGCTGGGTTTTATCGGTGGCGCCATGATAACGAAGTTTTTCCTGGCGCCTTGCTCAGCATTTGGTCTGGGCAACGGCAATGCGTTACCTGGAAAAGATGAAGGCCAGAAGCCACCAATCATGTTGAAACAACCGTGCTAGAGCCTCCAAAAAGCTCTATCAATGCTGTCGATTGTTACCATTATCCTTATGAACTTTTCTCTGGCGTTACCGGGCGTAGCATTGGCTTCGTACCCACTTTCCAGCCCCCCAGAGGAGCAACCACTCATGAAACGCCACCTGCTGACCCTGACCCTGTCGATCCTTGCTGCCAACGCCTTCGCCCTGCCGGCTGCTGACCAGCACCTGACCGCCGAATCGCGCTCCAGCACCGCTGAAATCGCCCAGCCCCTGAAAACGGTTACCGAAGGTGGTTCGGACCGCCTGATCGAACGCACTGGCCGCGTCGCCGAAGGTGGCTCGGACCGCCTGATCGAACGCACTGGCCGGGTCGCCGAAGGTGGCTCGGACCGCCTGATCGAACGCACCGGCCGGGTCGCCGAAGGTGGCTCGGACCGCTTGATCGAACGCTCCGGCCGAGTAGCCGAAGGTGGCTCGGACCGCTTGATCGAACGCTCCGGCCGAGTAGCCGAAGGTGGCTCGGATCGCCTGGTTGAACTCAGCCGTGTGAGCTGATCGCCATGGCCGAAAATAACAACCTGCGGCACAATGCCTGCTCACCTCCAAGCCCGGTCCATTGACCGGGCTTCGTTTTATTATCTAGAGTGCCCTGCCTCGACCGACACAGAACCCTGACCCATGCTGCCGCGTGCCGAACAGAAGCTACAGACCCGCCAGGCCTTGCTCGATGCCGCCTGCCAGCTGATGGAGAGTGGCCGTGGTTTCGGCAGCATCAGCCTGCGCGAAGTGGCGAAAACGGCAGGTATCGTACCCACCGGTTTCTACCGGCATTTTCCCGATATGGACGCCCTGGGCCTGGCTCTGGTGGCCGAGGTCGATACCACCTTCCGCCAGACCATCCGCCTGGTGCGCCAGAACGAATTCGAGTTTGGCGGCATCACCGACGCCTCGGTGCGCATCTTCCTCGACGTGGTCGCCGCCCACCGGGCGCAGTTCCTGTTCCTGGCCCGTGAGCAATACGGTGGCTCGCAGGCGGTACGCCAGGCGATTGCCCGCCTGCGCCAGGACATCAGTGACGACCTGGCCACCGACCTTGCGCGCATGAAACGCTGGCAGCACCTGGACGGAGCAGCACTGGCGGTGATGGCCGACCTGGTCGTGAAGACGGTATTTGCCACCCTGCCCGAGCTGATCGACAACCCTGATTCAGGTTATCCACAGGCGCTGTCCGCGCAGGAAAAGATCACCCAACAGCTGCGCTTCATCTTCGTCGGCGCGCGGCACTGGCAAGGCCTGGGTAACCCGGGCTGAAGCGCAGTTCTGCTACCATGGCGCACTGCCCGATTGTGACGAGCGCATTCATGTCCGACCCCCGCCCCACTCCGCCCGAACTGGCCCGCTTCACCCAGCACTTTGCCGAGCGTATCGTGCCGCTGTGGCAAGGCCCGGGCTGGAACGTCGAAATGGCCCTGCCCTTCGAGGCCCTCGATGCCCAGCACCGGCCGTTGCCGGTTCAGCGCTATCGAGCGATGGCCTGCGCGCGCCAGCTGTACCTGTTCAGCAGCCGCATCGAGCAGCCAGGCGCGGCAGAGCGGGCAGCGGCGTTGTTCCGCTCGCTGCAGCGGCATTTCCACGATGCCGAGCACGGCGGCTGGTTCTACAGCATCGATGCCGAAGGCAAGCCACTGGACCGGCGCAAAGACCTCTACACCCACGCGTTCATCGTGTTTGCCTGCGCGCATTACTGGGGCAAGGTCCGCGACAGCCTGGTGGAGTCTGCGCTGAACGCTGCCCTGGCAATCGTCAGCACGCAGTTCGCCCGCGACGACGGCCTGTACGAGGCCAGCCTCGCTGAAGACTGGGCCGACCTTGGCAGTGGCCCGCTGCAGAACCCCCAGATGCACTTGGCCGAAGCCTTCCTGCAGGTGCTTACCGTGCGTGAAGATGCCAGCGTGCAGCAGGCACTGCTGCAGTTGTGCGATGCCCTGCAGGCACAGTTCATCGAACCGCAGCACGGCCTGATGCTGGAAAAACCACGCGACGCTGTGGATAACTGGTTCGAACCAGGGCATCAGTTCGAGTGGTTCTACCTGCTCGACACCTCGCCACTGTTACGCGGCACCCCGCTGCATGGCGCCATTGCCCGGGCGTTCGATTATGCCGAGCAGTGCGGGGTAAAGGATTCGGCGGTCTTGGCAATGCTGGCTGTGGACGGCAAGGTCATCGATGCCACCCAGCGGATCTGGGCCCAGGCGGAGTACCTGCGGGCGCTGGCGTTGCGCTCAGGCAACGAAGCCAAGCTTGCGCAGCAGTTGCAGGCGATGACGCAGCGGTTCCTGCATGACGGCGGCTGGTATGAATGCCGGGACGGCGAAGGCGCTGTCAGCCGGCATGACATGCCTTCGACCACGCCCTATCACTTGGCGACCTGCCTGGCAGGGCTTCATCACTTGGAATGACCTGACATTTTTACCAGTTTCGGTTCTCAAGACGCGTTGATAGCGTAAAGGCTCCCCTAAAGAGGAGTTCAGTCATGGGCAACGAAATTCTGAAGGCTCACTTTCAAACTGAAATTGAGGCTACCAGTAAGGACATCGCGGCTTCCAAGCTTGAGAAGAACAAGCTGCTGCATGAGCGAAAGCTTGGTTTGCTTACAAGCCTTTTGAAGTATGTCGAGGGGCAGCCGAGTAGAGAAGATGCCATGCTCGCTGATGTCGTCAACGATATGCTGCAAGCCCTGCAACTTCTGAACCCCAACGAAACTTTCCGAGACAACTGAAGGCCTGCGGCAGCATGGGCGTGCCATGGGCACGCCCGGGGATGCTGATCAGCCCTTGGGCGACCGGTCGATCGAGAACCCTGCCCAGTCCTGGCTCACCGGCATCAGCTCCAGGCTGTTGATGTTGATGTGCGCAGGCTGGTTGAGGATCCAGAAGATGGTCTCGGCAATATCCTGCGGCTGGATCGGCTCTGCACCCGCGTAGGTGGCGTCGTACTTGGCCTGGTCGCCACCGAAACGCACCAACGAGAACTCGCTCTCGCACAGCCCCGGCTCGATGTTGCTGACGCGCACGCCAGTGCCGCGCAGGTCGCAGCGCAGGCTCAGGGAAAACTGCCCGACAAACGCCTTGGTGCCGCCATACACGTTGCTGCCCGGGTACGGGTAATTGCCCGCCACCGAACCTACGTTGAGGATCGACGCGCCGCGGCCGTGTGCGATCAACCGAGGCAGCAGCAGGCGCGTGGTGTAGATCAGGCCCTTGATGTTGGTGTCGACCATGGTTTCCCAGTCGTCCAGGCTGCAGTTCTGCGCCGCATCGACGCCCAGCGCCAGGCCTGCATTGTTGACCAGGCCGCGCAGCTTCTCAAAACCGGGCGGCAGCGTGGCGATGGCTTGTTCCATGGCGTTGCGGTCGCGCACATCCAGGACCAGCCCGTGCACGTCGGTCTTGGCCGACAGTTCGGCACACAGGGCGTCCAGGCGCTCTTTACGCCGGCCAGTGAGGATCAGCTTCCAGCCGGCCTCGGCGAAACGTCGGGCGGTAGCTTCACCGAAACCGGAAGTCGCGCCAGTGATGAATACGGTGGACGTCATGCTCTGTTCCTCGCTGTGGATTAATTTCGGCAGGGGGTTGCAGCATGCCTTCGTGCTACGCAGGCAGCAAGCCATTGAAGCAACTGATCAAATATTGACCATATCGGCGAAAGCCCCGTTGCAGAGAGCCTGGCGTCATGTATGCGCATGTTATCCACAAGGCTTTCCCCACAGATTGGGGGCAACTTGTCGGGGTAGCAGAAACCTTTCAGCGTTCCAGGGTCGGTGGATATCTTTTTAGTGATGGCGCAAGGCTTTCAACCATGCCGCTTGCAGCCGTATGTCCAAGGGTTTTGCACAGAGTTATGCACAGGTGCTCAAAGCGATTACACACAGCTGCATGTGGGTAAAAATCCCTTAAAAATCATCCACAAGGGCAAACCGATCAAAAAACGATCAGAAGCCTGCAGGCCTCGACTGCAAAGGGCTACAGCGAGGTGCACCCATGTTTTCCACAGGCGGCTCCACATTATCCGTGGGTAAAACAAGGCTGTGGAAACAATGGCTTAGGCTGGAGTTGTATGGAGGCATGGGAGCGAGGTGCAGCAAGTTGTCCACATTTACAGCGGGGGCTGCTTTGCAGCCCCCGAATCAACTCAGTGCCCGCCCAGATAGGCGCTACGCACTTCTTCATTCACCAACAACTCTTGCCCCGTCCCGGTCATGCGGATTTCTCCGTTGACCATCACATACGCCCGGTCCGACAGTTTCAGGGCATGGTTGGCGTTCTGCTCCACCAAGAAAATGGTCATGCCGGTCTTGGCCAGCTCACGCAAGGTGGCGAAGATCTGCTTGACCACAATCGGCGCCAGCCCCAGCGACGGCTCATCGAGCAGCAGCAACTTAGGCCGGCTCATCAGCGCACGGGCGATGGCGAGCATCTGCTGCTCGCCCCCCGACATGGTCATCGCCCGCTGGGTACGCCGCTCCTTCAACCGCGGGAACAGTTCGTACATGCGCTCCATGTCCTCCTTGGCATATTTGTCGCCAATCGGGATGGTGCCCATCATCAGGTTTTCTTCGACGGTCATGTCGGGGAACACCCGCCGCCCTTCCGGCGACTGGGCAATGCCGTTGGAGGCGATGTAGTGCGACGACTTGCGGGTGATGTCGGTGCCGCGGTACACGATGTGCCCCGACGCGGCGCGCGGCTGGCCGAAAATCGACATCAGCAGGGTCGACTTGCCGGCACCGTTGGCGCCGATCAGGCTCACCGTCTCGCCCTCGTTGATGTGCATCGACACCTTCTTCAGCGCCTGGATCGGCCCGTAGAACACATCCAGGTCCTTGAGCTCGAGAATGGGTGCACTCATACCAGTTCCTCTTCGTCTGCACCCAGGTAGGCGGCAATCACCGTCGGGTTGTTGCGGATTTCCTGTGGCGCGCCTTCGGCGATCACGTTGCCATGGTCGAGCACGACGATGTGGTCGGAGATGCTCATGACCATGCCCATGTCGTGTTCGATCAGCACCACGGTGATGTCGTGCTCGTCGCGCAGCACGCGGATCATGCCACTCAGGGCCTCGGTTTCCTGCGGGTTGAGGCCGGCAGCCGGTTCGTCCAGGCAGATGATCTTCGGCCGCGTGCACATGGCCCGGGCAATTTCCAGGCGCCGCTGCTGGCCGTACGACAACTCACCGGCCAGGCGGTTGGCGCAATCGACCAGATCGACCACCTCCAGCCAGTAGAACGCATGGTCCAGGGCATCGCTCTCGGCCTTGCGGTAGGCCTTGGTGTTGAGCACCCCGGCCAGCAGGTTACGGTTGACCCACATGTGCTGGGCCACCAGCAGGTTTTCCACCACCGACATTTCCTTGAACAAGCGAATGTTCTGAAAAGTCCGAGCAAGGCCTGCCCGGTTCACCAGGTGGGTGCCGCCGAACATCTTGTAGTACAGGCGGTTGGCAAAGCGTGCGGGCGATACGAAGTCGGCCGCCTGGAAGCGCTCGCCGAGCAACTGGATGACGTTGGTTTGGCTGCCGCGCACGTTCAGTTCGATGCGCCCGCCGCTGGCCTTGTAGAAGCCTGTGAGGCAGTTGAACACCGTGGTCTTGCCGGCACCATTGGGGCCGATCAGGGCAAAGATCTGATTGCGCCGGACCTTGAGGCTGACATCGCTGAGCGCCTTGATGCCGCCAAACTGCATCATCAGGTTGTCGACCGAAAGAATGATTTCGTCGCTCATGGCGCCACTCCTTTACGCGGAACCACACCGGTACGGCTGATGCGGATCAGCCCACGCGGTCGCCAGATCATCATCAGCACCATCAGCACGCCGAACAGCAGCACGCGGTACTCGGAGAAGCTGCGCAGCAGCTCCGGGGCCACAGTCAGCACGAACGCCGCGATCACTACGCCCACCGTCGAACCCATACCGCCCAGTACCACGATGGCAAGGATCAGCGCCGACTCGAAGAAGGTGAACGACGACGGGTTGACGAAGCCCTGGTAGGTGGCGAAGAACACGCCGGCCAGGCCCGCAGTGGATGCGCCGAGGGTGAAGGCCGAGAGCTTGACCAGCACGTGGTTCAGCCCCATCGAGCGGCAGGCGATCTCGTCTTCGCGCAGCGCTTCCCAGGCGCGGCCGACTGGCATGCGGGTCAACCGGTGCTTGATATACAGCACCGCCAGCACCACCAGGAACAGCACGGCGTAGATGAACACGAACTTCAGGTTGGGGTTGTAATCGAAGCCGAAGAACTCGTGGATCGGCACCCCGCCGTCCTTGGCCCGACGGCCGAACTCCAGGCCGAAGAAGGTTGGCGACGGCGCCGGCATGCCGTTCGGCCCGCCGGTGAACGACAACCAGTTGTTCAATACCAGACGGATGATCTCGCCAAAGCCCAGGGTCACGATCGCCAGGTAGTCACCGTGCATGCGTAACACCGGGAAGCCGAGTATGCACCCCGCCAGCGCTGCGGCGATGGCCGCCAGCGGCAGCACGCTCCAGAAGCCCAGGCCCAGGTACTGGTAGCCCAGCGCCAGGCCATAAGCGCCAATGGCATAGAACGCCACGTACCCCAGGTCGAGCAGGCCGGCCAGGCCGACCACGATGTTCAGCCCTAGACCCAGCAATACGTAGATCAGGCCGAGGATGACCACGGTCAGCAGGTACTTGTTGGCAAAGATCGGGAAGACGATGGCGATCACGATCAGCGCCGGGATGATGTAGCGCAGGCGTGACTTGTAGTTCGGCGCGTTCACATGCACGCCCGAGCCACCAGTGTCGAAGCCTTGCAGCATGCGCCGTCCAGCGCCGCTCTGCAGGTACAGGCTGAGCAGGAAGCGCCCGACCATTACACCACCGACCAGCCACGCCACGCGGCGGGGTTCGGCATTGAAGGTGTAGCCGTCGAGCACCACGCCGACGACCGGGCCAAAGACAATGAGCGCCAGCAGGCCGGCGACAAAGGTCTCCAGCAGGCTGCGTTTGAGGTCGAAACCGTTGGTTTCGGAAACAGGGGCAGTTTTGGCAGTGGACATGTTCACACCTTAGCCACGAGCGGGCGACCCAGCAGGCCTTGGGGACGGAAGATGAGGATCAGCACCAGCAGCGAGAAGCTGAACACGTCCTTGTAGTCGGAGTTGATCAGGCCAGAGAACAGCGACTCGGAAATGCCCAGGATGATGCCGCCGAGCATGGCCCCCGGGAGCGAGCCGATGCCGCCCAGTACCGCCGCCGTGAACGCCTTGATGCCGATGATGAAGCCGGCGTAGAAGTCGAAGGTGCCGTAGTTCATGGTGATCAGCACGCCCGCCAGGGCGGCCATTACCGCACCGATGACGAACACGTAGGAAATCACCCGGTCGGTGTTGATGCCCAGGATCGAGGCCATCTTGCGGTCTTGCTGCGTGGCGCGGCACATGCGGCCGAGCTTGGTGTACTTGATGACGTAGGTGAGCAGGCCCATGCCGGCGAACGCGGCAATCAGGATGAAGATCTTGGTGTAGGTCAGTTGCACGAAGCCGGTGCCGACTTCGATGCGCATGGCGCCTTCCAGCAGGGTCGGCACGCCTTGCTGGCGAGCGCCCTGGCTGATCTGAGCGTAGTTCTGCAGGATCAGCGAAATACCGATGGCACTGATCAGCGGTGCCAGGCGGGTGGAGTTGCGCAGGGGCTTGTAAGCGATGCGTTCGATGGTAAAGCCATAAACGCCCGTGACGACGACGGTGAACAACAGCGTGCCCAGCATGAGCAGCGGGAACGACTCGACGCCGAAATAGGCCAGCAATGCCAGGCTGATTGCCGCGAGGTACGCGGAAATCATATACACCTCGCCGTGCGCGAAGTTGATCATGCCGATAATGCCATAGACCATTGTGTAGCCGATGGCGATCAGGCCATAGACCGACCCGAGGGTCAGGCCGTTGACCAGTTGCTGCAGAAAAATACCATCCATAACGCAATCTCACCTGATTGAGATTGCACGAGCGCCGTCCACGGCGGGCCATGAATGCAGCGGCCCTCGCAGCGCAGAACTGTGCAGATCTACGGATAAAGACAGGTACCGCGGGGCTGCGGCCCGGGGCAACGTGCGCCCGGGCCGGTAGCCGTTATTATTTTTGTTTTTCCAGCTGGTGGTATTTACCGGTCTTGTCCCACTGGTAGACCACGTAGTCGGACACCGTCAGGTCGCCCTTGCTGTCCCACTTCTTCTCGCCCATGACGGTCTGCACCGGGTTGGCCTTGAGCCACTTGGCAGCGTCTTCGCCCTTGTTCGACTTGGCGCCGTTGAATGCGGCGGCGAGCGCCTGCAGCGAGGCATAGGCGTACAGGGTGTAGCCTTCAGGCTCGGTACCGTTCTTGCGGAACTCTTCCACAACAGCCTTGCTGTCGGGCAGCAGGCGTGGGTCGGCGCCGAAGGTCATGTATACGCCGTCGACAAACTTGGCGCCGCCTGCGGTATTTACGAGTTCGTCGGTGACAATGCCGTCGTCCGACATGAACTTGACGTCATTGAGCCCCGCTTCACGCAACTGACGTACCAAAGGCCCGGCTTCCGGGTGCAGACCACCGAAGTAGACCACGTCCGCGCCAGCGCCGCGGATCTTGGTAACCACGGCGCTGAAGTCTTTCTCGCCACGGGTCAGGCCTTCATACAGCACAGGCTTCACGCCGCGCTTTTCAAGCTGCGCCTTGGTCGCATCGGCGAGGCCCTGGCCATAGGTGTCCTTGTCGTGCAACACCGCAACTTTCTTGCCCTTGAGCACGTCGACAATGTAGTCACCGGCAACGATACCCTGCTGGTCGTCACGGCCGCACATGCGGAACATGCCGCTGAGCCCGCGCTCGGTCACTTGTGGGTTGGTCGACCCGGGGGTAATGGCGATGATGCCCGCTTCGTCATACACCTCGGACGCCGGGATGGTGTTGGAAGAACAGAAGTGGCCCACCACGCCGATGACCTTGTCCTGATCGGCCAGGCGGTTGGCCACGGCCACGGCCTGCTTGGGTTCGCAGGCATCATCGCCTTTCACCAGGACGATCTTCTCGCCGTTGACCCCACCGCCGGCGTTGATCTTGTCGGCCGCCGCCTGGGCACCTTTCATGTACTGCTCGCCAAACGCTGCGTTGGCACCGGTCATCGGGCCCGCAACACCGATCTTGACGTCGGCCTGAACATACGAAGAAACACCCAGTGCCGTAGCTACGGCCAGAGCCAGGAAACCTTTCTTGTAAAACGTCTGCGACATGAGGTGGTGCTCCTAGAGTTTTTTTTGGTTGGCACTACAACTTCTCAACCCTGTGCTCTGAGCAAGGGCCGTGCCATTGGTTTTGTCTTCCGGGAAAACACACTGTGAAGGTCGCCAGCAGGCGACCGACGGCCTTTTCTTTATTGAGCGTGCAACCGTCTGCCCTGCGGCAGGCGCCACCACACGTACAGACAAGTAGCAACCGTCGAGTGCCATCATTGCAACCCTGGCAAGTGTTTACGTGCAACCGCCCTGTAACAGCAGACGTCACCGAAGTGCACACCGCTGGTGCGCGACTGCTACAGGCAGCACCGTTTGAAGGCTAGCTGGTGCACGGAAAAACACCTGTTTTGCCGGTGCTGGCCTCTTCGCGGATAAACCCGCCCCAGTGCCAGCCAGTTCATCCCAATACCTGTGGCACAATGGCCGCCATTCGCCGCTTCTGGAGCCACCCTTGATGAGCGAAAGCGCATTCGCCGAGCGCATCGTGCACAACCTGCTCGACACCGACTTCTACAAACTCACCATGATGCAGGGCGTGCTGCACAACTACCCGGACGCCGACGTGGAATGGGAATTCCGCTGCCGCAACGGCGAAGACCTGCGCCCTTACCTCGGCGAGATCCGCAACCAGCTCGAACGGCTCAGCGAGCTGACCCTGGATGACGGCCAACTGGCCTTCCTCGAACGTATCAGCTTCCTCAAGCCCGACTTCCTGCGCTTTCTGCGGCTGTTCCGCTTCAACTTGCGCTACGTGCGCATCGGCATCGAAAACGATCAGCTGTACCTGCGCCTGCGTGGCCCCTGGCTGCATGTGATCCTCTTCGAAGTGCCCTTGCTGGCCATGATCAGCGAAGTGCGCAACCGCCACCTGCACCCGCACATGCGCCTGGCCGAAGCCCGTGACCAGCTGTACCGCAAGTTCGACTGGCTGCGTGCGCATGCCAGCGAAGATGAGCTGGCCGACCTGCAGGTGGCCGACTTCGGCACCCGTCGGCGCTTCTCCAGCCGCGTGCAGGAAGAGGTGGTACGGGTACTGCGCGATGACTTCCCGGCCCGCTTCGTCGGCACCAGCAACGTCGACCTGGCATGGAAACTGGATATCAAGCCCCTGGGCACCATGGCCCATGAATGGTTCATGGCCCATCAACAGCTTGGGCCGCGGCTGATCGACAGCCAGATTGCCGCGCTGGACTGCTGGGTGCGCGAGTACCGTGGCCTGCTGGGTATCGCCCTGACCGACTGCATCACCATGGACGCTTTCCTCAACGACTTCGATCTGTACTTCGCCAAGCTTTTCGACGGCCTGCGCCACGATTCGGGCGAGCCGGTGGCCTGGGCGGAAAAGGCCATCGCCCATTACCAGAAGCTGGGCATCGACCCGATGACCAAGACCCTGGTGTTTTCCGACGGCCTGAACCTGACCCGCTCGCTGGAAATCTTCCGCGCCCTGCGCGGGCGCATCAACGTCAGTTTCGGCATCGGCACCAACCTGACCTGCGACATCCCGGGTGTGGCACCGATGAACATCGTGCTTAAAATGACCGACTGCAACGGCTCGCCGGTGGCGAAAATCTCCGACGAGGCGGCCAAGACCCAATGCCGCGACGAAAACTTCGTTGCCTACATGCGCCACGTTTTCAAAATCCCCAGCAAGGAGTAACCCATGCAAGCCGTTCAGCGAGAGATTGCCCAAGCGCTCAAGGTGCAGCCGCCGTTCGCCGATGCTGCCGCGCTCGACCAGGAAGTGGCCCGGCGCGTGGCGTTCATCAAGGGCTGCCTGGCCAATGCCCGGCTCAAGACGTTGGTACTGGGCATCAGCGGCGGCGTCGATTCCTTGACCGCCGCCCTGCTCGCCCAGCGCGCGATCAACGAGCTGCGTGCCGAAACGGGCGATGCGGCCTACCGCTTCATTGCCGTGCGCCTGCCCTATCAGGTGCAGCACGACGAGCACGACGCCCAGGCTTGCCTGGAGGTGATCAACGCCGATGAAGTGCACACCGTCGACATCGCACCCGCCGTGCGTGCACTGGCGGCCGAAACCGAGGCGTTGCAAGGGGGGTCGCCGACCCTGGTGGACTTCGTTGTCGGCAATATCAAGGCACGCACGCGCATGGTCGCGCAGTACACCATCGCCGGCGCGCGCGCGGGCCTGGTGATCGGTACCGACCATGCGGCCGAAGCGGTGATGGGCTTCTTTACCAAATTTGGTGATGGCGCGTGCGATCTGGCACCGCTGAGCGGGCTGGTGAAGCACCAGGTGCGAGCGATTGCACGCAGCTTCGGTGCGCCGGAATCGCTGGTGGAGAAGGTCCCGACAGCGGACCTGGAAGACCTGGCGCCGGGCAAGCCGGACGAGGCGTCACATGGCGTGACCTACCAGCAGATCGATGCGTTCCTGCAAGGTGAGCCGGTCGAGCAGGAAGCGTTCGACATCATCGTCGCCACCTACCGCAAGACCCAGCACAAGCGCGAACTGCCGTTCGCCCCGTAAAAGCTTCGCGGGGCAAGTCGGATCGCCGCACCGCCGCCCCCACTGGCATCAGGCCTGGGGGAGCGGCGGTGCGGCGATCCGACTTGCCCCGCGAATGGAGGGCAAAGCCCTCGCCTCTACGCCATCGTCCTTACTTGACGACGACCTTGCCCTTCATCATCGAGATGTGGCCCGGGAAGGTGCAGAAGAAGCTGTAGTCGCCGCCGGCTTCCAGCTTGGTAGCGTCGAATTTGACTTCGGTTTCTTTCTCTGGCGCGCCGATCATCTTGGTGTGAGCGATGATGCCGGCGTTGTCGGCCTTGATGTAGTCCTTATCCAGGCCTTGAGTCATGCCTTCGGTGGCAATGCCCTGCATGTCGGCAGTCTTGCTGATCACCAGGTTATGGCCCATGACGTTCTTCGGCAGGTTGCCGGAATGGGTCAGTTTGACGGTGAATTCCTTGCAGCTCTTGTCGACGGTGATTTCCTTGGTATTGAAGGACATCTGGTCGGTCGAGTCGACAGTTACCGAGCACTCGGCGGCGAAGACAGAGGCGCTGGCGAGGGTCAGCAGGGATACCGCTACAGCTTTCGCAAACATCATGAATCTCCTTGGCAGGGTTTTATCAATTGCGAGACTGCCTGAAACCGTTCAGCCCCTTGCTGATATGGGTCAAGGGGGTGTCAAGTGGCCAGTCAGTTGAATTGTTCAATGGATTGTATACAACCAATCTAAGGGCACATCATGCCCTTTTAATAGACGATGGGACAACCTCTCATTTAGGAGCAATACCAAATGCCCATGTCCAGCTTTCTGAACAGCCTGCTCGCCGCCTACGCCCAGGGTGCCACTGGCGCCGTCTGCGAATTCTCCAGGCCGGAGTGAAAGCGGCCTTGGAACTGCCAGGCAGGCGCCGTACCCTGTCACCCTGAGTGACTGGAGATGAGCAATGCCTGTACGTTCCGTTTGTGTCTTCTGCGGCGCCAGCATCGGCGCCAACCCTGCCTACCGTGAAGCGGCCGTCGCCCTTGGCCAGGCCATCGCCCGGCGCGGCCTGACCCTGGTCTATGGCGGTGGCGCGGTCGGTTTGATGGGCATCGTCGCCGACGCTGCCATGGCCGCAGGCGGCGAAGTGGTCGGGATCATCCCGCAAAGCCTGCTGGACGCAGAGGTCGGCCACAAAGGCCTGACCCGCCTGGAAGTGGTCGATGGCATGCATGCGCGCAAGGCACGCATGGCCGAACTCAGCGATGCGTTCATTGCACTGCCGGGTGGCCTGGGTACGCTGGAGGAGTTGTTCGAGGTGTGGACCTGGGGGCAACTGGGCTATCACGCCAAGCCGCTGGGCCTGCTCGATGTCAATGGTTTCTATGAAAAGCTGGGCGGGTTCCTCGACCATATCGTCGAAGAGGGTTTCGTGCGGCCGCAGCATCGGGCCATGTTGCTGCTGGGTCAGCAGCCGGATGCGCTGCTGGACGGGATGAACGAGTTCGTCGCGCCGGTGGTGCCGAAGTGGGTCGACAAGCAGCCTGATTGAGCTTGGCATTCTGGGGCTGCTTTGCAGCCCCTAAATGGATCAATCAGCGTGGAATGACAGGCTGACGCGGCTTCTTGCCAGCCTTGCCGCCCTTGGCCGCTTCTTTGCGCTCCTTGGCCGCCTGCTGGTTGCGGGCAAACGCATCAGCCTTGGCCTTCTCACGCTTGTCCCACGGCTTGCTGCCATCGCTGCCGCGCGGTGGCAGGCCGGTGTGCTGGGTCAGGATCTTCTGTTCCTTGGCCACCTTGTGGCTGCCAGCTGGGGTCGAGTTCTTGCGCCGGGCACTCTGGTAGCTGTCGGACTGCGGCTGGTGCAACGGGATCAGTTGGTGCTTGCCCGGCCCGATCAGGTCGGCGCGGCCCATGCGCTCCAGCGCCTCGCGCAGCATTGGCCAGCCCTTCGGATCGTGATAGCGCAAGAACGCCTTGTGCAGCCGGCGCTGCTGATCGCTCTTGACGATCTCGACCCCTTCGCTCTTGTAGGTCACCTTGCGCAGCGGGTTCTTGCCCGAGTGGTACATCGCCGTGGCCGACGCCATTGGCGACGGGTAGAAAGCCTGCACCTGGTCGGCGCGGAAGCCGTTGCCCTTGAGCCACAAGGCCAGGTTCATCATGTCTTCGTCGGTGGTGCCCGGGTGCGCGGCGATGAAGTACGGGATCAGGTACTGCTCCTTGCCCGCCTCTTTCGAGTACTTCTCGAACATGCGCTTGAAGCGGTCATAGGAACCGATACCCGGCTTCATCATCTTGTCCAGCGGGCCACGCTCGGTGTGCTCCGGGGCAATCTTCAGGTAGCCGCCCACGTGGTGGGTAACCAGCTCCTTGACGTACTCCGGCGATTCCACCGCCAGGTCGTAGCGCAGGCCAGAGGCGATCAGGATCTTCTTCACGCCCGGCAAGGCACGCGCCTTGCGGTACAGCTCGATCAGCGAGCTGTGGTCGGTGTTGAGGTTCTCGCAGATACCCGGGAACACGCACGACGGCTTGCGGCAGTGCTTCTCGATCTCGTGGCTCTTGCAGGCGATGCGGTACATGTTGGCGGTCGGGCCGCCGAGGTCGGAGACCACGCCGGTGAAGCCTGGCACCTTGTCACGCATCTCCTCGATCTCGTGCAGGATCGATTCGTGGGAGCGGTTCTGGATGATCCGCCCTTCGTGCTCGGTGATCGAGCAGAAGGTGCAGCCACCGAAGCAGCCGCGCATGATGTTCACCGAGAAGCGGATCATCTCGTAGGCCGGGATGCGCTCCTTGCCATACGCCGGGTGCGGGATACGCGCGTAGGGCATGCCGAACACGTAGTCCATTTCTTCGGTGGTCATGGGGATGGGTGGTGGGTTGAACCACACATCCACTTCGCCATGTTTCTGCACCAGGGCGCGGGCGTTGCCTGGGTTGGTTTCCAGGTGCAGCACGCGGTTGGCGTGAGCGTACAGCACCGGGTCGTTACGCACTTTTTCGAACGACGGCAGGCGTATCACCGACTTGTCACGGGTCATGCCCGGGCTGTCGAGAATCTGCACCACTTTGGCTTCGTTCGGGTCTTCCACGTCGCCCTTGGCCTGTTCGATGGCGCAGGCCTGGGTGTCCTGGGTGTTGACGTAGGGGTTGATGATCTTGTCGACCCGGCCTGGGCGGTCGATGCGGGTGGAGTCGATCTCGAACCAGCCCTGGGGCGTGTCACGGCGCACGAACGCGGTACCGCGCACGTCGGTGATGTGCTCGATGCTCTCGCCCTGGGACAGGCGCTGGGCGACTTCGACGATCGCCCGCTCGGCGTTGCCATACAAAAGGATGTCGGCACTGGCGTCGATCAGGATCGAGTGGCGCACCTTGTCCTGCCAGTAATCGTAATGGGCGATACGGCGCAGCGAGGCCTCGATGCCACCGAGCACGATCGGCACGTGCTTGTAGGCCTCCTTGCAACGCTGGCTGTACACCAGGCTGGCGCGGTCTGGGCGCTTGCCGGCCATGCCGCCAGGGGTGTAGGCGTCGTCGGAGCGGATCTTCTTGTCCGCGGTATAGCGGTTGATCATCGAGTCCATGTTGCCGGCCGCGACGCCGAAGAACAGGTTCGGCTCGCCCAGCTTCATGAAGTCGTCTTTGGACTGCCAGTTTGGCTGGGCGATGATGCCAACGCGAAAGCCCTGGGCTTCCAGCAGACGGCCGATGATGGCCATGCCGAACGACGCGTGGTCGACGTAGGCGTCCCCGGTCACGATGATGATGTCGCAGGAATCCCAGCCGAGCTGATCCATCTCCTCCCTGCTCATTGGCAGGAACGGTGCTGGCCCGAAGCATTCGGCCCAGTACTTGGGATAGTCGTAGAGTGGTTTGGCTGCTTGCATGTCAGTGACCGGTTCTGGTGTGCAGGGAAATCGCGGGCGCGGAATATAGCACAAATTTTGACCAAATCCGACGGTGGTTGTCGGATTCATCTGCAACACGAATAACTCCGTGGGGCCGGGCAAGCCCGACCCACAGGGTTGTTATTCGTCGTCGTCGAAGTTGTACATGCCCGGCGCAAGGTTCTCGAAGCGGGTGTACTTGCCGATGAAGGCCAGGCGGATGAAACCGATGGGGCCGTTACGCTGTTTACCGATGATGATTTCGGCAATGCCCTTGTGCTCGGTCTCCGGGTGATACACCTCGTCACGGTAAACGAACATGATCACATCGGCGTCCTGCTCGATTGCACCGGATTCACGCAAGTCGGAGTTCACCGGGCGCTTGTTCGGCCGCTGCTCCAGGGAGCGGTTGAGCTGCGACAGGGCGATGACCGGGCAGTTGAATTCCTTGGCCAGGGCCTTGAGCGAGCGGGAGATCTCGGAAATCTCGTTGGTCCGGTTGTCACCGGAAGAGCCCGGAATCTGCATCAACTGCAGGTAGTCGACCATGATCATGCCGATCTCACCGTGCTCCCGAGCCAGGCGGCGGGTACGCGCACGCATTTCCGACGGGCTGATGCCAGCGGTATCGTCGATGAACAGCTTGCGGTCGTTGAGCAGGTTGACCGCCGAGGTCAGGCGTGGCCAGTCGTCGTCGTCGAGTTGGCCGGAACGCACCTTGGTCTGGTCGATGCGCCCGAGCGACGAGAGCATACGCATGATCAGCGATTCGCCTGGCATTTCGAGGGAGAACACCAGCACCGCCTTGTCGCTGCGCAGCACGGCGTTTTCCACCAGGTTCATGGCGAAGGTGGTCTTGCCCATCGACGGACGGCCGGCAACGATGATCAGGTCGGCCGCCTGCAAGCCGCTGGTCTTCCCATCCAGGTCGGTGTAACCGGTGGAAATACCGGTAATGTCGCTGTCGGAGTTGAACAGCGTGTCGATACGGTCGATGGCCTTGGTCAACAGCTCGTTGACCCCCACCGGGCCGCCGGTCTTCGGCCGCGCCTCGGCGATCTGGAAGATCTGCCGCTCGGCGTCGTCGAGGATTTCTTCGGCGTTGCGCCCTTGTGGATTGAAGGCGTTGTCGGCGATATCGGTGCTGATGCTGATCAGCTGTCGCAGCGTGGCCCGCTCGCGAATGATCGCGGCATAGGCCTTGATGTTGGCCACCGACGGGGTGTTCTTGGCCAACTCCGCCAGGTAGGCCAGGCCGCCGACTTGCGACGACACGCCCTCCTTGTCCAGCTGCTCGTGCAACGTGACCACGTCGAACGGGTGGTTCAGGTCGACCAGCTTGTGGATGGCGCGGAAGATCAGGCGGTGGTCATGCCGATAGAAATCGCCATCCGAGACCTGATCCAGTACCCGCTCCCAGGCGTTGTTGTCCAGCATCAGGCCACCGAGCACGGCCTGTTCGGCCTCGATGGAATGCGGCGGCACCTTTAGGGCTGCGGTTTGCAGGTCGAGCTGTTCGGAGGTGGTGATCTCGTTCATGGCCACGAAAGAATTCTGGGGGACGAAAAAGACAAAGGGCACGGCCTGTAGAAGACAGGACCGTGCCCGATGTTAACCGGCTGGGCCGCGGACGGCCAGCCAGTCAGCGCAGCTTAGGCAGCTACGACGACCACGCGTACGGTGGCTTCAACGTCGCTGTGCAGGTGCACGGCTACGTCGTATTCGCCAACCTGACGGATGGTGCCGTTCGGCAGACGCACTTCAGCTTTGGCCACTTCAACGCCGGAAGCGGTCAGGGCGTCAGCGATGTCGTGGGTGCCGATCGAACCGAACAGCTTGCCTTCGTCGCCAGCGGTGGCAGTGATGGTCACTTCCAGCTCGGCCAGTTGGGCAGCGCGGCTTTCAGCCGACGTTTTACGGTCAGCAGCTGCTTTTTCCAGCTCGGCGCGACGCTCTTCGAACGCAGCCAGGTTGGCGGCGTTGGCAACGGTGGCCTTGCCGAATGGCAGCAGGAAGTTACGGCCGTAACCAGCCTTAACTTTTACTTTGTCGCCCAGGTTGCCCAGGTTAGCGACTTTTTCCAGCAGGATCAGTTCCATTTGGTAAAACCTCTTAACTTTTAACCTTCACCGTTCGCGGAGTCATTCCCCTCAGGGGACTTGCGACCGCGAAAATCAATCAGGCTGTCGACAATGGCCAAAACCACGAGCAACGGATAAATCAGCTGCATGATCAGCGGCAGCGTCACGTACATGCCCACCAGCCAGAAACCAGCCAGTCGGCCCTGTGCCACCAGCCCATGCATCAAGGCGATGCCGGCCAGGACGAGCACCAGGCTGGATGCAGAGGCAAGGACGATGAACTGCGGCCCGATGAACGGACCCAGCACCATCAGTGCCACCAGCGCCAGCATGGTGACCCGCGGCAACTTCAGGGCGCGAAACTCGCGACCGAAGCCTCCAGGGTTGTACAACGCAGCCTGCCAATACCGCGCCAGCATCAAAGCCAGCACGCTGAACAGCTGCAGCATCACCGCCGTTGAAGCGACCAGCACAGGGCCGATCAGCTCACCGGGGATCACCGGTTTGCCTTCGATTTGTGGCAGGGCTTGTACAAGCGCCTTGGCCAACACCTCGAAGGTTTCACGCAGTACCGTGTCCAGGATGAGGCTGTAGACCAACCCCAGCACAACACTGGACATCAACACCCGGCTCCAGGAATGCCCGGCACGCAACAAGGCGGCCAGCCCCAGCGTCCCCAACAGCACCAGCAAGGTGCTTGGGTCGCCAAAGGCCCAGATGGCCACCGCCGGCAAAAGCCCGAACGCGATGACCGTTGAAGCATCCTTGAACCCGCGCCGCAGAAGCACGAGGCTCCCGGCAGCGGCACTCAACCAGAACAACAGCGGTAACACTGCACTGATGACCACCACCAGGGTGGCCTGCACACGACCGCGCATGATGAAATCAGCTAACGCTCGCATGCTTTATCCCTTACTGCTTGTCGACGACCCGGTCTCAGCGGCCGTGGCTGTCGGTGTAGGGCAGCAGGGCCAGGAAGCGGGCGCGCTTGATAGCGGTAGCCAGCTGACGCTGATAACGAGCTTTGGTACCGGTGATACGGCTTGGAACGATCTTGCCGGTTTCGGATACGTAAGCTTTCAGGGTGTTGAGATCTTTGAAGTCGATCTCTTTCACGTCTTCAGCAGTGAAGCGGCAGAATTTACGACGACGGAAGAAACGTGCCATGTAATAGGCTCCTCAAAAGGTCCGTGGATTACTCGTCAGCGTTATCGCTGGAGTCGCTGTCATTGCTGTCATCGCCTTCGGCGGAGTCAGAATGCTCAGGACGCTCACGACGCTCACGGCGCTCGCTGCGGTTCTCTTCTGCCTTGAGCATCTCGGACTGACCGGTTACGGCTTCGTCGCGACGGATGACCAGGTTACGGATCACGGCATCGTTGTAGCGGAAGTTGTCTTCCAGCTCGGCCAGGGCCTTGCCGGTGCACTCAACGTTCAGCATCACGTAGTGAGCCTTGTGAACATTGTTGATTGCGTAGGCCAGTTGACGACGGCCCCAGTCTTCCAGGCGGTGGATCTTGCCACCATCTTCTTCGATCAGCTTGGTGTAACGCTCAACCATGCCGCCGACTTGCTCGCTCTGGTCCGGGTGAACCAGAAAGATGATTTCGTAATGACGCATGAATGCTCCTTACGGGTTAGTAGTCTGCCAGAACGCTGGTCAGACAAGGAGTGAATGACACTGTATGTCTTGCCATGGAGGGGAGGCACATGAGCGCCTGCCAGCTCGGCAAGGGGCGCAATTGTAGAGAAGGCGTGGCGCACAAGCAAGGTGATTGGCGATTATTTGAACAGCCGGAAACATATTTTGCCTGCACCAACCCTTCGCGGGGCAAGCCCGCCCCACAGGCCAACTGCAGCCTCAGCCATTGCAGTAATCCTGTGGGAGCGGGCTTGCCCCGCGAACAGGCCAGCACAGACTGAATATCAGCGCTTGGCTTGACGCTGGCGCACGGCCTCGAACAGGCAAACGCCGGTCGCGACCGAGACGTTCAGGCTGCTGACGCTACCGCCCATCGGCAACTTCACCAGGAAATCGCAATGCTCACGGGTCAGTCGGCGCATGCCCTTGCCTTCTGCCCCCATGATCATCACCAAAGGCCCGGTCAGGTCCTGCTGGTAAATCTCCTGCTCGGCCTCGCCGGCAGTGCCGACCACCCACAGGCCACGCTGCTGGAGCTTTTCAAGGGTACGCGCGAGGTTGGTCACGGCCACCAGCGGGATCACCTCCGCAGCGCCACAGGCCACCTTGCGCACCACCGGCGTCAGGGTCGCCGACTTGTCCTTGGGCACCACCACCGCCGTGGCACCGGCGGCATCGGCGGTGCGCAGGCAGGCGCCGAGGTTGTGCGGGTCGGTGACACCGTCCAGCACCAGGATCAGCGGCGGCGTTTCGGTGCGCTCAAGCAACTCTTCGAGCATCAACTCGCCCCACACCTGGCTCGGGCTGACCTCGGCGACCACGCCTTGGTGCACGCCTTCAACCCAGGCATCCAGCTCACGGCGCTCGGCCTGGCCGACCGCCACACGGTTTTCCGCGGCCAGCTCCAGCAGCTTCTGCAGGCGGGGCTCGCTACGCCCCTCCGACAGCCAGACCTGCTTGACCCGCTTGGGGTGGTGCTGCAACAACGCCTGCACGGCGTGTACGCCGTAGATCTTTTCCAGCTGACTCATGACTTGCTCTTGCTCTTGCGGGGCGCACCGGACTTCGGCGGGCCTTTGCGATGCTTGGTCGGCTTGCCGGATGGCTTGCCAGCCTTCTCCGACTTGCTGCCGGCAGTGCTGCGCGCGTCGGTCATCAACGCCTTCTTCATCTCGCGGCTTTTGCGCACTTCAGCATTACGCTGCACGGCATCTTTAGGGAAGTAAGCCTCGGAAGCCTCGCTCTTGCGGCTGCGCGGCTTGGGCGTAGCTTTCGCTTCGGTGGCCGGTTGCTGCTGCTCGGCCTTGCCGTCGGTTGGCGCTGCACCGCGCTGCTTGCGACCGATCGGGCCGCTGAGGGTCTTCTCGGAGACTTCGAAGTCGATCTTGCGCTCGTCCAGGTCGACGCGCATGACCTTGACTTCGATGGTATCGCCCAGACGGAAGCTGCGCCCGGTACGCTCGCCGGAAAGGCGATGGTGGACCGGGTCGAAGTGGTAGTAGTCACCCGGCAGCGCACTGACGTGCACCAGGCCTTCCACGTAGATGTCGGTCAGCTCGACAAACAACCCGAAGCCGGTCACCGCAGTGATCACGCCTGGGAAGGTCTCGCCCACGCGGTCTTTCATGTATTCGCACTTGAGCCAGTTGACCACGTCGCGGGTCGCTTCGTCGGCGCGACGCTCGGTCATCGAGCACTGCTCGCCAAGCTGCTCCAGGGTGTTCTCGTCGTACGGGTAGATACGCGCCTTGGGAATGCTCATGGCACCCGCACGCTTGACGTGCGGGGTATCCACCTTGGAGCGGATGATGCTGCGAATGGCGCGGTGCACCAGCAGGTCCGGGTAACGGCGAATCGGCGAGGTGAAGTGGGTGTACGCCTCGTAATTCAGGCCGAAGTGGCCATTGTTGTCGGTGCTGTACACCGCCTGGCTCAGCGAACGCAGCATCACGGTCTGGATCAGGTGGAAGTCCGGGCGCTCGGCGATGCTCGCCAGCAGTGCCTGGTAATCCTTCGGCGACGGGTCCTTGCCCTTGTGCAGCGACAAGCCCAGCTCACCGAGGAAGGCGCGCAGTTTTTCCAGGCGCTCCGGCGGCGGGCCGTCGTGAACGCGGTACAGGGCCGGCACGCCGTGCTTTTGCAGGAACTCGGCGGTGGCCACGTTGGCCGCCAGCATGCATTCTTCGATCAGCTTGTGCGCATCGTTGCGCACGGTCGGGCGGATTTCGGCGATCTTGCGCTGGTCACCGAAGACGATGCGGGTTTCCTGGGTCTCGAAGTCGATCGCACCGCGGGTGTGGCGCGCGTCCAGCAGCACCTTGTAGAGCGCATACAGGCTCTTGAGGTCAGGCAGGACTTCCTTGTACTGCTCGCGCAGCGCCTTGCCTTCACGGGTGCGGGAATGCTCGAGCATGCTGCTGACCTTGTTGTAGGTCAGGCGGGCATGGGAGTGGATCACGCCTTCGTAGAACTGGTAGTCGACCATCTGGCCGGCTTTGTTGATGGTCATCTCGCAGACCATGGCCAGGCGATCGACGTGCGGGTTCAGCGAGCACAGGCCGTTGGACAGCTCCTCGGGGAGCATCGGCACCACGCGCTCGGGGAAATACACCGAGTTGCCGCGCTGCTGGGCTTCGACGTCCAGGGCAGAACCCAGGCGCACGTAGCTGGAAACGTCGGCGATCGCCACATACAGGCGCCATCCGCCCGAGAACATGCGCAGCTTGCCCAGTGGCTCGCAATAGACCGCGTCGTCGAAGTCGCGGGCATCTTCGCCGTCGATGGTGACGAAAGGCAGGTGGCGCAGGTCGATGCGCTTTTCCTTGTCCTTGTCTTCCACTTCGGAGCGGAACTTGCGCGCTTCCTTGACCACATCGTCGGGCCAGACGTGCGGAATGTCGTAGCTGCGCAGGGCGACGTCGATTTCCATGCCCGGCGCCATGTAGTTGCCGATCACCTCGACCACATCACCCTGCGGCTGGAAGCGCGGGGTTGGCCAGTGGGTGATCTTGATCTCGACGAACTGGCCGATCTTGGCGCCGCCATTGCGACCGGCGGTCACCAGCACTTCCTGCTGGATCTTCGGGTTGTCCGGCGTCACGTAGCCGATACCACCCTCTTCGAAGTAACGCCCGACCACGCTTTCGTGGGCACGGGAGATGACTTCTACCAGTACACCTTCACGGCGGCCACGGCGGTCGGTGCCGGAGACACGCGCCAGGGCGCGGTCGCCGTCGAACACCAGGCGCATCTGCGAAGGGCTGAGGAACAGGTCGTCGCTCTTGTCATCGGGGATGAGGAAGCCAAAACCATCGCGATGGCCGGAAACGCGGCCACAGATCAGGTCCAGCTTGTCTACCGGGGCATAGGTGCCGCGCCGGGTATAGATAAGCTGGCCATCGCGCTCCATGGCACGCAGACGGCGGCGCAGGGCTTCAATCTGGTCTTCCTCGTACAGACCGAATTCTGCCGCCAGCTCCTCGCGGGCGGCCGGCTCGCCGCGATCGGCAAGACGCTGGAGGATCAGCTCACGGCTGGGGATAGGGTTGTCGTATTTTTCCGCTTCGCGAGCGGCCTCGGGATCGAGGGATTGCCAATCGGCCATCAGAAGGGGTTCACCTTGGGGTATATAGATAGGAATTCTGGCATAGGCGTATTGAAACCGGAAATGTCAGCCTTGGACAGCCCCCCAGCAATGAGTCGAGGAAGTCGTAATAGGGCTGAAGAATCAACAAGTTGAATTTTTTGAAATTTTTTTCGACCGGGGGCTTTACAGCCTACAGGACCGTCCGTATAGTGCGCACCACAACGACGGACAGACGACGTTGTAGTTGAGATGAAACGCGATGTAAAGCATCATGTGACCTCGACGAAATGTGTGCCCAGGTGGCGGAATTGGTAGACGCGCTGGTTTCAGGTATCAGTGACCGCAAGGTCGTGGAAGTTCGAGTCTTCTCCTGGGCACCAAGTATTATCAAGTAATAGATGACCAAGGATCTATTACTACTGTGTGAAAGCGAACGATAGTCGCCTTCATCAGACGATGTAAAGCTTTGCCCAGGTGGCGGAATTGGTAGACGCGCTGGTTTCAGGTATCAGTGACCGCAAGGTCGTGGAAGTTCGAGTCTTCTCCTGGGCACCATACAAAAACCCACTAGCTTGCTAGTGGGTTTTTTCTTGCCTGCGTTTTCTGTTTCCCCTCCCCTTTGCGCACGACACCCTCGCGCACTCCGCCACTCGACGATCGTCTCGCGATGAATTTCTCGTCACCCGGCCACCTGAGAAACGATTTCGTTTACCATTGTTTCCAAATATGTAGCCGTAAGCGAGGAAGTACCCGCATGACGATCCGTCCGCAACCGCTGATGCGCACCCTGGCCGCCGCTGTACTGAGCCTGGTGATCGGCGCGCCGGCCGCCATGGCAGACGCACCGGTAACACTGACCCTGTACAACGGGCAGCACAAGGAAATCGGCGACGCCATCGCCAAGGCCTACGAGGCCAAGACCGGCATTCACATCAATATCCGCAAGGGCAGCAGCAACCAGCTGGCCAGCCAGATCATCGAAGAAGGCGAGCGCTCACCGGCCGATGTCATCTACACCGAAGAGTCGCCGCCGCTGAACAACCTGGGCGAACTGGGCCTGCTGGCGAAGATCGACGACGCCACCTTGAACATGCTGCCCAAGGAATACGTGGCCGCCAACGGCACCTGGATGGGCGTTACCGCGCGTACCCGCGTCGTGGTGTTCAACCCCAAGCAAATCGATGAGAAAGACCTGCCGCAATCGGTAATGGACTTCGCCAACCCTGAGTGGGACGGCCGCGTCGGCTTCGTACCGACCAGCGGTGCCTTCCAGGAGCAGGCCGTGGCCATTCTGAAGATGCACGGGCGTGGCGCTGCCGAAGAGTGGCTGACCGGCCTGAAAGCCTTCGGCAAGACTTACACCAACAACATGGTGGCGCTCAAGGCCGTGGAAAAAGGCGAAGTCGCCGCCGTGCTGGTGAACAACTACTACTGGTATGCCCTTGAGCGTGAGCGCGGCAAGCTGGACTCCAAGCTGTACTACCTGGCCGACGGCGATGCCGGTGGCCTGGTGACCATCTCTGGCGCCGCCGCAGTCAAGGCCAGCAAGCACCCCAAGGAAGCCCAGGCCCTGCTCAACTGGATGGCCAGCGAAGAAGGCCAGCGCGTGATCACCCAGACCACCGCCGAATACCCACTGCACAAGGGCATGGTGTCCGACCGTGGCTTGAAGCCGTTCGAAGAGCTGCGCCCGCCGAAGATCTCGCCGGCCGACCTTGGCAACGCCGAGGAAGCGCTGGAGCTTGAACGTGAGGTCGGTCTGCTCTGATGACCGCCGCCCTGTCCGAGCCGGTGCCGGTACGCTTCGTACCGCGCCGCAAGCGCCCCTCGATCTGGGTGGTGCTGCCTGTGCTGTTTCTGGTGGCGATGAGCCTGCTGCCGCTGGCGTATGTCGCCCTCAAGGCCTGGGAAGCAGGCTGGCGAGAGGCCCTGCATCTGCTCTGGCGCCCGTTCGTCTGGGGCCTGATGCGCAACACCCTGATGCTCATGTTCGGGGTGACGCTGGTGTGCATGGTGGTCGGGCTGGCCCTGGCCTGGCTGCTCGAACGCAGCAACCTGGCGGGCCGTCGGCTGTGGGGCGTAGTGCTGTGCTTGCCGTTCGCAGTGCCCTCGTTCGTCAGCAGCTTTACCTGGGTATCGCTGAGCTCGGACTTCGAAGGCCTCGGCGGGGCCATCCTGGTCATGGCCCTGTCCAAGTATCCCCTGGTGTTCCTGCCGGTGGCCGCCACCCTGCGCAACGTCGACACCTCGCTTGAAGAGTCGGCACGCACGCTGGGCTGCAGCCGCTGGGGGGTGTTCGTCAAGGTGACCCTGCCGCTGCTGTGGCCATCGATGCTGGGCGGCGCACTGCTGATTGCCCTGCACATGCTGGTGGAATTTGGCGCCTTGTCGATTCTTGGTCTGCAGACCTTCACCACGGCTATCTACCAGCAGTTCGAGCTGGAGTTCAGCAACGCCAACGCTGCCATGCTCTCGGCCGTGCTGCTGGCGCTGTGCCTGATCATGCTGTGGCTGGAGCTGCGGGTGCGCGGCAAGGCCCGCCATGTGCGCATCGGCCAAGGCGTGGCGCGCCGCGCGCAACCGGTGCGCCTGCGCGGCTGGGCGCCGTTGGCGCAGCTGTTCTGCGTGGCCCTGGCGGTACTGGGCAGCGGCATCCCACTGGCGATGCTCGGGTACTGGCTGAGTGTCGGCTCGTCGGCGTCGTTCCCGGTGGCGGAAATCTCCAAAGCGCTGCTCACGTCGCTGTCGGTGTCGCTTGGCGGCGCGGGCTTGTGCGTGTTGCTGGCACTGCCGATCAGCTTCCTGGTGGTGCGCTACAAAGGCCGCCTGGCGATCTGGGCCGAACGCCTGCCCTACCTGCTGCATGCCCTGCCGGGCCTGGTGATCGCGCTGACCCTGGTGTTCTTCGCCTTGCACTATGTGCCGGCGCTGTACCAGACCACTGCCCTGTTGTTGCTGGCCTACGGGTTGCTGTTCCTGCCGCTGGCCCAGGCCCCGGTACGCACCGCCTTGAACAAGGCCTCGCCCACCCTCGAAGAGGCCGCGCGCACCCTGGGCGCCAGCAGCTTCACGGCGTTTTGCCGGGTGACGCTGCCGATCATCTTCCCAGCCTTGGCGGCGGCGTTCGCGCTGGTGTTCCTCGATGCCATGAAGGAGCTGACCGCTACCCTGCTGCTCAGCCCGACCGGCATGACCACCCTGGCCACCGAGGTCTGGGCACATACCGCCAACGTCGAGTTTGCAGCGGCGGCGCCTTATGCAGCGCTGCTGATCGTGGTGTCGGGGTTGCCGGTGTATTTGCTGACGACGCGGATGTATTTGAACAAGGCGTGATGTGTAGGCCTTGAGTCATTGATCGCAGCATAAATCGAGCGCCGCCCGCGCGGCGCTCGATCTGATAGGCGCAGAAAGACGCCCGGCGAACACCCCCCCCACTCATCTCAAGCCCTGAACTGCCCCAGGCTAGCCCGTAACTGCGCCGCCAGGTCATCCAGCACCTTGCTGCTGGCCGTAGTCTGCATCACCACCTCAGCCGAACGTTCAGCCTGGGCATGGATGGTCTCCACCCGCCCGCGCACCGCCTGCGCCCCATGCGCCTGCTGTTCTGCCGCCCGGGTCGCCAGCCCGATCGCCGCATGCACCTGCTCCACCGCCACCTGCACCGACTGCTGGCGGCGCTCGTTCTCGCGCAGCACCAACAACCCTTCACTGGCCTTGAGCCCCGCCTGGCCGATGGTTGCCACCGCCTCCTTGGCGCCTTTTTGCAGCGCGGCAATATGCGCCTGGATATCCCCCGTCGAGCTTTGCGTCTTGCTGGCCAGCGCACGCACCTCATCGGCCACCACGGCAAACCCACGCCCGGTCTCCCCGGCCCGCGCTGCTTCAATGGCCGCGTTCAACGCCAGCAGATTGGTCTGTTCGGCAATGCCGTGGATAACCGTCAGTACCACCTCGATCTGCTCACTCTGCTTGGCCAGCCGTTCGATCACATGGGAGCCGGTCTCCACCTGCCCTGCCAAGCTCTCGATCAAACCGGCGAGCTGGGTCGAGGTGCGGCTGTTCTCATCCGTCGCCTGGCGGATGTCCACTACTTGCTGCAAGGCCGACTGCATGGCGTGGCTCTCGGCCTGCGCCTCATCGGCCATGCTCGACAGATCACGCAGGCTGGCAGCCACTTCATCCCGTTGCAGCGCAGCAGCGGCATCGGCGCCGGCATTGCGCTGGGCCATGGCACCAATCTCGACGCCGGTACGCTGCGCCACCTCGCCGGCTTCACGCACAATGGGCTGCAGCTTGTCGACAAAGCGGTTGACCGCCGAAGCCATGTCGCCGATCTCGTCGCGGCTGTCGAGGCTGACGCGCTTGGTCAGGTCGCCTTCGCCAGCGGCCAGATCGTTCAGGGCATCGATCAACAGGCGCAGCTTGCTGAGCACGCGGCGACCCAGCACCACCGCCACCACCAGCAACACACCAAGGCCCACCAGTACCAAGCCCAGGCCAATGCGCCAACGCAGTTCGGCAGCGGCTTCGCGCACGGTCTGCGCGGTATTGGCCTGCATGGCGGTGGCACTGCCCTGCGCCGTTTCCAGGCGTTCACGCAGGGCCTTGCCACTGTCGGCGGCGGCGCCATTAAGGCTATCACCCACCAGTTGCTCACCACTGGCGATCAAGGCAGCAAAACGCTGGTCAAGGGCCGCCAGTTCCTGATCGACGCCGGCAGTGGAAACCCCCATCAGCACCTTGCCAATTTCCGCGCCATTCGGGTTGATCGACGCCTCGACGAAATACACCGCCGGGTCGCGGCGCGCCGCCTCGATGACCTTGTCCAGCACCCGCTCGCCCTGCCCCTTCTCCATCAACGCCTGGTTGATCGGGTTTTGCCGGTTGAGGTAGCGGGTCAGGTGCTGGCCCTGGGCGTCGTCGTAGACCACGAACAGCACATTGGGGTTGCGCTGGGCACGCCGGGCGAAATCGGAGAGCACCGGCACGTCGTTGTCCCAGATCGCCCGCGGCGCCACCGAGGCCAGCAGCTCAGCCATGTCGTTGGCGGAATCCTTGAGGTTCTTTTCCAGGGTCGTGCGCAGTTGCTGCTGCTCGTTCTGCAGGCGCGTGGACAACCCCGCGCTCAGGCGCTGACGCGTGCTGCTGGAGAGGCTGTCGAGGCCCGAGCGCACCTCCTGCCCGGCCTGCTCCAGCTCGCTGGCAAGCTTGCGGCTGTCGGTGCCCAGGCGCTCGCCAAGGTCAGCCTCCAGGGCGGTGACGGTGCTTCGGGTCAGCGCAACGGCCACCAGTACCTGCACCAAAAGGGCGATACCAAGGGCAACAAACACAGGCCGCAAAAGGCGGCTTCGTAACAGTGAGAGGATGGCAGACACGGTGTAACCCTCGTGTTTACTGGCGCCACTATTTTGATGGCATCTACAGAAACTTCTTACAGCAAGGGTTATGCCGGGAACAGCAGGGATATGCGCCAAGGTCTAGCAGCCCAGGCCTATAAACAAAAACGCCGCGATCCCTTGCGGGGTCGCGGCGTCAGATCAGCCTGGAAAGCGGATCAGGCGAACGGATGACGCAGCACGATGGTCTCGTTGCGGTCCGGGCCGGTGGAGATGATGTCGATCGGCGCGCCGGTCAGCTCCTCGATACGCTTGATGTAAGCGCGAGCAGCTTCTGGCAACTCTTCCAGGGTCTTGGCACCCAGGGTCGACTCGCTCCAGCCTGGCATCTCTTCGTACACCGGCTCCAGGCCGATGTAGCTGTCGGCATCGGAAGGCGCGTCGATGACAGCACCGTTCTCGTTCTTGTAGCCAACGCAGATGTTGATGGTTTCCAGGCCGTCCAGTACGTCCAGCTTGGTCAGGCAGATGCCCGAGATGCTGTTGACGTCGATGGCGCGACGCAGGATGACGGCATCGAACCAGCCGCAGCGACGGGCACGGCCGGTGGTCGAACCGAACTCATGACCACGCTTGGCCAGGGTAGCGCCAGTCTCGTCGAACAATTCGGTCGGGAACGGGCCGGAACCGACACGGGTGGTGTAGGCCTTGGTGATACCGAGGATGTAGTCCAGGTACATCGGGCCAACGCCGGAGCCGGTCGAGATACCGCCAGCGGTGGTGTTGGAGCTGGTGACGTACGGGTAGGTACCGTGGTCGATGTCCAGCAGCGAGCCCTGGGCGCCTTCGAACATGATGTCCTTGCCGGCGCGGCGCAGGTTGTGCAGTTCGGCGGTGACGTCGAGCATCATCGGCTTGAGCTGCTCGGCGTAGGCCATGCACTCGTCCAGGGTCTGCTGGAAGTCGATGGCCGGCTCTTTGTAATAGTTCACAAGCTGGAAGTTGTGGTAATCCAGCAGCTCACCGAGCTTGGCGGCGAAACGCTCACGGTGGAACAGGTCACCGACGCGCAGGCCACGGCGTGCGACCTTGTCTTCGTACGCTGGGCCGATACCACGGCCGGTGGTGCCGATCTTGGCTTCGCCACGGGCTTTCTCGCGGGCCTGGTCCAGGGCCACGTGGTACGACAGGATCAGCGGCGCAGCCGGGCTGATGCGCAGGCGCTCACGCACCGGTACGCCCTTCTCTTCCAGCTTGGTGATTTCACGCATCAGGGCATCTGGAGCAACGACCACGCCGTTGCCGATCAGGCACTGAACGCCTTCACGCAGGATGCCGGACGGAATCAGGTGCAAAACGGTTTTTTCACCGTTGATCACCAGGGTGTGGCCCGCGTTGTGGCCACCCTGGTAGCGCACTACGGCGGCAGCATGTTCGGTCAGCAGATCGACGATCTTGCCTTTGCCCTCATCACCCCACTGGGTGCCCAGGACGACGACATTCTTACCCATTACATTGGTCCTCATTCACGCAAACTTGGTTGCCGGCCTACTGCCGACGCAGAAACTCACTGGGTCAGCGGCAGAACCTGCCAGCGCCCGTCTTGCTGAATCAATTGCCGATCACAATCCGCCTCGAGAGCAGCACTCAACGGCTGGCCAGGCAAAGCCTGGACCACACGCTGGCCCTCGTTGCGCAACTGGCAGACCTGCTGCCAGAGGGCCGCGTCGCCACTGTCAGGCATCCAGATGCCGCCAGTTGGCAATACGACCTCCGCTCGCCCCAGTGTGACCAGGGTCTTCAAATCCGTGGAGAATCCGGTGGCCGGGCGTGCCCGGCCAAAATCGGCGCCGATGTCGTCATAGCGACCGCCCTGAGCGATCGATTGACCTTCGCCCGGCACGAACACAGCGAACACCACGCCGGTGTGGTAGTTGTAGCCACGCAGCTCGCCCAAGTCGAAGTACAGCGGCAGGTCCGGGTAGCGCGACGCCAGGCGATCGGCGATCGCCAGCAGGTCGTCCAGCGCCGCCAGCACGCTGGCCGGGGCACGGCCCAGGCGCACGCGGGCTTCGGCCAGCACTTCACGGCCACCGCACAGCTCGACCAGAGCACGCAGCATGTTGCCCAGGTCTTTGGGCAGGTCGGCAGTCAGTGCCTGCACTTCATCGACCGACTTGCGCTGCAGCGCATCGAACAGCTGCTGCTCGACCGCACCCGACAGCCCGGCGGCACGCGCCAGGCCGCGGTAGATGCCGACATGGCCAAGGTCCATGTGCACATCCGCGACGTCAGTCAGTTGCAGCGTGGCGAGCATCAGGCTGATGACTTCGACATCGCTGGTGGGGCTGGCATCGCCGTACAGCTCGGCACCCAGCTGGATCGGGCTGCGCGAGGTCGACAGTGCACGCGGCTGGGCGTGCAGCACGCTGCCGGCATAGCACAGGCGGCTCGGGCCTTCACGGCGCAGGGTGTGGGCGTCGATACGCGCCACCTGCGGGGTGAAGTCGGCACGGAAGCCCATCAGGCGTCCGGACTGCGGGTCGACCACCTTAAAGGTGCGCTGATCCAGGTCCTGGCCGGCGCCGGTAAGCAGCGACTCCAGGTACTCGATATGCGGGGTGACAACCAGTTCGTAGCCCCAACTCTGGAACAGGTCCAACACCTGGCGACGCGCGATCTCGATGCGCGCAGCCTCAGGTGGCAGTACTTCCTCGATGCCATCTGGCAGCAGCCAGCGGTCTACCGTTGCCATTACGCCATTTCCCCTCTGGTCCGGGCGGCCTGCCTGTGGCGAGCCGTCAGTAAAGCAGGTATCGGCGCACAGCAGCGGGCAGCACTGATCCCAGCGCAGCCACCGTACCCAATACCCTCGAATTGCCTTGCGACCTGACCAAACCGTCAACTGGCCGTGTGCCAATCAACCTTGCAGACGCAAAAAAGCCGGGAAATTTCCCGGCTGCCTCATCATACACCCCTTTTCATTCAGGATGCACCCCGCCTGGTGTTTTAGCTGCCAGGCGGGGCGTTACCCCAATGAAAACGGGCTCAGAGCATCAAGGCTTGCTCTTGTCCAGGTAGCGGAAGAACTCGTTCTTCGGGTCCAGGACCAGCACGTCGCTCTTGCTGGAGAAGCTTTCGCGGTACGCCTGCAGGCTACGGTGGAACGCATAGAAATCAGCGTCCTGGCTGTAGGCCTTGGCGTAGATGGCGGCCGCCTGGGCGTCACCGTCACCGCGGGTTTCTTCAGCTTCACGGTAGGCTTCGGCCAGCAGTACACGGCGCTGACGGTCGGCATCCGCACGGATACCCTCGGCCAGCTCGTTACCTTTGGCGCGATGCTCGCGAGCCTCACGTTCACGCTCGGTGCTCATACGGTCGAACACGCTGCGGTTAACTTCCTTCGGCAGGTCGATGGCCTTGACGCGAACGTCGACCACCTCGATACCCAGCTCCTTGTTGGCCATGCGGTTCAGCGAAGCGGTGATGTCAGCCATCAACGCGTCACGCTCACCGGAGACCACTTCGTGCAGGGTACGTTTACCGAACTGGTCACGCAGGCCGCTTTCCAGACGACGCGACAGACGCTCGTCGGCGATCTGCTTGAGGCCGGACGTGGCGGTGTAGAAGCGCTCGGCATCCTTGACGCGCCACTTGGCGTAGGCGTCGACCATGACCGCTTTCTTCTCCAAGGTCAGGAACCGCTGGGTCGGAGCATCAAGGGTCATCAGACGGGCGTCGAACTTGCGCACCTGGTTCACATAAGGAATCTTCACATGCAGGCCTGGCTGGACATCCGCCTGGACCACACGGCCGAATTGCAGCAGCACGGCGCGTTCGGTCTGCGACACGATGTAGAAGCAGTTCCAGGCCACGACGGCCAGCACCACAGCGGCGATCAGGGCGATCAGCGATCTATTGCTCATCAGCGGCTCTCCCTAGTGCGCAGCGGCTGTTGTTGCTGTTGCAGGTCCTGCGCCGCACGCGCGGCCGCATCGTTGACCGACGCAGGCACGCTGCTGGTCGGTGCGGACGTGTTGCGGCTGCCTTCGACCATCTTGTCCAGCGGCAGGTAGAGCAGGTTGTTCTGCCCGTCCTTGGTTGCCACCATGACCTTGCTCGAATTGCTGTAGACCTCTTGCATGGTTTCGAGGTACAGACGCTGACGGGTCACGTCAGGTGCCTTGTGGTACTCGGTAACCAGCTTGGTGAAGCGGTCGGCCTCACCCTTGGCGCGGGCAATCACTTCGTCGCGGTAACCGTTGGCATCCTCGATGATGCGCTGGGCCTGACCACGGGCTTCCGGCACCACGCCATTGGCGTAGGACTCGGCCTGGTTGCGGGCACGCTGCTCATCTTCGCGGGCGCGGATCACGTCGTCGAAGGCTTCCTGCACTTCGCGCGGGGCTGCCGCGCTCTGTACGTTGACCTGGGTGACGGTGATACCGGTGCGGTAGTTGTCGAGGAAGCGCTGCAGGCGCTCGCGGATGTCCACGGCCATCTGCTCACGGCCTTCGGTCAGCACCTGGTCCATCGAGGTGGAACCCACCACGTGGCGCAGGGCACTGTCGGTCGCATGCTGCAGGCTCACCTCTGGCTGGTCGACGTTGAGCACGAAGTCCTGCAGGTTGGTGATCTTGTACTGGACGGTCAGCGGCACCTCGACGATGTTCTCGTCTTCGGTCAGCATTTGCCCCTGCTTGGTGTAGGCACGCTCACGCGTGACGTTTTCCAGGTACTTGCGATCGATCGGCGGGAAGTAGATGTTCAGGCCGGGACCTACCGTCTCGTAGTACTTGCCGAAGCGCAGCACAACGGCCTGCTCCTGCTCGTCCACCACGTACACGGCACTGTACAGCCAGATAGCCGCCAGCACCGCCAGGCCAATGCCCAGCAGGCCGTAGCCGCCACCCTTGCCGACATTGCGGTCACCGCCGCCACGTTTCTTGCCGCTGCCGAACATGCCGTTCAGGCTGTCCTGCAGTTTGCGGAAGGCCTCGTCCAGATCCGGCGGACCTTTCTTGTCACCACCGCCGCCACCGCCACCACGGCGGCCGCCCCAGGGATCCTGATTGTTCGAGTTGCCACCCGGCTCGTTCCAAGCCATAGCGCTCTCCATCTGATAAAGCAAAGACGCGCCCACGGCGCGCCGTCCAATGCTACAGAATGCCTGTCACTGCTGCCCGGCGACCTCGACGAGCATTTATTGCAAAGTGTGTTGCTCGACAAACACTTGCGGCTCCATGCCTTCGCGGCTGACCAGGCGATTCAACTCGACCCTGGGCAGTCGCACGCTCAGCAGGCTGCGCCCTTCTTCATCATGCTCTTCACTCTGCACCGCCCCCAAGGCAAAGAATTGCGCGCGCAAGCGGGCAAAACGCTGCTCCAGGCACAAGGTGCCGACAAACAGATCATCCCCCAGCAACTCGGCAATCGCCTGGCCAACCAGCTCCAGGCCACGCCCGTCTCGTGCCGACACCCAGACCCGCTCCGGCTTGCCATCGGCATCGCGCTGGATCTGCGGCTCGACATCTTCAAGCAGGTCGAGTTTGTTATACACCTCGAGGATCGGCAAGCCTTCGGCGCCGATCTCGCCCAATACCGCCAGAACCTGTTCGATCTGCTCCATGCGGTCGGGCTCATGCGCATCGATCACATGCAGCAGCAGGTCGGAGTTGCTCGACTCTTCGAGCGTAGCCCGAAAAGCCTCGACCAGCTTGTGCGGCAGGTGGCGAATGAAGCCGACAGTGTCGGCCAGCACGATTGGCCCAAGGTCATCCAGCTCGAGCCGGCGCAAGGTCGGGTCGAGGGTGGCGAAGAGCTGGTCGGCGGCGTAGACGTCGGATTGAGTCAGGGCGTTGAACAGAGTGGACTTGCCGGCGTTGGTATAACCCACCAGGGAGACCGACGGCAGCTCGGCGCGGCGTCGGCCGCGACGGGCCTGTTCGCGCTGGCTACGCACTTTTTCAAGGCGTGCCTTGATCTGTCGCAGACGCACCCGCAGCAGGCGGCGGTCGGTTTCCAGCTGGGTTTCACCCGGACCGCGCAGGCCGATACCGCCTTTTTGCCGCTCAAGGTGCGTCCAGCCGCGTACCAGCCGCGTGCTCATGTGCTCGAGCTGGGCCAGTTCGACCTGCAGCTTGCCTTCATGGGTACGCGCCCGCTGGGCGAAGATATCGAGAATCAGCCCGGTGCGATCAAGCACGCGACACTCGAAGACACGTTCGAGGTTGCGCTCCTGGCTGGGCGTGAGGGTGTGATTGAAAATCACCAGGTCGACCTCATCGGCTTTGACCCGGTCGCGCAATTCTTCGACCTTGCCGCTGCCAATCAGGTATTTGGCCGTAGGCTGATGCCGTGACACGGTCACCAGCGAGACGATGTCCGCCCCGGCCGACAAAGCCAACTCCTGAAACTCCTGCGGGTCTTCGCGCGCCTCAGGGTTCTGTCCTTCCAAGTGAACGAGCAGCGCCCGCTCACCACCACCGTGGCGCTCAAAGAACAATGCAGGCTCCTATCAGGCGTTGCCTGGCTCGCTGTCACCGTGTTCGGAATCGGACGGGCTTGGCAGGCGAACCGGACGCGCAGGCACCACAGTCGAAATGGCGTGCTTGTACACCATCTGGCTGACGGTGTTCTTCAGCAGCACAACGAACTGGTCAAACGATTCGATCGAGCCCTGCAGCTTGATCCCGTTGACCAGGTAGATGGAAACCGGAACCTTTTCTTTTCTCAAAGTGTTCAAGTAAGGGTCTTGTAGCGAATGCCCTTTTGACATATGCCGCACTCCTGTAAGGATAAATAATAGAAAATCAAGAAAATCGATAAATTAGGCCGCCCCTTCGCAAGAATAGACGGCAATTAGCAGGGACTCAGCTCAATATGGAGACGCTTCCCAGGTATTTCAAGGTGCGGGACAGATTGTCGCAGGCCAGGCTGTCGAGCCAGTGGACGTCGGACCAACCGCGCAACCAGGTGAACTGTCGCTTGGCCAGCTGGCGAGTGGCAATGATACCGCGCTCTCGCATCTCATTCTCACTTAGCCTGCCATCCAGGTAGTCCCAGGCCTGCCTGTACCCCACTGCCCGTATAGACGGCAACCCGGCGTGCAAGTCACTTCTGGCTCGCAGCGATCGGACCTCGTCGATGAAGCCCTGTTCCAGCATCTGCGAAAATCGTAACGCAATTCGCTGATGCAAAATGTGACGATCTGTAGGAGCAATCGCCAAACTCGCGACAGTATAGGGCAAATGTCCGTCAGCGCCTGCGTCTGCGCCGCGACTTTCCGCGTATTGACGCTGGCGATGAGCTGTCATGCTCTCGCCACTCACCCGGTAAACCTCAAGCGCACGTATCAGCCGCTGCGGGTCATTCGGATGGATGCGCGCCGCCGATTCCGGGTCCACTTCGGCCAGCTGACGGTGCAATTCGGCCAGGCCCAGTTCAAGCGCCTGGGCTTCCAGCTCGGCACGCACGCTGGCGTCGGCCGGCGGCATGTCCGCCAGGCCATCGATCAAGGCTTTGTAATACAGCATGGTACCGCCGACCAGCAGCGGGATCTTGCCGCGCGCAGTGATTTCGGCCATGGCCTGCAAGGCATCGGTGCAAAAATGTGCGGCGGAGTAGCTTTCGGCCGGGTCGAGAATGTCGATCAAACGGTGTGGGTGAGCCGCCAGCAGCTCTTTGGAAGGCTTGGCGGTACCGATGTCCATCCCGCGGTAGACCAGCGCCGAATCGACACTGATCAGCTCGCAGGGCAGGGCCTTGGTCAGCTCGATGGCCAGGTCGGTCTTGCCGGCCGCCGTCGGGCCCATGAGGAATATTGCTGGGGGCTTGCCGCTCATGTCATCGACCGCGCAGGAAAAGTTTGTCCAGATCGTCCAGGCCCATTTGGGTCCAGGTCGGGCGGCCATGATTGCACTGGCCGCTGCGCTCGGTGCTTTCCATGTCGCGCAGCAGTGCGTTCATCTCGGGGATGGCCAGGCGCCGGTTGGCGCGCACGGCGCCGTGGCAGGCCATGGTGCCGAGCAATTCGTTGAGGTGCGCCTGAATGCGGTCACTGGTGCCGTATTCCATCAGGTCGGCGAGCACATCCTGTACCAGGCGGTTGGCCTCGGCCTGCTTGAGCAACGCCGGGATCTGCCGGATCGCCAACGTCTCGGGGCCCAGGCGCTGCAGCTCGAAGCCCAGACGCTGGAACCACTGGGCATGTTCCTCGGCGCAGTCAGCTTCGCGCTGGCTCATCGCCAGCGATTCGGGCACCAGCAGTGGCTGACCGCTCAAGCCTTCGCTGGCCATGGCCACCTTGAGCCGCTCGTACATGATCCGCTCATGCGCAGCGTGCATGTCCACCAGCACCAGGCCCACGGCGTTCTCGGCCAGAATATAGATGCCCTTGAGCTGGGCCAGGGCGTAGCCCAGCGGTGGAATATCACCCTGGCTTTCGGGCAGCGACGACGGCGTCTCGGCGCCGTCGGCCAGCGGCTTGTAGAACTCGCGATAGACGGCTTGCGACTCGGCTGCCGGCAACGGCTGGGACGGACGCGGGCTGTACTGGGACTGATAGCCCGCGCCACTGCCACCATTGGAAATCGAAAACTGAGGTGCCCGAGGCTGTTCGAGCACCGGCGAGGCCAGGCGCATCTCACCCTGAGGCCCGAATTCACCGGCCTGTTGGCCACTGGGGCGAACGATTTCGGCAACGGCGGCGGGCGCGGCCAACTGGTCTTCCGGCCGCACGTCGGCCAGGGCACGGTGCAAGGTACCGTAAAGGAAGTCGTGCACCGAACGCCCTTCGCGAAAGCGCACTTCGTGCTTGGTCGGGTGCACGTTGACGTCGACGCCGTTTGGCTCAAGCTCCAGGAACAGCACGAAGGTCGGGTGCCGACCGTTGAACAGCACGTCCCGGTACGCCTGGCGTACAGCGTGGGCCACCAGCTTGTCGCGCACCGCCCGGCCGTTGACGAAGAAGTACTGCAGGTCGGCCTGGCTACGCGAGAAGGTCGGCAGCCCTACCCAGCCCCACAGGCGTAGGCCGTTGCGCTCGACATCGATGGGCAGCGCCTGCTCCATGAAGCCAGGCCCGCAAATGGCGCCGACCCGCCGCGCACGCGCGGTTTCATCATGGGCCTCGTGCAGGCTGAGGATGCTCTTGCCGTTGTGGCGCAGGTGGAAGCCGACATCGAAGCGGGCCAGGGCCAGGCGACGGATGACTTCCTGCAGGTGGTCGAATTCGGTCTTCTCGGCCTTGAGGAACTTGCGCCGCGCCGGGGTGTTGAAGAACAGGTCGCGCACCTCGACCGATGTACCGACCGGGTGCGCGGCAGGCTGCACGCGCGGGGTCATGTCGCGGCCTTCGGTCTCGACCTGCCAGGCCTCGCCGGCACTGGCCGTGCGTGACGTCAGGGTCAGGCGCGCCACCGAGCTGATCGAGGCCAGGGCCTCCCCCCTGAAACCGAGGCTCAGCACGCCTTCGAGGTCTTCCAGCTCACGGATCTTGCTGGTGGCGTGACGGGCCAGGGCCAACGGCAGGTCGTCGGCGGAGATTCCGCCGCCATCGTCGCGCACGCGCAGCAACTTGACCCCACCCTGCTCGACTTCGACATCGATGCGCCGGGCACCGGAGTCGAGGCTGTTCTCCAGCAGCTCCTTGGCCACCGAAGCCGGGCGCTCGACCACCTCACCGGCGGCAATCTGGTTAGCCAGCCGCGGGCTTAGCAGCTGGATGCGCGAACCACCATTCATTGCTGCGAAGCCAGGGTGGTGGCTGGCACATCGAGACGCTGGCCGACCTTCAGCTCATCGGTCTTGAGGCTGTTGGTGCTGCGCAAGCTGGCCACACTGACCTGATAGCGAACCGCAAGCATGGCCAGGGTTTCGCCAGGGCGCACGGTGTGCTCACGTGGGCCGGCAGCGATCTTGCCGGTGTCACGCAGCCAGGCAATGTAGGTGCCGGGCGGCGGGTTCTGCTGGAAGAACTGCCGCACGCCGGTGTGGATCGAGCGCGCCAGGGCCTGCTGGTGGCTGCGGGTCGCCAGTTTGGCCGCCTCGTTAGCGTTGGAGATAAACCCTGTTTCAACGAGGATCGACGGAATATCTGGCGACTTCAACACCATGAAGCCCGCCTGTTCCACCCGCTGCTTGTGCAGGGAAGTGACGCGGCCCATGTTGCCCAGCACCTTCTGCCCGACATTGAGGCTGGAGCTGAGGGTGGCGGTCATCGACAGGTCGAGCAACACGCCAGCCAGCATGCGGTCCTTGTCGTCGAGGCTGACGTTGCCAGCACCGCCGATCAGGTCGGAGCGGTTTTCCGTGTCGGCCAGCCAGCGCGCGGTCTCGGACGTGGCGCCACGGTCGGACAAGGCAAATACCGACGCACCGAAAGCGGCCCTGGATGGCGCGGCGTCGGCGTGGATCGAGACGAACAGGTCGGCGCCCTTCTTGCGGGCGATTTCGGTGCGTTTGCGCAACGGGATGAAATAGTCACCAGTACGGGTCAGCTCGGCGCGGAAGCCCTTCTCGCTGTTGATCTGGCGCTGCAGTTCCTTGGCGATCTGCAGCACGATGTCTTTTTCGTGCTGCCCGCGCGAGCCAGAGGCGCCCGGGTCTTCACCGCCGTGACCGGCATCGATGGCGACCACGATGTCACGCTTGCCACTAGGCACCGGTGGCAGCTTGATGGCCGGTTGGGCCGGGCTCACCGGCACGGCCGGCGTGGTCGCAGGCGTTTGTACTGGCACAGGCGGTGGGGTCGGCGTGCTGGCGGCGACGGCATCGGCCTCCTGGTCGTACAGGTCGACCACCAGGCGGTTACCGTACTGGGCATTGGGCGCGAGGGTGAAGCTCTTGGGTGTGACCGACTTTTTCAGGTCGACCACCACGCGCAGGTCGGTAGGCGTGCGCTGGGCCGAACGCACGCTGCTGATCGGTGTATTGGACGTGGCCACGTTCAACGGCGCGGCCAGGGTCGCGCCATTGATGTCGATGACCAGGCGATCAGGTGCGCTGAGGGTGAAGACGCTGTGCTGCACGGGGCCAGACAGGTCGAAGACCAGCCGCGTGTTGTCCGGCGCGCGCCACAGGCGCACGCTCTTGACTTGTGTGACGGCCAGAGCCTCAACGGTCACCGTTGTCAGCAGCAGACCAACGATGGCGACCAGTGCGCGTATGCGCATACCTACCCCACTTTCTGTTTTTAGTGTTTGCCCAGTGCCACGCACCAGGCCTCGCCGCGAGCCCCCTGCGGCGAAAGGTTCAGCGAGCGTCCGCGCGCTTGGGGGCTTATGGTAATGGTCAGGTCAGGCTTTGGCAAAACGCCCGCACCCTTTTCCGGCCACTCGAACAGGCACAACGCATCGCCATCGAAGTAGTCACGAATGCCCATGTACTCCAACTCCTCCGGATCGACCAGGCGATACAGGTCGAAATGGAAAGCGCGCACGTCTCCGATCTCGTAAGGCTCGACCACGGTGAAGGTCGGGCTCTTGACTGCACCAGTATGGCCCAGGCCGCGGATCAGGCCACGCGAGAGCGTGGTCTTGCCAGCCCCCAGGTCACCTTCGAGAAAAATCACGCCGTGACCGCCGGTCACTTCGGCAAGCCGCGCACCAAACGCGACCATGGCCGCTTCATCGGCCAAAAACAAGGTTAAGCCAGACACGCAGAATGCTCCTCCAACAACTCACGAATGACCGGCGCCAGATCGCTGGCTGCCAAGCCTCTACCCTTGACGCCCAGGCGCTCGCCCGCACAGGCATGCAGCCAGACACCCAGGCAGGCCGCCGGCCAGGCCGCCATGCCCTGAGCCAGCAACGCCGCCAGCACGCCGGTGAGGACGTCGCCCAGACCAGCACCGGCCATGGCCGGGTGGCCACGGTCACAGCGCGCCAGTTGCCCATCAGGGTCGGCCACCAGGGTGCCGGCGCCCTTGAGCACGCAGACGCTGGCATAGCGGCGGGCGAGCTTGCGAGCAGCGCCCGGTCGGTCGGCCTGAACGGCCTCGGTGGAAATCCCCAGCAACCGCGCCGCCTCCCCAGGGTGCGGGGTCAGGATGCTGCCACTGGGCAGGGCCAGCGGCGTGCGCGCCAGCAAGTTCAACGCATCGGCATCCCACACCTGCGGGCGCGCGGCATTGGCCACTGCCGACAGCAGGCTGCGGCCCCATGCGCCCTGCCCCAGCCCCGGGCCGACCACCAGCACCGAGGCGCGCTCCAGCACGCCCATCAACTGATTGGCCGAACTCACGCCCAGGCACATGGTTTCTGGCAGGCGGGCCAGGCTCGCACCGACATGTTCCGGCCGCGTTGCCACGCTGACCAGGCCCGCGCCACAGCGCAGCGCCGCCTCGGCACTGAGCAGCACCGCGCCGCCGGTACCGAGGTCGCCACCGACCACCAGCACATGGCCGAAGTCACCTTTATGGGCATGCGCCTGCCTTGCCGGCAGGTGCGCGACGGTCACGCTGCTGAGCAGTTGCGGGGCACTACCTGGGTGTTTGGTCTGGGGCATGGGGTCAAAGGCTCCAATGTCTGGCAGAATTATACGCACCTGAGCCCGTATTGCCTTGCCCATCCATGTCCGCTTGCACACTTGACCTCGCCGCACTGGCCCAATCGATCAAGAATTGGGGCCGAGAACTCGGTTTTGCCCACGTCGGCATCGCCGGTGTGGACCTTGGCGAGCACGAACAGCACCTGCAACGCTGGCTCGATGCTGGCTACCAGGGCGAAATGGAGTACCTGGCCGCTCACGACGGCAAGCGTGCCCACCCTGACCAGTTGATCCCCGGCACGGTACGGGTGGTGTCGCTGCGCATGGACTACTTGCCAGGCGACACGCAGATGGCGCAACGCCTGGCCCAGCCAGAAAAGGCCTACGTATCGCGCTACGCCCTTGGCCGCGATTACCACAAACTGGTGCGCAAACGCGTGCAGCACCTGGCCGATCGCATCCAGGAAGACATTGGCCCGTTCGGTTACCGGGCGTTCGTCGACAGCGCCCCGGTGCTGGAAAAGGCGATTGCCGAGCAAGCTGGGCTGGGTTGGATCGGCAAGAACACCCTGCTGCTCAATCGCAAGGCCGGTAGCTACTTCTTCCTTGCCGAGCTGTTCGTCGACCTGCCACTGCCGGTGGACGAAGCACATACCAGCGAGCACTGCGGGCGGTGCCAGGCGTGCCTGGACATCTGCCCGACCCAAGCCTTTGTCGGCCCCTATGTACTGGATGCCAGGCGCTGCATCTCGTACCTGACCATCGAGCTGAAGGGTGCGATTCCCGTCGAGTTGCGTTCGATGATGGGCAACCGAGTGTTCGGCTGCGATGACTGCCAGATCGTCTGCCCGTGGAACCGCTTTGCCCGGCCCACTCAGGAGAGTGACTTCCAACCCCGGCATGGGCTGGAGAATGCCGAGTTGGCCGAGATGTTCCTGTGGGATGAAAAGACTTTTTTGCGCAAGACCGAAGGCGGGCCATTGCGGCGGGCGGGGTATGAACGCTGGCTGCGAAACCTGGCGGTGGGGTTGGGCAATGCCCCTTCGACGATTCCGGTGCTGGAGGCCTTGAAGGCCCGACGGGATGACCCGTCGGCACTGGTGCGTGAGCATGTCGAGTGGGCGCTGGAGCGTCACGGACAGGTGTAGGTGGGGTCAGGCGGGCGAAGCCCCTCACTGCTGGTCGTTGTAATGAAACTTGGGCATTTCCCAATGAAACCTGATCGCCAGCAAACGCAGCAGAAACCCGCCAAACAAGGTCAGCAACGTCGCCTGCTCCGCCGGCAGCTGAAAGTGCACGCAGCCCAGATAGAACCATGCCGCCGCAAACGACACGCTGGCATACAGCTCCCGGCGGAACACCAGCGGGATGTCGTTACAGAAGATATCCCGCAAGATCCCACCAAATACCCCGGTGATCACCCCGCTGATCGACGCCACCAGCATGCCCTGCCCCATCTCCAGCGCCGTCATGCAACCGATCAAGGTAAACGCCACCAACCCCAGGGCATCGAGCACCAGGAACAATGAACGCAGGCGGCGCATCATCGGTGCGATGAAAATCGTCAGCAGTGCCGCACAGCTGGTCAGTACCAGGTACTCCGGGTGCTTGACCCAGGTCAGCGGGTAGTGCCCAAGCAGCACGTCACGCACCGAGCCACCGCCCAGGGCGGTGACGCAGGCAATCAGCACCACGCCAAACCAGTCCATGCCGCGGCGGCCGGCAGACAAGGCACCGGTCATGGCTTCAGCGGTGATGGCAATGAGGTAGAGCATCAACAACATGGTGCGAGTCCGTGCGAGAAAGGCGCGCAGTCTAACCAGTTGCCCGAGGCACCAAAAGAGGGCGCAGACACAATATCTGCGCCCTTTCAGCTCACACCTTGATGAAGTGCTCGCGGTAGTGGCGCAACTCGGCGATCGACTCGCGGATATCGTCCAGCGCCAGGTGGGTGCCGCCCTTCTTGAAGCTGTCGCGAACATTCGGCGCCCAGCGTGCGGCCAGCTCCTTGAGGGTCGAGACGTCGAGGTTGCGGTAATGGAAGTAGTTTTCCAGGTTGCGCATATGGCGATAAAGGAAACGGCGGTCCTGGCAGATGCTGTTGCCGCAGATGGGCGACTTGCCTTTGGGCACCCACTGCTCGAGGAAGGCGATGGTCTGCGCCTCGGCCTCGGCCATGCTGACGCGGCTTTCGCGCACACGCTGGGTCAGGCCCGAGCCGCCGTGGGTACGGGTGTTCCACTCGTCCATGCGCGCCAGCACTTCGTCACTGTGGTGAATGGCGATCACCGGGCCTTCGGCCAGGGTGTTCAGATCGCTGTCGGTGACAATCGTGGCCATCTCGATGATGACGTCGCTGTCCGGATCCAGGCCGGTCATTTCCAGGTCGATCCAGATCAGGTTCTGTGGGTTGTGCATGCAGGGGCTCCTCGTATAGGCCGTCATAGTAGCCTAGCGGGGGCGGCCGGCGCATGCGCGGCGCAAAGGTAAGCCCAATGGTCGAGCGCCCGGCGTGCTAAACTGCCTGCCGTTTTCAATCTGTCCCAGCACGGAACCTTCATGGCCAAACGCCAGCTCAATCGTCGCCAAAACTGGCGTATCGAAAAAATCCAGAACGAGCGCGCCGCTCGCGCCGCCAAACGCGAGCAGCACACGCTGCATGAACTGGAGGGCGGCGACCTGGGGCCAGAACAACTGGGCCTGGTGATTGCCCACTTTGGTGTGCAGGTCGAGGTCGAGGCCCAGGACGGCGATACGGCCGGCCAGGTGTTCCGTTGCCACCTGCGGGCCAACCTGCCCGCACTGGTCACAGGCGACCGTGTGGTCTGGCGTGCAGGTAACCAAGGCATCGGCGTGATCGTCGCGCAGATGCCGCGCAGCACCGAGCTGTGCCGGCCGAACAACCACGGCCAGCTCAAGCCGGTGGCGGCCAACGTCGACCTGATCGTGATCGTCTTCGCGCCAGCGCCCGAGCCACACCCGAACCTGATCGACCGCTACCTGGTAGCCGCCGAGCACGCCGGCATCCGTCCGCTGCTGCTGCTGAACAAGGCCGACCTGATCAACGACGAGAACGGCCCGGCCCTGCATGCGCTGCTCGAAGTCTATCGCGACCTCGGCTACCCCTTGCTGGAGGTTTCTGCCCACCAGGGTGATGGCATGCAACGCCTGCAGCAGATGCTGGACGGGCACATCAGCGTATTCGTCGGCCAGTCGGGCGTGGGCAAGTCGTCCCTGGTCAACAGCCTGCTGCCTGCCGCCGACACCCGCGTCGGCGACCTGTCTGAGTGGTCGGGCCAGGGCACGCACACCACCACTACCGCGCGCCTGTACCACTTCCCCAACGGCGGCGACCTGATCGACTCGCCGGGCATTCGCGAATTTGGCCTGGGCCATGTCAGCCGCGATGACGTGGAAGACGGTTTCATCGAGTTTCGCGACCTGTTCGGCACCTGTCGCTTCCGCGATTGCAAACATGACCGCGAGCCAGGCTGCGCACTGCTTCAGGCACTGGACGATGGCCGTATCAAGCAGCAGCGCATGAACAGCTACCGCTCGATCATCGCCAGCCTGCCGGAAGACAGCTACTGATCAGCCTGTTTTGTAGGAAGTATTACCGGAGCATGTAGGATCGCTCCGGTTTTACCGTCATCTATTGCCCCTTCTACTGCTTTCGCTGATGGTCATGCCTTCTATCAGGGAGGGCAACCGCCATGCCGGTTCTTATCAGCTACCGCCACGAAGAGCGGCTCGATGCGTTCATCCTCAATGAGCGCCTGCTGCTCGAAGGCATCGCCACCCAAGTGGTGCAGCTTGACAGCGAAGGGCAGACCCGCGATGACCTGCATGGCAGTTTCTGCCAGCAGATGAGCGATGCTACTCATTGGGTCGGGGTGCTGCCTGACGACACTGCCGAAGATTGGTGGACTGCTTGGCTGCTGGGGGCTGCGGCAATGGCCTGCCGCCGGGTCAGCTTCTATCGCAAAGGGCCAGCGCCGCTACCGGAATGCCTGGGCAGGTGGCCGTGCATGCGTGAGCAGGCGCATATCGACCTGTTCGTGCGGGCCTATCATGACGAACGCACGTTCGAGCGGGCTATGTCACTGCCGCCAGAGCGAGGGTCGGGTACTGACAGGGATAATGCCGATTTCTTTCATGCCGATCTCAAGGCCAAGATCCGCCGGGGGTTTTGACGGCCATGTGATGGCTGGCACCGGCTTCGCCGGTGTTCGCGGGGCAAGCCCGCCCCCACAGAGGCACAGCTATCAATGCGATAACTGTTTCTCTATCGGAGCGGCTGCGCGCGGGGCTATTGCTCTTTGGCGTCGTCCATCTTCAGCGTCCCATCCTCGAAGATGTTCAGCTTCTCGCGCAGCTCACGCGGCTGCATCGGCGCCTGCTCGGCCTCTGGCACAGCCGGGGCCGAGGCGCCGGGGGCGGTGTCGGCAGGTGCTGCGGGCTCGGCCGGCGGTGTTTCGGGCGCGGCCTGTTCACCCTCGATGTTGCGCTGGGCCTTCTTGGTCAGCACGATGATGTCGATGCGCCGGTTGACCGGGTTGAACGGGTCCTTGCGGTCGAACAACGACGACGAGGCGTAACCCACCACCCGGGCCACTTGCTCGTCCGGATAGCCGCCAGCGACCAGCGCGCGCCGCGCCGCGTTGGCACGGTTGGCCGACAGTTCCCAGTTGCCGAACTCACCGGTGCCAGCAAACGGCTTGGCATCAGTGTGGCCACTGATGCTGATCTTGTTCGGCACCGCCTTGATGGTGTCGGCCATGGCCAGCAGGATGTCCTCGAAATACGGCTGCAAGCGCGCACTGCCGATGTCGAACATCGGCCGGTTCTCGGCATCCATGATCTGGATGCGCAAGCCGTCCTGAGTGATCTCGAACAGAATCTGGTCCTTGAACTTCTGCAGTTGCGGGTTTTCCTCGACCTTGTTCTGCAGCTCCTGCAGCAACAACTCGAGGCGCTCGCGTTCGACCTGCTCGGCCATGGTCTCGACCTGGTCCTTGCTCAGCTGAACGCTGGATTCAGGCGTCGGTTCGGACTTCACTTCAGGGTTGATAGTCTTCTCCGGTGCCATCTCGGGCGAACCGCCCAGGTCGATGACGTAGGGCGTGCCACTCTCGGAAAAGCCGATCGGGTCCTTGAAATAGCCGGCAATGGCGATCTTCTGCTCAGGCGTGGCTGTGGACAACAGCCAGAGCACCAGGAAAAACGCCATCATCGCCGTGGCGAAGTCGGCAAAGGCGATTTTCCAGGCGCCGCCATGGTGGCCGCCGCCGAAGCGCTTGACGCGCTTGATGATTATCGGCTGATTGTTCTCCATGACTCAGCGACCGCGAACCGCTTGTTCCAGCTCGGCAAAACTTGGGCGATGCTTGGGGTAAAGCACCTTGCGACCGAACTCGACAGCCAGGGACGGTGGCATGCCCGAGGCCGACGCGACCAGCGAGGCCTTGATCGACTCGTACAGGTTGATCTCTTCCTTGGCATCGTGCTCCAGGCACTTGGCCAACGGGCCGAAGAAGCCATAGGCCGCCAGGATACCGAAGAAGGTACCGACCAGTGCCGCACCCACGTGCATGCCGATGGCCGCCTGGTCGCCCTCGCCGAGCGAGGCCATGGTCACCACGATGCCGAGTACCGCCGCAACGATCCCGAAGCCCGGCATGCCGTCGGCAATGCCGTTCACCGCATGGGAGGGGTGTTCGAGCTCTTCCTTCATGCTCAGCAGCTCCATGTCGAACAAGCCTTCGAGCTCGTGCGGGGCCATGTTGCCGGTGGACATGATGCGCAAGTAGTCGCAGACGAACGCGGTCATGCGCTCATCAGCCAGTACGGTGGGGTACTTGGCGAAGATGGGGCTGGCCGCGGCGTCCTCGATATCACTCTCGATGGCCATCATGCCTTCACGACGGCTTTTGTTGAGGATCTCGTACACCAGGCCCAGCACCTCCAGGTAATAGGCGTGGGTGAAGCGCGAGCCGAACATCTTCATCGACTTCTTGATGACGTGCATAGTCATGTGGCCAGGGTTGGCCTGCAAGAATGCACCGAAGGCCGCACCGCCGATGATCAGTACTTCGAACGGCTGGATCAGCGCCGCGATCTTGCCGTGGGAGAGCACGTATCCGCCGAGCACGCTCGCGAATACGACGATGATGCCGATAATTTTAGCCATAGGTTCAAAGCACTTGCTGTCGTGGTCAGGGTGAGAGACGGGAGCTTTAAAACTCTTCTTCTACTTATCGGCAGAACTGCGCCAGACTATAGCCACTCAAAGCGAAAAGCCAGTTCGGACTGATGTCAAAATGCCAATTGAAACCAAGGTGCCCGCTCAGCCGCCACGTACGTTAGAGGCCTGGGTAAAGCTGCTGGAGAGTGTTCGCATACCTGTGCCGAAACAGAGTTACGACCGGGTATTGGCGGCCATAAACGACAGCCGCCGCTCCCTGCGCGATATCGCCGAACTGATGCAGGATAGCCCGGCACTGGTGCTTTCGGTCATGCGTGAGGCCAATCACCCGGCCAACGCCAGCCAGGCCGAGCCCGCCGAGAGCCTGGAAATTGCCCTGAACCGGCTGGGCCTGACGCGTATCGAGCAGTTGCTCAAGCGCCTGCCCTCGCTGCCAGCCGACGAGGTCCCGCCGGTACTGGGCCAGTTCCAGCTGATCAGCCAGCACGCCTCGCAGCAGGCCAGCGGCCTGTTCGCCAGCCGCCTGGCGCGCTTGTGGCAAGAAATCCACTGGGGCAGCCTGCTGTTCCTCGCCCCACTCTGGCCGCTGGCCCTGGCCTACCCGAAGCTGCTCGACACCTGGGAGCTGCGGGTTATCCACAAGGGTGAGAAAGCCGCCGAGGTGGAGCAGGAACTGTTCGGTGTGCGCATCATGGCGCTGTGCCAGACCATGGCTGAGTACTGGCGCCTGCCGCAATGGGTGACCCAGGGCTACCGCATGCTGCTGGATGAACGCGAGCAACTGGCGCAGGTGTTCAACATTGCCCGCGATCAGGACGTGCTGAGCCAGCAACACCGCCTGGATGAGGAGCCCGGCCTGCGCCGCTGGTTCAACCAGCCGGCCAATACCGTGCTGCTGGCCAACGGCCTGGCCCTGGCGGCGCAGGTGGGCTGGGACAACCCGCACCTGCTGCGCTGGCAGTTGCTGACTGCGCTGTACCTGCAGACGTCGCTGGATGACGTGCAGCAGCAGGTTCACCAGCAAGCGGCGGCCAGCGCCCGGCGCCATGCCCACCAGGCACTGTTCCACCCGGCCGAAGCGCTGATCTGGCCCTGGCAGCAACGCCGCCCGCACCCAGGCATGCTGGCGCCACCGCCGCCCAGCAGTGAAGAACTGAACCGCTGGCGCACGCTGTGCCAGGACCTGCTGGCGCAGCCAAGCCCGTTCACCAATACCGTGCACCTGGCCACCCAGGCCCGCGAGGCCCTGCTGGCCTGCGGCATGCAGCGCATCATGCTGCTGACCCTGGACAAGGCGACCGACTACCTGCGCGTACAGCAGACCGCCGGCCTGCCCAAGGAAGCCGCTGCCATGGCCTTGCAAGTGCCGCAAAGCAAGCTGCTGCAAAAACTGATGAGCAAGGCCGGGCAATTGCGCCTGACCCCGGAAAACCACGGCCAGTTCTCGGCCCTGCTGCCTGCACCGCTGCGCGCCCTCTTCCGGAGCGAGCACCTGCTGCTGCGCTCGCTGGCAGTCAACGACCAGGTCCTGATGCTGGCGGTGGCCGACCAAGGCGGCAACCCTCTGGCCGATATCAGCGTGCAAGCCTTTGGTAAAACCGCGCAATGCATCGAGCGCGCGCTGTCCGTGTTTGCCAACCGCAAGGGCTGAGCCTTGCGCTACAATCGCCCCTCTTTCCACACTGGAGACCGTGGATGACTGACTTTTCCGGCCTGCCCCTGGTGATCGAAGCCGCGGATCTCTTGCCGCGCCTGGGTTCGCCGCACTTGATCCTGGTCGACTTGAGCAGCGCGAACCGTTATGTCAGCGGGCACATCCCCGGCGCCCGCTTCGTCGAAGGCAAGCGCACTCAGCTGGGCCTGCCACCAGCGCCGGGCCTGCTGCCGGCACTGTCCGACCTGGAAAAACTGTTCAGCGAGCTCGGTCATCGCGACGATGCCGTCTACGTGGTCTATGACGATGAAGGCGGCGGCTGGGCCGGGCGCTTCATCTGGTTGCTCGACGTGATCGGCCACAAGGCCTACCACTACCTCAATGGCGGCATTCAGGCCTGGCCGGCGGACACGCTCTCCACCGACGTGCCGGCCAGCAGCAATGCCACCGTGCGCCTGCAGGTGCACAGTGAGCCAACGGCCACCCGCGAGTACCTGCAAAGCCGCCTGGGCGCCGATGACCTGGTCATCTGGGACGCCCGCGGCCCGCTGGAGTACAGCGGCGAGAAGGTGCTGGCGGCCAAAGGCGGCCACATCCCCGGCGCGGTCAACTTCGAGTGGACGGCCGGCATGGACCTCAACGACCACCTGCGCATCCGCCACGACATCGCCGAAGTCCTGCAAAAGCTGGGCATCACGCCCGACAAGGAAGTGATCACCCATTGTCAGAGCCACCGCCGCTCCGGTTTCACCTACCTGGTGGCCAAAGCCCTCGGTTACCCACGCGTCAAGGCTTACGCTGGCTCGTGGAGCGAATGGGGCAACCACCCGGACACGCCTGTTGAAGTTTAAGGAACCTGCATGAAATCCCGTTTGTTCATCATCAGCCAGTACCTGCTGCCGCACCACCTGCTGTCGCGGCTGGCCGGCTGCATTGCCGAGTGCCGTGCACGCTGGTTCAAAAACGCCTTCACCGCCTGGTTTGCCAAGCGCTACCAGGTGAACATGTCCGAGGCCCTGGTCGAGGACTTGAGCGCTTACGAACACTTCAACGCGTTCTTCACCCGTGCCTTGAAGCCCGGCGCCCGTCCGCTCGACGAAACCCCCGGCGCCATCCTGTGCCCAGCCGACGGTGCTGTCAGCCAGCTTGGCCCGATCGAGCACGGCCGCATCTTCCAGGCCAAGGGCCACGGCTACAGCGCCCTGGAGCTGCTGGGTGGCGACCCGGCCCTGGCCGCGCCGTTCATGGGCGGCGAATTCGCCACCATTTACCTGTCGCCGAAGGATTACCACCGCGTGCACATGCCGCTGGCCGGCACCCTGCGCGAGATGGTGTACGTACCGGGCCGCCTGTTCTCGGTGAACCAGACCACGGCCGAAAACGTGCCTGAGCTGTTTGCCCGTAACGAGCGCGTCGTCTGCCTGTTCGACACCGAACGCGGCCCGATGGCCGTGGTGCTGGTAGGTGCGATGATCGTTGCTTCGATCGAGACGGTCTGGGCCGGCTTGGTAACGCCGCCCAAGCGTGAGTTGAAGACCTTCCGTTACGACGAAGCCAGCCGTGCGCCGATCCACCTGGAAAAAGGCGCCGAGCTGGGCCGCTTCAAACTGGGCTCGACCGCCATCGTGCTGTTCGGGCCAGAGCAGGTGAAGTGGGCTGAAAGCCTGGGTGCGGGGTCGGCAGTGCGCATGGGCCAGCAGTTGGCAGCGCCTGCGCAGGCTTGATCGCCTTGTAGAAGCTGGGGCTGCTGGGCAGCCCCGGTCGTTCAGATCAACCGCGCGCGTCGCGGTCGCGCAGGCCCAACAGGTACAGCACCCCATCCAGCCCCAGGGTGGAAATCGCCTGCTTGGCCGATTGACGCACCAGCGGCTTGGCGCGGAAGGCCACGCCCAGGCCGGCCAGCGACAACATTGGCAGGTCGTTGGCGCCATCCCCCACGGCGATGGTCTGGTCCAGTTGCAAGCCCTCTTCACTGGCCAGTTGCTGCAGCAGTTCAGCCTTGCGCTGAGCATCGACAATCGGCTCCACGGCAACGCCGGTCACCTTGCCGTCGACCACTTCCAGCTCATTGGCGAACACATAGTCGATACCCAGGCGCGCCTGCACCTGCTTGGCGAAGTACGTGAAGCCACCGGACAGGATCGCAGTCTTGTAACCCAGGCGCTTGAGCTCGGCGAACAGGTTCTCGGCACCTTCGGTCAGGCGCAGCGACGCACCGATCTCATCCAGCACCCCTACATCCAGGCCTTTGAGCAACGCCATGCGCTCCTTGAAGCTGGCGCGGAAGTCCAGCTCGCCACGCATCGCCCGCTCGGTGATCGCTGCCACCTGCTCGCCCACGCCAGCGGCCTTGGCCAGCTCGTCGATGACTTCGGCCTCGATCAGGGTCGAGTCCATGTCGAATACCGCCAGGCGGCGGTTGCGACGGAACAAGTCGTCCTTCTGGAAAGCGATGTCGACACTCAAGGCTTCTGCCAGGGCGAAGAAGTCTGCGCGCAACGCCTGAGCATCGCTCGGCACGCCGCGCACGGAGATCTCGATGGCCGCCTTGCCCTTCTCGGTCTCGGCATCCAGCCCCACGCGGGCAGACAGGCGTTCGATGCGCTCGATGGTCAGGCCGTACTGGCTGATGACCGCACTGACGCGCTGCAACTGCTCAGGGGTGATCTTGCGGCTGAGCAGGGTGACGATATGACGCGCCTCTCCGTGGCCATCGGCCCAATGCTGGTAATCCGCCTCGGAAATCGGCGTGTAACGGGCCTGCAGATTCAGTTCGTGGGCCTTGGCCTGCACGCTTTGCAGCAGGCGAGTGGCCACTTCGTTGTCCGGGATATCGACCAGAATGCCGAACGACAACGTGCCGTGCATGACCGCCAGGCCGATGTCGAGAATGCTCACACCGCCCTGCAGCAGGACGCCAGTGATGGCCGCAGTGAGACCTGGACGGTCTTCACCTGTGATGTTGATCAGGACGATTTCGCGCAAGACCGGACTCCGACTTCGATGAAAAATGCGCATTCTACCGATTTTCAGTGACCATCGGGCGCGAACGATGCTTTGCCGACAAAACCGGTGTCGCTATACTGCCCAACACTTTTATGCCATTAAGAGCCGAGCGCTGTGAACCGGCCCACCCCCGTCAAGCCAGACAACTTCTTCCTGATGATCTATCGTGCCCTGAGTCAACGTCGCGTCCCTCTGGCGCTACGCATCGCCTGCACCAACATATTCCTGGTGGCACTGGCACTGGTCATCTATGCCTGTGTGATGGGCCTGCAGTTCAAGCAGGCCATGCACGAGCAGGCCGACGCGCTCGGCCAGAGCCTGACCACGCAGACGGCCACGTCGGCCACCGAGCTGTTGGTGTCCAACGACATCCTCAGCCTCAACGTGCTGCTGGGCAACCTGGTGAAAAACCCGCTGGTGGCCCATGCGGCCATCTACAGCGTGGACAACCGCATCCTCGCCGAGGCTGGCCAGCGTCCGCGCAATAGCCTGCTGGGTGAAGCCGAAGGCCTGTACCAGACCAAGATCACCTTCCAGGACGTCACGGCCGGGCAACTGCGCATCAGCCTGGACATGAGCCAGTTCCAGCAGCCGATGCTGATCAGCCTGCAGAGCATGGGCATCCTCGCCGCCATCCTGCTGGCCCTGGCGCTTAGCCTGAGCCTGCGCCAGGCACGCCATATCACCACACCGCTGCTGCAGTTGCGGGTGTGGCTGCGCGACCCGCAGCCCTATACGCCGGCCACCGACCGCCAGGACGAGATCGGCGATATTGCCCGCCAGTTGCACACTCGCCTGGCCCCGCCGCCGCCACCTGAGCCAGAGCCGGAAGAAGAGGACGACGAAGACGACTTCGACGACCTGCACGATCACGCGCCGGCCCCTAAGATTGCCCCGCGCGCCAAGGTTGTCGCCCAGGCTGACGAAGAGGACGACGATGCCTTTGCCGGGCTGCTGGACAACGACGAAAGCGCGCCCAAGCCGGTGCCATACGATTCGGACGAGCCGCAGAACAGCGCCGTACTGGCCGTTCAGCTCGGCTCCCAGGAGCAACTGCGCCGCCTGCCGCGCACGCGCCTGACCGAATTGCTCGAGCGCTACCGCGACTGCCTGGAACAGGCCGCTTCGCTGTATGAGGGTGAAACCCACACGCTCAACGACGGCAGCACCCTGGTGCTGTTCCACAGCCGCGACTGTGGCGAGGACTACCTGACCAACGCGATCTGCTGTGGCGAGTTACTGCGTGCGCTGGGCCATGCCTTGCAGATCGAAGTGGCCGACAGCGGCATTACCCTGCAACTGCAGCTGGGCCTGGCGCTGGGTAATGACCTGCAAGGGTTGGAGCTGGTTGACCTGCTGATGGCCGAAAAAGCCCAGGATGCCCTGGCGCTGTCGCAGCACAGCCGTAACCTGCTGCTGGTAGAGCGCCAGATCAGTGATGACGCGCTGATCCGTCAACGCGCGCGGATCCGCCCGATTGCCAGCCCGGAAGGCGCTTGCTGTGTAGAGCGGTTGATGGAGCCGTATCCGTCGATGCTGGAGCGGCAATTGGCGCGGATGCACGAGCGCCGGGCCTGACACAAAGGCCGCCTTGCCGGGGCGCCGGACCGGTCGGAAAGGCCCGCGCAGCGGCCCTTGTAGGAGCGGCCTTGCGTCGCGAAAGGGGCGCGCAGCGGCCCCAGCAATAGTTGCGTCGACGCTGAAATCGGGGGCCGCTGCGCAGCCCTTTCGCGACGCAAGGCCGCTCCTACAAAGGCCCGCGCAGCAGATACAAAAAAGCCCGCATCGATGCGGGCTTTTTTGTATCAGGCGGAACCATCAGAACCGATAGACTTCCATATCGGTACGAATCGGCGAAGCCATCGGGATCTTGGACTTCTCGGGTGCCTTCTTGACCTGTACCGGCGCAGCGGGCTTCTTCGGCGCCTCTTCGGCAATGGCTGGCTGATTGGCCAGCGGCTTGACCGCCGTGCTCAGCTGTTCAGCCAGCTTTTGCAGCAGTTGCCCTTGAGCCTGCACCTGCGACGCTTCGCTGCCCTCATGCTGCTGCTCAAGGTGAACGATGCGGTTGTCACGCACATGGCCACGACGGTCGAGCAGGCGCCATTGGGCGTCCAGGATCGCCGGCTGATCCTTGCCCGAGTCGAGGCGGGTAATCGACAGCAACACTTGCACGTCCGGGCTGAAGCCGGTGGTCGCCGGGGCCAGCACCACGCGCTGACTGTCCAGGCGCCAGGCCAGCTGGCGAACCAGCAACTGGTCAATGTCCGACGAGAGGCTGCCGGCCCAACGACCGTCGGTCGCCGAACTCAGGCTGCCATCGGCCTGACGCTGCAGGAACGTCTCGCGTTGCAGGTAATCGGCAACCGATACCGGGCCCAGCACCACGGCCATGCCCGCGCTTTGCGACGGCTGGCCAGGATCACCGCTGTCGAGCTGGTACAAGGCCACAGGCTGATGCATGCTGCATCCGCCCAGCCCCAGCAGGCCCGTCATCAACAGCGCAAATGGAAGGCGCAGAAGTTTCATCATCCCATCCAGGCGGTCGCCACAGGCAGACCGCAGTGATACTCATGTAGATTCAATCGGGCACACGGCCACGCCGGCACCGCAAGGGCCATATCATCCGCGAAATAGCTGTCCGACTCCAGCATTTCTGCCCGGAACGGCCTTGAAATTGCCGTTCCAGACATTTCAGCAGCTTACGCCGGGCCTTCCACCTGCAACCCATCGACGCGCTGGAAGCCGCGTGGCAGCTTGCTGCCGCGCCGGCCCCGTTCGCCCTTGTAGTGCTCCAGATCGTCCGCTTTCAGCGATAGCGTACGCTTGCCGGCTTGCAATACAAGGGTTGCGCCTTCAGGGATTACCGCAAGGTCGGTGACAAATTCTTCACGACTGGCCACCCGATCACCGGGCACGCCGATGATCTTGTTGCCCTTGCCTTTGCCCAACTGTGGCAAGTCGCTGACCTTGAACACCAGCAGCCGGCCCTCGGTGGTGACCGCCGCCAGCCAGTCCTGCTCGCGGTTGGCCACCGGGCGCGGGGTCATGACCTTGGCGCCGTTGGGCAGGCTGAGCAGGCCTTTGCCGGCCTTGTTCTTGGCCTGCAGGTCTTCGCCCTTGACCACGAAGCCGTAACCGGCATCCGACGCCACCACATACAGCGCATCGTCCTCAGGTAGCAGCACGCACTCGAAGGTCGCCCCAGGTGGCGGCGCCAGGCGGCCCGTCAGCGGCTCGCCCTGCCCCCGCGCAGACGGCAAGGTATGCGCGGCCACCGAGTAACTGCGGCCGGTGGAGTCGATCAATACGGCAAACTGGTTGGAGCGCCCGGCGGCTGCGGCCTTGAAGCCATCGCCAGCTTTGTACGAAAGGCCGGTGGCGTCGATGTCGTGGCCCTTGGCGCAGCGCACCCAGCCCTTTTCCGATAGCACAACGGTGACCGGCTCGGTCGGCATCAGCTCGTTTTCCGACAGCGCCTTGGCTTCTGCACGCTCGACGATCGGCGAGCGGCGGTCGTCGCCGTAGGTTTCGGCGTCCTTGATCAGCTCGCTGCGCACCAGCTTGCGCAGCTTGGCGTCGCTGCCGAGCAGGGCCTGCAGCTTGGCCTGCTCCTTGAGCAGCTCGTCCTGCTCGCCGCGAATTTTCATCTCTTCAAGGCGCGCCAGCTGTCGCAGGCGGGTCTCGAGGATGTAGTCAGCCTGGATTTCGGTCAGCTCGAAACGCTCGATCAGCGCCTGCTTGGGATGCTCCTCGGTGCGGATGATATGAATCACTTCATCCAGGTTGAGGAAGGCAGTCAGCAAGCCTTCGAGCAGGTGCAGGCGCCTCTGCACCTTGTCCAGGCGGTGCTGCAGGCGGCGCCGGACGGTGTTGGTACGAAACTCCAGCCACTCCAGCAACAGCGCTCGCAGGTTCTTCAACTGCGGCCGGCCGTCCAGGCCGATGATGTTGACGTTGACCCGGTAGCTGCTTTCCAGGTCGGTGGTGGCGAACAGGTGCTGCATCAGCTCGTCGGCATCCACCCGGTTGGAGCGCGGGATGATGACGATACGGCACGGGTTCTCGTGGTCCGACTCGTCACGCAGGTCGGCCACCATCGGCAGCTTCTTGGCCTGCATCTGTGCGGCGATCTGCTCCAGCACCTTGGCCCCGGAGACCTGATGCGGCAGTGCGGTGACCACCACGTCGCCATCTTCGACGCGATAAACGGCACGCATGCGGATCGAGCCGCGGCCGCTTTCGTAGATCTTCAGGATCTCGGCGCGGGGCGTGATGATTTCGGCTTCGGTCGGGTAGTCCGGGCCCTGGATATGCTCGCACAACTGCTCGATGGTAGCCTTGGGCTCGTCCAGCAGGCGCACGCAGGCACTGGCCACTTCACGCAGGTTGTGCGGCGGCACGTCGGTGGCCATGCCCACGGCGATGCCGGTGGTGCCGTTGAGCAGGATGTTGGGCAGGCGCGCCGGCAGTACTGCGGGCTCCTGCAGGGTGCCGTCGAAGTTCGGCACCCAGTCCACGGTGCCCTGGCCCACTTCGTTGAGCAACACTTCGGCGTAGCGCGACAGGCGCGCCTCGGTGTAACGCATGGCAGCGAACGACTTCGGATCGTCCGGTGCACCCCAGTTGCCCTGGCCATCGACCAGGGTGTAGCGGTAGCTGAACGGCTGCGCCATCAACACCATGGCTTCGTAGCAGGCCGAGTCGCCGTGGGGGTGGAACTTGCCGAGCACGTCACCGACGGTACGCGCCGACTTCTTGTGCTTGGCATCGGCATCGAGCCCCAACTCGCTCATGGCGTAGATGATGCGTCGCTGCACCGGCTTCAGGCCGTCGCCGATGTGCGGCAGGGCCCGGTCCATGATCACGTACATGGAGTAGTTGAGGTAGGCCTGTTCGGTGAAGTCAGCCAGCGAGCGGCGTTCGACGCCGTCGAGGCTGAGTTCCAGTGGGTCGCTCATGCGGGCCTCGTCATTTCAGGTTCTGGCGCAACAGCATGGTGCCGCCGCGCTGGGTAAATTCAAGTTGTTTCAGGGCGCTCATGCCCAGCAGCACGGTCTGGCCGTCCAGGCCTGGCACCACGGTTGCGCGCACGCCCTGCAAGCGGATATCGCCCAATTGCAGGGTGGTCAAGCGGGTGCGGTAGCCTTCGGTGCGGCCATTTGCGGTGCTGAGCAGCACCGGGCTGCCTCGCGCCAGGTCCAGCTCGCTGGCCAGGGCCTCGGGGATCGCCACGTCAGTGGCCCCGGTGTCGAGCATGAAATGCACCGCCTGGCCATTGATCGCGCCATCCACCACGAAGTGCCCTTGGCCATTGCTCAGCAGGCGCACCTCGATAAAGCCTTCGCCGTGCTCGGAGCGCACCTGGGTATTGGGATTACGCTGGCTATCTTCCCATTGACCGAAAAAGCGCGTGGCAAGGAACAGCGCCGCCGCCCAGGCGACGATCATCAATAGCTTGCCGGCACGCTTGCCCGGTGCCTGGCTCATGGTTTGGCGCTCCAACCGCCCTCTGGCGCTTCGAAGCGCCAGACAATCGGCCGCACCTCGCCATCGGCGCGGCGGCCATTGTTGTTGTCCAGGCCAATCCAGGCGCCTTTGGCGTCGATCACCAGGGCTTCTGCCAGGCCGAACGGCTGATCATAGCGGCGAGCATCCACCAGCGCATCGGCGGCAAACGACCAGCAACGCTCGACCTTGCCGCTGTCGGCGTCGCGGCGACAGATGCGGTAGGCGTTACGCTCAAGGGTAAACAGCTTGCCCTCGAACCAGGCCAGGTCGGCGAAGTCACGCGACAGCGCGCGCGCGTTGGGCATCTGCGGCGGTTGCATCTCGACCCCGGCCTCGCTCAGCAGCACGCAGCTGCGCCCGCACGTCCACACCGATTGCTGGCGCTCGATCGCCACCAGCCCCCGGCGCTCGCGCTCGGCGGCAAGCCAGATGCGGTCGCCCGCCGGGTTGATCGCCAAGCCTTCGAACAAGGCATTGAAGTTCAGCAGCATGCCGCTGGCCCGGGCCTGTCGTACCATGGCCGGGTCGATCTTCAACCAGTCCGGCTCGCCTTCGACGGGGACCTGCAAGACAGCAGCGTGGGCCTCACTGACCAGGTAAAGGTTACCGGCCTGGTCACAGGTGATGCCTTCGAAGTCCAGTTCACCACCGCGGACATAGGACGCCGCCCAGTTGCGCGACTTCAGCCCCCACGGCAAACCGCTCTCCGGTACCGGCGGCGGGGTGAAGGTCAGCGGTTGGGCACGCCACACGGCATTTTGTTGATCGAAGCGGTAAACGCGGTCGTCGTCACGGTCGGAAACGCCCCATAGCGCACCTCGGCACTGGGCCAGGCCAGACAGGTTGCCGCCGCGCATACCCTCGATCGGGTGCTCGGCGGCCATCTTCAACTGCGGCCAGTTGCCCGCCAAACTCGGCAAGGCGAACAGTGCAAGGCAAGCGGCAAGTAGCAGCCGAATCAAACCATGACCTCGGCCAGGTTGCCTTTGGTTTCCAGCCAGCTCTTGCGATCACCGGCACGCTTCTTGGCCAGCAGCTTGTCCATCAGCTCGCAGGTGGCCTCGACGTCTTCCAGGGTCAGCTGCACCAGGCGCCGGGTATTCGGGTCCATGGTGGTTTCGCGCAGCTGTGGCGGGTTCATCTCGCCCAGCCCTTTGAAGCGCGTGACTTGCGGCTTGCCGCGCTTCTTCTCGGCCACCAGGCGGTCGAGGATGCCATCACGCTCGGCTTCGTCGAGGGCGTAGTAGATTTCCTTGCCCAGGTCGATGCGGTAGAGCGGCGGCATGGCCACGTAGACATGACCGGCCTCCACCAGGGGGCGGAAGTGCTGAACGAACAGCGCGCACAGCAAGGTGGCGATGTGCAAGCCGTCGGAGTCGGCGTCGGCGAGGATGCAGATCTTGCCATAGCGCAGTTGCGACAGGTCGGCGGCGCCGGGGTCGACGCCGATGGCCACGGCAATGTTGTGCACCTCCTGGCTGGCCAGGACTTCACCGCCGTCCACTTCCCAGGTGTTGAGGATCTTGCCGCGCAGCGGCAGGATCGCCTGGAACTCTTTGTCTCGCGCCTGCTTGGCCGAGCCACCGGCCGAGTCACCCTCGACCAGGAACAGCTCGGCGCGCATCGGGTCCTGGCCTGCGCAATCCGCCAGCTTGCCTGGCAGCGCCGGGCCCTGGGTGATGCGTTTGCGTTCGACCTTCTTGCTGGCCTTGAGGCGACGGCCGGCGTTGCTGATGGCCAGTTCCGCCAACTGCATGCCCAGCTCGGGGTGGGCGTTGAGCCACAGGCTGAAGGCGTCCTTGACCACACCGGAAACAAACGCGGCCGCCTCACGGGACGACAGGCGCTCTTTGGTCTGCCCGGAGAACTGCGGCTCCTGCATCTTCATCGAAAGCACGAAGGTGATGCGCTCCCAGACGTCTTCCGGCGCCAGCTTGACGCCGCGCGGCAGCAGGTTGCGGAATTCGCAGAACTCGCGCATGGCGTCCAGCAGGCCCTGGCGCAGGCCGTTGACGTGGGTGCCGCCCTGGGCGGTGGGGATCAGGTTGACGTAGCTTTCCTGAACGCTGTCACCGCCCTCGGGCAGCCACAGCAAGGCCCAGTCCACGGCTTCCTTGTTGCCAGCCAGGCTGCCGCAGAACGGCTCGTCCGGCAGGCGCAGGTACTCGCTGACCGAGTCGACCAGGTAGGAACGCAGGCCGTCCTCGTAGTGCCACTCGACCTTCTCGCCGCTGCCCTTGTCCTCGAAGCTGACCAGCAGGCCCGGGCACAGAACGGCCTTGGCCTTGAGCACATGCTTGAGGCGGCTGATGGAGAATTTAGGCGAATCGAAATACTTCGGGTCGGGGCTGAAGTACACGCTGGTGCCGGTATTGCGCTTGCCGACCGAGCCGACCACTTCCAGTTCACTGGCCTTGAAACCATCGGCGAAGGTCATCTGGTACTCGTTGCCGTCACGCTTGACGCGCACGCGCACCTGGGTCGACAGGGCGTTGACCACCGAAATACCGACGCCGTGCAGGCCGCCGGAGAACTGGTAGTTCTTGTTGGAGAACTTGCCGCCCGCGTGCAGCTTGGTAAGGATCAGCTCGACCCCGGACACGCCTTCTTCCGGGTGAATGTCCACCGGCATGCCGCGGCCGTCGTCGCTGACTTCCAGCGAGTGGTCGGCGTGGAGGATGACCTGCACCGAACGGGCGTGACCGGCCAGGGCTTCGTCGACGCTGTTGTCGATGACCTCCTGGGCCAAGTGGTTCGGTCGGCTGGTATCGGTGTACATGCCCGGTCGCTTGCGGACCGGATCAAGGCCCGAGAGGACTTCGATGGCGTCTGCGTTATAGGCGCTAGCGCTGGGATTGGCCATGGGGTCTCGTCGTCAGTCAGGTGAATGCAAAAGGTCAGAGTACAAAAGTCAGAGCACAGAAAAGTCGAGCGCCGCATACAAACTCGGGGCAACACCGGCGAAGGCCAGCATCGCCGGCAAGCGCTCGACGAAGCCCTGGAAGCTGTGGTCGCCACCGGCCTGGATACGCAGGGCACAAGCACGGTAATAGCGCTCGGCGTGGCGATAGTCCAGGGTTTCATCGGCGGTCTGCAACCACACTTGATAGCGATTGGCATCCACGGGGGCGGGCACTTCCAGCTCGGCCAGGGCCTGCACGTGATCGTGAGTCAGCTCCCAGGCCTCATCGGTGTAAAGGTTGCGCTGGGTGCCGAGGTAGCCATCGAACAACCGATGCGGTGCCACTGCCGGGTTGATCAGCAGGGCCTTGAGGCCATGGCGCTCGGCCAGATAGGTGGCATAGTAGCCGCCGAGCGAACTGCCGACCAGCAGGGGCGCGCCCAACTCGGCAATAGCGCCTTGCAGTTGGGCAATGGCCTGGCGCGGGTGATGGTGCAAGGCCGGTACGCGCAATCGCTCGGACAACCCCAGCAGCTGCATGACGGCCTCAAGCTGGCGCGCCTTCTTCGACAGCGGCGAGCTGTTGAAGCCATGGATATAGAGGATGGAACCCGACATGCTGCCCCCGGAATCTGTGGCTTCGCGCCCAATCTGGCAGGCGCAGGGACGCGCAGTGTAGCGCGTTCGCCGGGTTTTGACGCAGCGGCGGGGTTTTCGCAACAATTTCTTCGGCAACCTGAAGGGCCGCTGCGCAGCAGCCCCAAGGCCGTCAATACCCCGGGCTGTCGAAGTCCAGCTTCACGTCGAAGTCCCGCGCCCGCTCTACACCAGTCTCCAACCGCCCGTCGGCGTGCAGACGCAGCCAGCGATAGCCCGGCTGTTCCTCGCTCACCTTGAAGTCCTCGCTGTGCGCCGCGAACTGAATGCAAGTAGACGGCGTGGCCAGCAAGCGCAACCCCTCGCGCATTTCATCCCACGGCTGGTGGACATGCCCCCAAAGCAGCCCGCGCACCTGTGGATAACGTTCAACGATGCCGAACAGCGCCTGGGCATTGCGCAGGCCGATCGGGGCGATCCAGGCGCAGCCGATGTCCACCGGCTGATGATGGAGGCACACCAGGCAATGGCGCTCGCCCGCTGTCTTCAATGCACCCTCAAGCAGGCTCAGCTGAGCCTCTTCGAGCAGGCCATGGGTCGCGCCGGCCACCGCAGAATCGAGCATCACGATGCGCCAGCCACCGATATCGGTAACCGCTTGCACCAGGTCCGTGCCCTGCGCGATGTCGGCCATCACCCTGGCTTCGTCATGGTTGCCCGGCAACCAGCGCGTCGCCACGCCAAACCCTGCGGTCAACTCGCGGAACGCTTCATACGACGCCACGCTGGCGTCCTGGGAAAGGTCCCCCGTGCACAGCAGCAGGTCGATGGCCGGTTGCTCGCGCTGCACCTGGGCAACCACATGGCGCAGGCTGTCCCGGGTATTGAGACCCAGCAGGGTGCCGGCCGGGTCGGCAAACAGGTGGGCATCGGTGAGTTGCACCACATGCACGGGGCGGGTTGGGTCTAGGTGCGGCAACGGCCGTCTCCTCGAACGGATTCAGCACGAATTATGGCTGTGCAACGGGTGCGAGCAAACACCCGAAGCCGACGCACATCACATTTCAGCGAACGCTTGCCAATTCGTGACCACAGGCCAGGCAGTGGCTCAGCCACTCGCCGAGGAACAGGTTGAGCTGCGCCTTTTCATCGGGCTGGTGCATGCCTGCATTGGGGTACGGGTAGATACTGCGCAGGCGCCGCGCGTGCTCGGCGCTGACCACCTCGGCCATGCGCGCATCGTGGTACACCTGAACCTCCAGGTGCGGCACTGGCAGCCACGGCAAGCTGTGCTCCTGGCGCACGTGCAGCGTGGTGGTATACGGGCAGGCCAGCACCACATCGAGTACCAGCACACCGAGCATCTGATCGCCTTGGGTCATGCCGATACGACGCGAGCTCTGGGTGGTGCGCATGTCAGGCAACAAGCGCATCAAGCGGGCGTAGTTGGCCTCGCAGGCTGCTTGCAGCCCGACCAGGTCGACCCGATATCGCTCGCGCAGCAGGTTCACTTCCACATACCTCGAACTTCGTCTCTGTTGAGCGCCAGCCATTGCAGGCCAATGATCGTCGCAGCGTTGCAGATACGGCCGTCACGTACCGCCTGCAAGGCATCTTCGAACGACCAGACGCGCACGCGGATGTCCTCGCCCTCTTCTTCCAGGCCATGCAGGCCGCCCGCGCCCTCGCTGGTGCAACGCCCAAGGAACAGATGGACGTATTCGTCACTGCCACCGGGCGACGGGAAGTAGCGGGTCATCGGCCACAAGGCGCTGAAGGTCAAACCGGCCTCTTCTTCTGCCTCGCGGTGTGCAACCTCTTCAGGCTGCTCGTCCTTGTCGATCAGCCCGGCGACCATCTCGATCAGCCACGGGTTGGCGACCTTGTCGAGCGCGCCGACACGAAACTGCTCGATCAACACCACTTCATCGCGTAGCGGGTCATAAGGCAGCACACAGACCGCATCATGACGCACGAACAGTTCGCGGCTGATCTCGCGGCCCATGCCCCCGGCAAACAGTTCGTGGCGCAGGTGCACCTTGTCGAGCTTGTAGAAGCCCTGGAAGCAGTTGGCCCGCTTGACGATCTCGACCGCCTTGGGGACTGAATTGAGCGTGTCTGACATAGAAATCCTCGTTACCTCATTTACCGCTTCGCGCCATCCTACTCCGCCTGCCGGCCTCTTTCATCCGTTTCCAGCAACCGTTCGCGCACTCGGGACAGCGCGCCTTCTGTCTGTTAGCTTAGTGGCGAACTGAAGGCCGCGCCGACGGTCAAAGGCCGACTTTTCCCTGTTCTGCAAGGATCATCATGACACTTGTCAAACTGACTTCCGTGGCCGTGCTGGCACTGGCCCTGGGTGCCTGCCAGAGCCTGTTCACGCCTAATTACCGGGCACCGCTCGAGGTCAAGCGTGACGCCTGGGAGCACGTCAAGCCCGGCTGCAGCGAAAGCGACTGCCCCCTGGTGAACATCGACACCATTCACTTCCCGGCCCTACCCAAGCTCGATGGCATCGTCGAACAGCGCCTGCTGCAACTGACCGAAGACAACCAGCGCGGCGCCGCGCCAACCACCTTGCAGGCGTACGAGCAGCAGTACCTGGCCAGCGCCGACAAGCGCAACAGCAGCTACCTGCAGGCCAAGGTACGCGAGCAGCATGACGGACTGGTGATCATCGAACTGTCCAGCTACCTGGACAGCGGGGGTGCCCACGGCATGCCGGGGCGTGGCTTCATCAACTATTCGCGCAAGCTGGACAAGGTCCTGACCCTGCAGGACATGCTGGTGCCAGGCCAGGAAGAGACCTTCTGGAAAACCGTCGAAGAGTCGCACCGCGCGTGGATGATCAGCGTGGGCATGGACAAGGACGCCGAATTCATCAAGACCTGGCCCTTCAAGAAGTCGCCGCACGTCGCCCTGACGTACGGCGCGGTGGTGGTCAAGTATGAGGTCTATGCCATCGCGCCCTACTCCATGGGCCACGTCGAGCTTAAGATCCCCTACCCGCGCCTGAACGGCGTGATCAAGCCTGAGCTGTTTCCCGGCCGCGGCTGAAGCTCAGTAGCGCATGCAGCACACCTGCCAGCACCAGCGCTGGCAGGGTCGCCCCCAGGTCCGGCGCTTGCGCGGCGATCAGATGATAAGCCGCCACCCCCGCGGCCCAGGCCAGCAACGCCTGCCAGTGCAAGCCATCGACCTGCGCCGGCAAGCGGCGGCGGCGGATCACGTAGTGGTCCATCAGCACCACGCCGAACAGCGGTGCGAACACCGAACCGATCAGCAGCAGGAAGTTTTCGTACTGGGCCAGCGGCGCCAGCAGGGCGATCAGGGTGCACAGCACGCCGATGGCCAGCGCCAGGTGCTCGACCTTCAGTGGCAAAAGCACACCGGTTGAAACCGCTGCCGAATGGATGTCGGCGAAGGCCTTTTCCGACTCGTCCAGCAGAATGAGCAGCAGCGGAATACCCAAACCGGCGCCAGCCAGGGCCAGCAGCAAGGCATTGACTTCGCCACTGGCGGCAAAGGCCAGGGTGTAGGCAACGCCCAAGCTCATCAGCCAGGTGTTGCCGATAAAGTACCCAACTACCGTGCCGCCGAACACATGCTTGCCATTGCGGGCGAAGCGCGAGTAGTCGGCGATCAACGGCAACCAGGACAGCGGCATGGCGATGACGATGTCAAAACCCACCGCCAGCGACATAGAGCCATCCCCGGCGCGGCCCCACAGCTCAGCCAGGTCGGCCTTGGCAAACAGGTTCCAGGTCAGCCACAGGCAAGCGCCCATCAACAACCAGATACCCCAGGCGCGCAGCACCTTGCGCACGAAAGCCAGTGGCCCGCTGACGGCCAACACAGTGGCCAGCGCACCGAAGCACAGGGTCCACAGCACCGGGCTGTTCCAGGCACTGTCTTCACCGAAGGCCCGCGCGCCCAGCAGGCTGGCGGCATCGCGCATGACGATGATTTCGAAGGCGCCCCAACCGACCAGTTGCAACAGGTTGAGCAGTGCCGGCAAACGCGCGCCATGGCTGCCCAGGCTCAGGCGCAGGGTGCCCATGGCAGAAAGGCCGGTGTCGCTGCCGATAACCCCGGCAGCCCCCAGCAACAACACACCCACACCGGTGCCCAGCGCGATGGCCAGTACCGCGCCGGCAAGGCCCAGGCCTGGGGCCAGCATGGCGCCGACCTGCAGCACCATCAGGCCGATGCCGAGGGAGAACCACAGCGCGAACAGGTCACGTGCGCCAAAGATGCGTTGCTGGGTGGGGACCGGGTGGTCGGGGGAGAATTGGCTGGGGGTGGTCATGCTGGCAGACACTCGGCATTAAAGGAGGTTGAACACGGTCGCTGTAGGAGCGGCCTTGCGTCGCGAAAGGGGCGCGAAGCGCCCCCCCCGGCTTCAGCTTCGCCGCTGATCGTGCCGGGGCCGCTTCGCGCCCCTTTTCGCGACGCAAGGCCGCTCCTACAGAGGGCAGTTTTGCAGTCAGACTTTTTTGTACAGCTGGCTGCCTTCCTGGCGGAACCGCTCGGCCTGCTCACGCATGCCATCTGCAACCGTCACGTCCACGGTTTCGATCTTGGCGGCGTATTCACGCACTTCCTGGGTGATCTTCATCGAGCAGAACTTCGGCCCGCACATCGAACAGAAGTGCGCGACCTTGGCCGACTCCTTGGGCAGGGTTTCGTCGTGGTACGCGCGAGCGGTGTCTGGGTCCAGGCCAAGGTTGAACTGGTCTTCCCAACGGAACTCGAAACGCGCCTTGGACAAGGCGTTGTCACGAATCTGCGCGCCCGGGTGGCCCTTGGCAAGGTCGGCGGCATGGGCGGCGATCTTGTAGGTGATGATGCCGGTCTTGACGTCGTCCTTGTTCGGCAGGCCCAGGTGCTCCTTGGGCGTCACGTAGCAGAGCATGGCGCAACCGAACCAGCCGATCATCGCCGCGCCGATACCCGAGGTGATGTGGTCGTAACCCGGCGCAATGTCGGTGGTCAGCGGGCCGAGGGTGTAGAACGGCGCCTCGTCGCAGCATTCCAGCTGCTTGTCCATGTTCTCCTTGATCAACTGCATCGGCACGTGGCCTGGGCCTTCGATCATGCACTGCACGTCGTGCTTCCAGGCGATCTTGGTCAGTTCGCCTAGGGTTTCCAGCTCACCGAACTGTGCAGCGTCGTTGGCGTCGGCAATCGAGCCCGGGCGCAGGCCGTCGCCCAGCGAGAAGCTGACGTCGTAGGCCTTCATGATTTCGCAGATTTCGTCGAAGTGGGTGTACAGGAAGTTTTCCTGATGATGCGCCAGGCACCACTTGGCCATGATCGAGCCACCCCGGCTGACGATGCCGGTGACACGCTTGGCGGTCAGCGGTACATACCGCAGCAGCACGCCAGCATGGATGGTGAAGTAGTCCACGCCCTGCTCGGCCTGCTCGATCAGGGTGTCGCGGAACAGCTCCCAGGTCAGGTCTTCGGCGACGCCGCCGACTTTTTCCAGGGCTTGGTAGATCGGCACGGTACCGATCGGCACCGGCGAGTTACGGATGATCCACTCGCGGGTTTCGTGAATGTGCTTGCCGGTGGACAGGTCCATGACCGTGTCCGAGCCCCAGCGAATGCCCCAGGTCAACTTGGCCACTTCTTCCTCGATCGAGGACCCCAGCGCACTGTTGCCGATGTTGCCGTTGATCTTCACCAGGAAGTTGCGGCCGATGATCATCGGTTCCAGCTCGGTGTGGTTGATGTTGGCCGGGATGATCGCGCGGCCGCGGGCGATTTCTTCGCGGACGAATTCGGGGGTGATTTCTTTCGGGATGTTGGCGCCGAAGCTGTGGCCGGCGTGCTGCTGGTCGAGCAGGCCGGCAGCGCGGGCTTCCTGCAGCTTCATGTTCTCGCGGATGGCCACGTATTCCATCTCGGCGGTGATGATGCCCTGGCGGGCGTAGTGCATCTGCGAGACGTTGACGCCAGCCTTGGCGCGGCGCGGGTTGCGCACGTGGTTGAAGCGCAGCTTGGCCAGCTCTGCATCGTTCAGGCGCTGTTGGCCGAAGTTCGAGGTCAGGCCGCCCAGGCGCTCAGTGTCGCCGCGGGCGTCGATCCAGGCCGAACGGACGTCGGCCAGGCCCTTGCGCACGTCGATGATGACGTCAGGGTCGGTGTAAGGGCCGGAAGTGTCGTAGACCAGCACCGGGGCATTGGTTTCGCCGCCGAAGTCGGTCGGGGTGTCGTGCAGGCTGATTTCGCGCATGGGCACGCGGATGTCCGGGCGAGAGCCCTCGACATAGACCTTGCGCGAACGGGGGAACGGTTGCACGGACTGCTGATCGACTTGTGCCGATTCGCTGAGGTTGATCGTTTTTTCTTGTTTGCTCATCACGGGCTCTCCAGACAGCTTCCTAGCGGATGGAATGTCGGGGAGAACCTGAAAGACGCGGACGCACCCAGAGATGGATGCAGTGCCGGACATGGGGTGCCTAGCGCTTTTTACAGCGGCGACAATCCCGGACCTGGCACAAGAGGCTCACCGGGAAAGCGAGCAATCTTGTTCCCTACGCAGGCGCTAACCTGATCAGGTTCAACGGGATCCGGAACTTCCGATCTCAGCCTTTGCAACAAGGCACCCCGACAAGAACATGCGCAGTCTAGACTGGAGTGGCCGGCAAAGCCAAGCGGGTAAATGCGGGGATGATGAAAGGCGCACTGAGCGATTGTTGCCAGGGGCGCATGGCACTACACTGGCCCATCGCTCGATACTCAACAGTTCAGTAATTAAATTTCGTACAAGGATTGCCTCTATGCTGCGCAAACTCTCACTGGCGATAGCCGTGTCTTGTGCGTCCAACGGAGTGGTCTGGGCAGCGGATGTGCCCATGACGGTGAAGACCGACCTGGTCAGCGTCTACCAGGAGGCGGTCGACAACAACGCCGACCTTGCAGCGGCCCGCGCCGATTATGGCGCCCGCCGCGAGGTGGTACCGCAGGCCCGCGCCGGCCTGCTGCCGAACCTGTCGGCCGGTGCCGAAATGTTGAACACCCGTACCAAGCTCGACGAACCGTCGATGACTTCCAACCGCAGCGGCAACGCCTGGAGTGCGACCCTGGCGCAGCCGGTGTTCCGTGCCGACCGCTGGTTCCAGTTGCAGGCCGCCGAGGCGGTCAACGAGCAGGCAGCGCTTGAGCTGTCGGCCACCGAGCAGAACCTCATTCTACAGACGGCGCAAAACTATTTTGCGGTGCTGCGCGCCCAGGACAACCTGGCCGCGACCAAGGCTGAAGAATCTGCCTTCAAGCGCCAGCTCGACCAGTCCAACGAGCGTTTCGACGTGGGCCTTTCCGACAAGACCGACGTCTTGCAGTCCCAGGCCAGCTACGACACCGCCCGCGCCAACCGGATCATCGCCGAGCGCCAGGTACAGGATGCCTTCGAAGCCCTGGTGACCCTGACCAACCGCGAATACGCGTCGATCCAGGGCGTTGTCCACACCCTGCCGATTCAGGTGCCCACGCCCAACGATGCCAAAGCCTGGGTCGAGACCGCCGGGCGGCAGAACCTCAACCTGCTGGCGACCAACTACGCCGTCAGCGCCGCTGAAGAAACCCTGCGCCAGCGCAAGGCCGGCCATGCCCCGACCCTGGATGCGGTGGCCAAGTACCAAAAGGGTGACAACGACAGCCTCGGCTTCACCAACCCTTCGCAGCTGGGCGTGCGTTACAGCGGCGACGTCGAGCAGACCAGCGTCGGCCTGCAGCTGAATATTCCGATCTACAGCGGCGGCCTGACCAGTTCGCAAGTGCGCGAGGCCTACCAGCGCCTGAGCCAGAGCGAGCAACAGCGCGAAAGCCTGCGCCGCCAGGTGGTAGAGAACACGCGCAACCTGCACCGTGCGGTGAATACCGATGTGGAACAGGTGCAGGCGCGCAAGCAGTCGATCATTTCCAACCAGAGCGCGCTGGAAGCCACCGAAATCGGCTACCAGGTCGGTACCCGCAACATCGTCGACGTGCTCGACGCCCAACGCCAGCTGTACACCTCGGTGCGTGACTACAACAACAGCCGCTATGACTACATTCTCGACAACCTGAGCCTCAAGCAAGCGGCCGGCACCCTGAGCCCGCAAGACCTGCAGGACCTGGGGCGGTATCTGAAACCGGACTACAACCCGGACAAGGACTTCCTGCCACCAGACCTGGCGGCAGCTGCAGCGAAGAACTTCGAACGCAGGCCTTGAGATGCGTAGGGCTTCTTCGCGGGTAAAACCGCGAGGAAGCCAGAACCAGAATCAGCGAATAAGTGCACCCAGCCCATCCAGCAACCGCTGCAAGGCCCCCTGATTGGCCTGCATCACCGCCCTGCCCGCCTCGCCCATGCGCTGACGATCCTGCGGCAATTCGATCAGCCGCCGTACCGCCTCGGCCAGCCCTTCGACATCCTCGACCTGCTGCAACGCCCCGGCTGCCTTCAGCATCGCGCTGATTTCAAGGAAGTTGAACACATGTGGCCCCATGATCACCGGCAATGCCAGCGCTGCCGGTTCCAGCGGGTTGTGCCCGCCAGTGGCAACCAGGCTGCCGCCGACGAAGGCGATGTCGGCCAGCGCATAGAGGAACAGCAACTCGCCCATGGTATCGCCGAGCAATACGCGGGTCTGGCCATCGACTGCAGCATCGGTTGAACGGCGCACGGTGGCGAACTGCTCGGCACACAGGGCATGCACCGAGTTGAACCGCTCAGGGTGGCGCGGCACCAGGATCAGCAGGGCATCGCCGTGCACCTGCAGCAACGCCCGATGGGCCTGCAGGATCAAGGCATCCTCACCCTCATGGGTGCTGGCGGCGATCCACACCGGGCGCTGGCTTGCGCCCCATTGCTCGCGCAGCGCCCTGGCGCGCGGCAGCAGTTGGTCATCGACCTTCAGGTCGAACTTGATCGAACCGGTCACCTGCACACACGCAGGCAGCGCGCCCAAGTTGCGAAAGCGCTGCGCTTCGGTGTCGGTTTGCACCGCGATCAGGCTCATCTCGGCGAGCATCGGCCGGGTCAGCTTGGCGAAACGCGCATAACCACGGGCGGAGCGCTCGGACAACCGGGCATTGGCCAGCGCCACCGGGATGCCCCGCTTGGCACACTGGTGGATGTGGTTAGGCCACAACTCGGTTTCCATGATGATGCCCAGCTTCGGCTGCACATGGTCGAGAAAACGCCCGGCGGCCCATGGCAGGTCGTAGGGCAGGTAGCAATGCTGCACGCGCGGTTCATCGGCAAACATGGCGCGAATGCGTTCGGAACCGGTCGGCGTCATGCAGGTAAGCGTGATCGGCAGGCCTGGGTAGGCCTTGAGCAGCGCCCGCACCATGGGTGCGGCGGCGATGCTTTCACCCACCGACACGGCATGCACCCAGATGCCGCCCCGCTGCATGGCCGGCAGGTTGAAGGCGAAGCGCTCGCCGATGCGCTGGCCGTAGGCCGGTGCCTTGCGCGCCCGCAGGAACAGGCGCAGCGCAACCAGTGGCAGGCCCAGGTGAAACAGCAAGGTATAGAGAGTTCTGTTCATGGCGGCGAAGTTTACCCGATCGCGCGCAGGTGCACCGCAAAGCGCTCGGCCAGCCATTGCGCGGCCGGCCCCAACGGCTCGTCACGGCGCCAGGCCAGCTCGACGACCAGCGCCGGCGGCCGCCACTCGCTGGCAAGCTCGACCATTTGCGCCTGGTAGGTGGGGTACTGCACCACATGCCGGGGCAGCCAGGCCCACCCCAGGCCGCGCATCAGCAGTTCAGCCATGGCGTAGAAGCTGTCGGCGCGCCAGACCTGTGGGCTGATCGCTTCGCCGCCGGGGTAGCCACTCTGCTGCGGGGTGATCAATAACTGCCGGTGGCGTGCCAACTGCTGGCGGCTGACCCTCGCCTGCTCCGCGAGCGGATGGCCGACCGCGCACACCGTGACCATTTCCACACTGCCCAGGGCACGGCGCTCCAGCGACGCCGGCATGCTTTCATGATGAAAAAACAGGCCAAGGTCGGCGCGCCGCTCCACCAGCTTGCGCGCCACATCACCCTGGGCGGCGCTGGCCAGTTGCACTTCCAGGTACGGGTAGCGACTGGCCAGCTCGTCCAGGCTGTCGATGACGGGCTGATAAGGCATCGCCTCGTCCTGGGCGACCCGCAACAGGGCTTCCTGCCCGCGCATCAGGGCCAAGGCGCGCCCGTCCAGGCGTTCGCATTGGCGCAGCAGTTCACGGGCGTCCTCCAGCAGCGCGGTGCCGTTTTCGGTCAGCTTGGGCTGGCGGCCGCTGCTGCGTTCGAACAGGGTTACGCCCAGGTCCGCCTCCAGCAGGGCGATGGCGTTGCTCACCGCCGACTGGGCCTTGCGCTGTTCACGGGCAACGGCGGAGAACGAGCGCAGTTCAACAACGCGCACGAAAGTGCGTAGTTGCTCGAGGTTCCACTGTTCGGCCATCAACCTATCTCCATGGGTGATAGGTAATGACTTTACCCCATCCCGGCAACGCCTAGAATGCCCGACCAGTCACCGGAGAATCGCCATGAACGCCTACACCTACCTCGCCATCGCCATCTGCGCCGAAGTCATCGCCACTGCCTCCATGAAAGCGGTGAAGGGGTTCAGCACGCCTCTGCCGTTGCTGCTGATGGTGGTCGGCTACGGCATCGCGTTCTGGATGCTGACCCTGGTGGTGCGCAGCATTCCGGTGGGGATCGCCTATGCCATCTGGTCGGGGCTGGGCATTGTGCTGATCAGTGTGGCGGCACTGGTGATCTATGGGCAGAAGCTGGATGTACCGGCAATGCTGGGCATGGCGATGATCGTCGGTGGGGTGGTGGTGATTCAGCTGTTCTCGAAGACTGCCGGGCATTGATACGGGCTGTATACTTGCCAGCTGTCCCAGTCTTCGAGGTACCGCCATGCCAACCGCCATTTCCACTGACGTACTGATCGTCGGCGCCGGGGTCGCAGGCCTCTGGCTCAATGCCCGGTTGCGCCGTCAGGGCTTTTCGACCGTGCTGGTGGAGCGCGCCAGCCTCGGTGGCGAGCAGACCATCAAGTCTCAGGGCATCATCCACGGCGGCACCAAGTACGCCCTGCACGGCGCCCTGACCGGCGCCTCGGAAGCCATCGCCGACATGCCGCGGCGCTGGCGCGAGGCTTTGGCGGGCAATGGCGAACTGCCGCTGGGCAACACCCGCCTGCTGTCCGAGGCACACTACCTGTGGTCCCCCGGCACCCTGGCCGGCAACCTCACCAGTTTCTTCGCCAGCAAGGCCGTGCGCGGCCGGGTCGATCAGGTCAAGGGCGAGCAACTGCCGCCGGCCCTGCAGGACCGCGCCTTCAAGGGCAAGGTCTATCGCCTGGCGGAACTGGTCATCGACGTGCCCAGCCTGCTGGCCAACCTGGCCGAACTGGCCGGCGACAGCCTGCTCGCCGGCGAGCGCATCGAACCCCTGCGTGACGGCGATGAGCTGGTGGGTTTGCGCGTGGACGACCGTGAAATCCGCGCGCAGCGTATCGTGCTCAGCGCCGGCGCCGGCACCGAAGACCTGTTGCATGCGCTAGGCCTGAGCCAGCCGGCCATGCAGCGCCGCCCCTTGCACATGGTCATGGCCAAGGGGCCGAACCTCAAGCCGCTGTATGCGCACTGCCTGGGCGGCGGGCCCAAGCCACGGGTCACCATTACCACCCACCCGGCGGCCGATGGGCAGTGGGTCTGGTACCTCGGCGGCGACCTGGCCGAGGCCGATGGCGTGGCCCGCGAGCCGGCCGCGCAGATTGCCGCGGCGCAAAAGGAAATCGCCAACCTGCTGCCCTGGGTCGACCAAGGCCAGGTCCGCTGGGCAACCCTGCGCGTGGATCGCGCCGAGCCCGCGCAGTCGGGCCTGGTGCGCCCGGACAACGCCTTTATCGCCGACCAGCAACGCCTGCTGGTGGGCTGGCCGACCAAGCTGGCGCTGGCACCGGACTTCAGCGACCGGGTAATCGCCATGTTTGAACGCGACGGCATCCGCCCAGGCGCCCAGCCCGACCTCAGTGGCCTGCCGCGCCCTGCGCTGGGCGTGCCTGCCTGGGAGCGACTGCTGCCATGAGCCTGCCGACCCTGCACGACTTCCATCGCCCGCTGGGCAGTACCGGCCTCAAGGTCTCGCCCCTGGGCCTGGGCACGGTCAAGCTTGGCCGCGACCAAGGCGTGAAATACCCCACCGGCTTCACCATCCCCGATGATGACGAAGCCCGCATGCTGCTGGCCCAGGCCCGCGAACTAGGCATCAACCTGATCGATACCGCGCCGGCCTATGGCCGCAGTGAAGAGCGCCTTGGCCCGCTGCTGCGCGGCCAGCGTGATGCGTGGGTGATCGTCAGCAAGGTGGGTGAAGAGTTCGACAACGGCAGCTCGCACTTCGACTTCAGCGCCGCCCACACCCGCCGCTCTGTGGAGCGCAGCCTGCGCCGCCTGGAAACCGACCACATCGAGCTGGTGCTGGTGCATTCCGACGGCAATGACCTGGCGATCCTCGAGCAGCAGGAGGTCTACCAGACACTTGCGGCCCTTAAGCAAGAAGGCAAGATCCTTGGCTTCGGGCTGTCGGGCAAGACCGTCGCAGGTGGCCTCAAGGCCTTGGAACAGGGCGACTGCGCCATGGTCACCTATAACCTGAACGAGCAGGCAGAACGCCCGGTGCTGGACTACGCTGCCGAACACGGCAAGGCGATCCTGGTGAAGAAGGCCCTGGCCAGCGGGCACATCTGCCTGGCACCCGGGGTCGACCCGGTGCAGGCCAGCTTCGAGCTGCTGTTTTCCCACCCGGGCGTCAGCAGTGCTATCGTCGGCACCATCAATCCGTTGCACCTGGCCCATAACGTGGCCACCGTCGCCCGAATTCTGGGCCAGCATTGAGCCGCCCTCGCGGGCGTCCGACAGGAGGAGGAACCTCGTGCCGCGAACGCTGATCCGCAAGAACCCGAGCAACTTCAAGACACTGCCGCTGCATGTCGAGGCCACCGCCGAAGGCCTGGTTTACCAAAGCATCGGCATGCCGCTGAACTTCGCCCAGACCCAACAGCGGCGCCGTGCCATCCAGCTGCCCGACACGCAGCGCTTCGTGGCCGAGCTTGCCAACCTGGGTGTCTCGGTACGCCTGACTCTGCACTGGCAAAACCGTGACTACTGGGTATTGGTGCGTCAGCGGCGCCAGGACCGCGGCGACGTGGTGCTGAAGCTGATTTCTGGCTATGTCCCCGCCCAAGAACTCAACTTGCCACTGCACACCGCCGTCCAGGAAGTGGCCGAAGAATGCCTGCTGGAAACCCCGGAAGGCTGGCTGGGTGGGCGTTTCAATGACACCTGGCTGCCGGCCCCCTACGCCGCCGCTCTGCACTACCGCGAAGCGCTGCCGTTTGTGCTGACGCCGGAGTCTGGTGCCGCACGGCCGGTGCACTGCGCCAACCTGATGCTGCTCGAACGGCCACGGGCCTATGTGCACTTGCCGACCGCCTCGTTGCAGCTCATCTATGACATGCGCCTGCAGGTGCCCAGGGACGCCAAGAAGCTCAGCCTGTTCCATGTCGATGAACGCCTGGAAGGCGACCAGTTGGTGGCCCGGCTCAATCGCAAACGGCCGGACCTGTACCTGATGCCCTTGAAGGACGGGCAACCGTTGGCCGAACTCTACACGCTGAAAAAGGACGAGCTGGTGCCGGCGAGCACACGCGGGCTGTACCTGGCCGAGAGCTTTGCCCGGCAAGAAGGTTGGGTGGTCAGGGATGAGCGGATTCGCTGGCGGGATTGGGTGAAGCAGCAAGGGTTGGTGGAGGCCAAGCCCGGGCGGGCTTCACATCTGCAGCGGTTTGGCGACAAGGCGCGGGCATTGCTGGCCAAGGCGCGGACTTCGTTGCACAAGTAACACTGGGGCCGCAACGCGGCCCCAGTTACATCAGTTTTTGCGGATCTTCTCGACAATGGCCGTGGTCGAGCTGTTCTCGACGAGCCCCAGCACCTTCACGGTGCCGCCATAGGCCTTGACGATGTCGGCACCCACCACCTGGTCGATGCCATAGTCGCCGCCCTTGACCAGCACATCCGGCTTGACCTGGCTCAGCAGGTTTTCCGGCGTACCCTCGGGGAAGCTGATCACCCAATCCACCGCCCCCAGCCCTGCCAGCACCGCCATGCGGCGGTCGACGCTGTTGATCGGGCGGCCCGGGCCTTTGAGGCGGCTGACCGACGCATCGTCGTTGACCGCGACGATCAGCCGGTCGCCCTGGGCACGCGCCTGCTCCAGGTAGGTGACATGGCCGGCATGCAGAATGTCGAAGCAGCCGTTGGTGAAGACGATCTTCTCGTTGTGCGCACGCGCATCATCGATCGCCAGCAGCAACTGCTCGAGGCCCAGCACCCCGCGCTCGGAGCCCTCTTCGCGCTGGATCGCCCGGCGCAGCTCAGGGGCGCTGATGGCGGCGGTACCCAGCTTGCCGACCACGATACCCGCCGCCAGATTGGCCAGGGCCACTGCGTGCGGAAGGTCTTCACCGGCCGCGATGGCTGCCGCGAGGGTGGAGATCACCGTGTCGCCGGCACCGGTGACATCGAACACTTCGCGGGCGCGGGCCGGCAGGTGCAGTGCGGGGTGGCCCGTACGCAACAGGGTCATGCCGTGCTCGCCACGGGTCACCAGCAAGGCGCCAAGGTCCAGGTCCAACAGCAACTGCAGGCCTTTGGCGACCAGCTCTGCCTCATCGGCGCAACGGCCAACGATGGTTTCGAACTCGCTGAGGTTCGGGGTGATCAGGCTGGCGCCGCGGTAAATGGAGAAATCCTTGCCCTTGGGGTCGGCCAATACCGGAATACCCTTGGCGCGTGCAGCCTGGATCAGGCTCTGGTGGTTCTTCAGCGCGCCTTTGCCATAGTCGGACAACACCAGCACCTTGACGCCATCGAGCAGGCTGTCGACCTCCGAACCCAGAGAGAGCGGGTCGGTGGCGAACGGTTCTTCGAAATCGATACGCAACAGCTGCTGGTGGCGGCTCATGACCCGCAGCTTGACGATGGTCGGCTGGTGCGCGATGCGCTGGAACACCGAACGCACGCCCGCAGCTTGCAGGCTGTTGGCCAGGCTGTCGGCCGCCTCGTCCTGGCCGGTAACACCGATCAGCGACGCCGGCGCACCCAGGGCGGCGATGTTCAAGGCAACGTTGGCCGCGCCGCCGGGGCGATCCTCGATCTGATCGACCTTGACCACCGGGACTGGCGCTTCAGGCGAGATACGCGAAGTACCGCCATGCCAGTAGCGGTCGAGCATGACATCGCCGACCACCAGTACCGGGGCTTGATCGAAACGCGGCATGGACAACTTCATGGGCAACCCATATGAAAATAATGAACAGGGGCAGGATATTAGCACAGGGCAAGCGACGGCTTTACGGCCAGATCGGGCCCTTGAAAATTCCGGTGACAATCGGGGCCGGCACGGCCCCGATCAAAGAGGTTCAGGTGATATCGGCCTTGGCCGGCTCATCCAGGCCCATGGCATACAGGCGGGCATAATGGCCATTAGCCTGAAGCAGCTCGGCATGGGTGCCACGCTCGACCAGGCGGCCCTGGTCCATGACCAGGATCATGTCGGCCTTTTCGATGGTCGACAGGCGGTGGGCGATCACCAACGTGGTACGGCCCTCCATCACATGGTCGAGTGCCGCCTGGATGTGCCGCTCGGACTCGGTATCCAGCGCCGAAGTCGCCTCGTCGAGAATCAACAACGGCGCGTCCTTGAGCAGCGCCCGAGCAATGGCCAGGCGTTGGCGCTGGCCGCCGGAGAGCAGCACGCCGTTCTCGCCGACCTCGGTGTCGAAGCCCTTCGGCAGCTTGTCGACGAACTCCTTGGCGTAGGCATCTGCAGCCGCAGCCTCGATGTGTTCACGCGGCGCACCGGCCAGGTCACCGTAGGCAATGTTGTTGGCGACGGTGTCGTTGAACAAGGTGACGTGCTGGGTAACCTGGGAAACATGGCGACGCAAGTTGCGCAGGCGATAGTTTTCGATCTCCACGCCATCGAGCAGAATCTGCCCCTTGTCGTGGTGATAGAAGCGTGGAATCAATGCCGCCAGGGTCGACTTGCCACTGCCAGAGCGGCCCACCAGGGCGATCATCTGCCCCGGCTCGGCGACGAAGCTGATGTCGCTCAACACCTCACGGTCGGTGCCTGGGTAGGTGAAGCTGAGATCACGCACTTCCAGACGGCCTTCGACCTTTGCCTTCTCGATGGTGCCGCTGTCCACTTCAGGCTCTTCGTCGAGCTGCTCGAAGATGCTTTCTGCGCCTGCCAGGCCTTTCTGGATGGTCGAACTGACTTCGGAAAGCTGGCGAATCGGTTTCGGCAACAAGCCCGCTGCGGTGATGTAGGCCACCAGGTCACCGGCGGTGGAGTCACCACGGAGGTACAGCACCAGGAACATCAAGGCGGCCATGGCGCTGTAGATCACCAGCTGCAGCATCGGCGTGTACAGCGAGCCGGTCTTGGTCATGCGCAGCTGCTTGTCGGTGTTGCTCTGGCTGGCGCGGCCAAAGCGCTGCTGTTCGTAGGCCTCGCCACCAAAGCTGCGCACCACGCGATAACCCTGGATGGTCTCGGAGGCGACGTGGGTGACATCCCCCATGGCCACCTGGATTTTCTTGCTCTGCTTGCGGAATTTCTTGCTGGCGACGCTGACCATCACCGCGATCACCGGCAGGATGGCAACCATGACCAGGGTCAGGTGCCAGTTCATCCACAGCAGGTAGGCAAACAGGAAGACAACCGTCAGGCCCTCGCGGATCACCACCTTGATCGCATCGGTCGCGGCACCGGTGACCATGGTCACGTTGAAGGTGATGCGCGAGATCAGATGGCCCGAGTTGTGGTTGTCGAAGTAGCGGTTGGGCAGCACCAGCAATTTGTTGAACAACTCGACCCGCAGGTCATGCACCAGGCACAACGAAACCTTGGCCAGGAAGTAGTTGCCCAGGAACGAGCCCAACCCCTGCCAGGCCGCGATCAGGATGATCAGCAGTGGCACCGCCTGCAGCAACTGCAGGTCGCGCAGGTAGGGCACGGTAGGGAACAACACCGCTTGCGGATTGCTCAGGCCATCGACGAAATACTTGAGAATGCCGGCCAGCATTGGCTGGGTCGAGGCGAAGATCACGAAACCGACGATGCTCAACAGGAAAATGCCGGCATAGGGTTTCACGTAGCTCAACAGCCGGAAGTAGATCTTCAGGCTGGAGGTGTGCTCCGCGGTTCGCGGTGTTTCGGCCATCATCGAGCTCGCTGTTCAGGTTGAACCGGAAATTTTACCACAGGCTTCATTTTCGGCACGCCCCCAGGGCAACAACATGGCCAGGCCGACCGGCAACCAGCTGATGAACCACTCCGCACGCGGCGTACCGGTCAGGCTGGCGGCATCGAACTGCATGGCCAGGGTCGAGTAGACCCAGAAGCACAAGAGTACCTTGCCGAACAGTGTGGCCCGGGCCCGGACGATTTCACCGAGGGTGTACAGCCACACGGTCACCCACAGCAGCATGCCGGGCAGGCCCATTTCCACCGCAACGTGGGTGAACATGTTGTGGGTATGGTCGAAGTGCTTGCCGACTGCGCTCACATCGTACCCAGCGCCCAGGCCCAGGCCTGTCCAAGGATGGGCGGCAATCATGTCCACCACCGCATGGAAAATCTCCGGCCGGTAGGACGAGCCGCGCTTGGCGATCAGGTCGTACATCACATAGAACGCAGCGCCCGTGGCGATGACCGCCAGGATCGAGAACACCCGGCTGTGACGATCACGGAACCACAGCGGCGCCATCACCACCGTGATCACCAGGGCCAGGATCGCCCCGCGGCTCTGGCTGAGCACTGCAAACGCGCCCAGGCAGGCCAGCGCCGCCAGCCACAGCAACTGCATGCCACGCTTTTGCGGCGGCTCGTACAACAGGAACAGCGCGGCGGCCCCGACCACATAGGCACCCAGGATGGGGTGTGAAATTTCACCGATACCTGCCAGCCGGGCCAGCAGCGATTTGCCCTGCAACCCGTAGAAGTTGATGATCGACACCAGCGCGGCGAAGGCCAAAAGGCCACTCCCCAGCAGCAACAACTGGCGGATCCGGGCCAGCCCCAGCTGGGCCAGCAACGGGAACGCCATCAGGAAGACCAGAATGTAGATCAGGCGCTTGATTTCACGCCCCGGCTCTTCGGCCGGCGACCAGGCCAGGCTCAACCCGCTCCAGGCCAGTAGCAACAAGATACTGCCCCACAATGCCGGCTGACGCCGCCAGGCCTGGGCAAACACCTGCCGGGCAGACCACGCCAGCACGAGCGTCGGTAACCACAAAAACAACACCAGCCCTTGCTGGTAGATCTTGTTGCTGGGCGCCAATGCAATCGCCGCCAGGAACCAGACCAGACCCAAACCTAACCAGGCCCGAGCCCAGCGTTTTTCATACAACATCCTTTTCCCCCGATGAATCAAAGACACCATCCATGGTGCTACCGCATTATTTTCGGCATTATTGCCGGTCATTTTGCTCGCCAGACGACAAGGCTCTATTCATGCAATGCTCCCGGCTCACCCAGATCGACTTCGATCAGCTGACACTAGGCGCACAGGTGCTAGAGGCAGACAGCCATGGCGCCAAAGTCTACCTGCTCAAGGATGGTAATTTCCTTAAGGTTTTTCGCCGTAAGCGATTGATTTCATCTGCCCTGTTGCGCCCCTACTCGCAGCGCTTCGTCGACAACGCCGCGCGCCTCTCACAATTGGGCATTCCCACCCTCGAGGTGATCAGCCAGCACAAACTCGACTTGCCCGGCAGAACCGCGGTGCTGTATCGCCCGCTGCCCGGGCGGACCCTGCTGCAGATGTCGCGCGACGCCGACTTCAGCTGGGACACCTATCTGCCGCGATTGATCGAACTCATACGCCAGTTGCACCGCGCGGGTGTCTACTTCCGCTCACTGCACTTGGGCAATGTCGTGGTCACCCCCGATCAGCGCCTGGGGTTGATTGATGTGGCCGACATGCGGTTCCTGCGCCCGCCATTGTCTGCCCGCATGATTCGTCGCAACGTGCAGCACATGGTGCGCTACATCGAGCGGGAGAACCTGGGTGACCAGTTCCCCCTCGCCGACTTCGAGGCAGCCCTGCTGGCCCGCTGAGGGTCAACCTCGCAGCAGGTTTTGCGAGCCATTCTGGAAGGCTTGCCAGGCCTGCTCCGGCGCCAGTGCCTGGCGTTGTCGGGCGGCCACGGCTGCGGCGTCTGGTAGGCTGCAGCGCGCTATCGCCTCGGCCCAGGCATGCTCATCGGCGATGGGCAAGTAGCCACCGGTGTCCAGCAACTGCTCACGGAACACCAGCAGGTCACTGCACACCACCGGCACGTCGGCCATCACCGCCTCTTGCACCACCAGCCCCAGGCCCTCCGAACGCGAAGGCACCAGTAGCCAGTCAAATGCCCGGTACAGCCGCTGCAGGTCTTCACGATGGCCGCACAGATGGACCTGCCCAGCCAGGCCCAGTTCGTCGATGCGCGCTTGCAGCACGGCATGCAGAGGGCCTTCACCAATGATTGCCATCTGCAGGTCGGGCTTGTCGACAACGGCCTTGGCAAACGCCTCGATCAGCATTTCAAAGCCCTTGCTTTCGACCAGCCGCCCCACCGCACCGAGCACCTGGCCGTTGCCTGGCCGCAACGCCAGTGCCTGCCTGGCCTGCTCGCGGCTCAACAGCGTTTCGACGAAGGCCCGAGGGTCGAGCGCCATGCGCAGGGTCTGTACCGGCCGCCCAAGGTCATGCTCCAGGGCTTCGGCAAGCGTGTGCGAAACCGCTGCGATGCTCAAGCGCTCGGCGGGCAATGCCCGCAACAGGCGGATATCACTCGCCGTCAGGCGCGTCTTGCCGTGGAACAGTACCTTGGCACGCACCTCGGGAATCTGCTGCAGCAGCGGCAGCACCAGCCTTGCAACGCCGACACCGTCGAGCAGCACGATCTCGGCCTGGGCCTCGGCCAGCGCCTTGCGCAGGCGCATGCGCAGCCACGGCCGCAGCAGGCGCCACAGGTGCCGGCCCTTGAGCGCACGCGGCGGCATGTGCCACTCCCGGGTCGAGCCGAGCCCACAGCACAGCCCGCTGCCCAACAGCAGCCAGTTGCTGATCCTGGCATCGGGCCCGGCGTGGGACAGCACCTGTCGGTGAACCTTGTGGATGGACATGTACGGCGAACCGCCTGCCCACATCATATTGACGATGTTCATGGGGTTAGCGCCCCTCTCCCGCTCAAAGTCAGGTGGGACTGCGACTTCATTGAACAAAAATGGTGATACCCATGCCGATCACGGCACCTGCCACCAGCGTCAATGCCAGCTTTATCCGATCACGTTGACGACGTTTGGCCTTGCGCTCCACTTCTATGGGCAAGGTCACGTGATTACCAAATCCTGTGTGCAATACTGCATCACCCTCCAAGGTGACCGCTGTCAGATTTAACTCAGCATAACGACGGGAAAGCGCCTTTTCTCCAGCATAGGCGGCAAATGGTGCACAGCGCTGATAATCGCTCAAACGACGCAGGCCGGGGTTGAGCGAAAACGCTTGCCACTCCGCTTTTTCGGAAAGCAGTGGGTAGCAAGGCACGCCCGCGATCACCTGACGGTCGCCCAGGTGGATGTAAGGGCTGTGCACGGACAGGTCATGGGCATGGCTGCGCAGCCAGACCTGCAGCAGGTTGGGGCTGACCTCCAGGATCGCCCGGGAATCTTCGACAAAGCCCTGCCGGTAGAAATGCCAGTCATCCTCGCAATGGAAGATGTAAGGCGTCTTGACGTGGCTGTAAGCCAGGTCGATCGACGGCAGCTGGCCCAGCTTCGGCCGATTGACGAACACCTTGCAATGCGGTTTCCAGTGTTCTGGCACTGCCCCATGCACGGCATCGTCACCGGAATCTTCGGTGATGAAGACTTCGCGAATGGGCGCGGTGTTGTAGCGATCGAAACTCTCAAGGGTGTCTTTGAGCAGATCGAACCGCCCACAGCTGGTCACGACCAGCGTGACATCACTCTCATTTGAAAAGCGCACCGGACTCCCTCCGCATTGCGACAATCGACTTCCAGCACCCGCTCCGTAGGCACGAAAGTGCTTTATTAAATGCCCAGTTTCAGACGTAGCCGCTGCCAGGCAGACAACGGCGGATGAGGCCTGAGCGCAGGGCGCATGTGGTCGACGATGCTACGTCCAACTTCACCGAAACTGAAACGAGAAACCGCCAGATGGCGGCCATTTTCAGCAATCCGCTGGGCCAGCGCAGGGTCGGCGCGCAAACTGCGCAGCTTTTCCTGGAGGGTCGGGATGCTGTCATAGAACACCACGTTGTGCATGTCCTGCAGGCCCAGGGCGCGGTTTTCTTCCTCGCCCTGGTCGAACGCCAGCAACACACAGCCACAGGCCATGGCCTCGAAGTTCTTGATCATGTACTCGCCCATGCCGACATCGGCACTGACGAAGAAACGAATACGGTTGAGCGTGTTGCAATAGTCCTCGCCCGACTTGGTGCGGGTCACCACCAGGTTCTCGACCCGCCCCAACTCGTCCAGCAGCGCCTTGCGCCCGCTGTAGGCAACGCTGTTGGTGCTGCCGACGAACGCCAGGTCGATATCGCGCTCACGCCCCTGGTCGGTCAGCAGCTGCTCATCGTAGCCCTTGGGCACGAATACCGCGTCAAAGCCTTCCTGGCGCAGGCGCTCGCTGACCATGTAGCCCGAACTGATCACCCGCGCCCACGGCAGTTTGCGGTAATGCGCGCTGAACTTGCCGGTGTACTTGCAGGGGATGTAGTTCTGGTAGGCATCATGTTCGAGGATGACCAGGTTTGGCACCGTCTGGATGAACGCCACTTGGCGGATTTCCTGCTTGAAGCGCAGGAAGAACACGATGCGGTCGTAACGCTCCACCTGCACTTCACGCTTGAAGTAGCGGCGCAGGTTACGCTGGTCTTCACTGGTCAGCCAGCGCAGGTCACATTCGCAGTTGGCCGCGACGCCATCGTACAGGCGGTCGAGGATCGCCCGCTGTTCCTTCTGCACCAGAAATAAGACTTTCATTGCTTTCCTTGGGCGCGCTGCGCCATCGCGGTCAACCATGGGCATTGTTTACAGCTCACGGCGCCAGAACAGTTCATGCCGGCGCACAGCCTTGCGGAAGAATTCGTTTTCGCCATAGGGCGACGGCCTGCGCCCGGCCAGCCAGCGTTGCAACAACCGCCGCAGGCGGCGTTTGAACGGCGCGGGAGGCTGCAGGTCGTGCATCATGCCCAGGGCCATGGCTTTGTCGTGCTGGGTCGGCACGTCCAGCACCAGCGAGCACGGTGCCCACGGCTGCTCGGCACTCAGTTGTGGTGGCAAGGCCACACCGTCGCCGCTGTCACCCATCGGCCAGCGGTCGTTGTCATGCAGGTGGTTGGCGTAGCACAGCAGCGTTTGCGGCTGCCACGCCAGGCCTTGCAGGGCTTCCAGCACGGCCGCCTGGGCACAGACATGATCGGGGTGCGGGTCGAGTTGCGGGTGCGGCATGACCAGCACCTCGGGCTTGGCCATTGCCAACAGCGCACGCAGGTCGGCCAGCAGGTTGTGCCAGGTCGGCGCACCGTCATTGTCGGCCGGCAGCGGGAACGGATTGAACTGGCGGAACGGGCGGATATCAGCCATGTCGGCTTCGCGTGAAGCCGCCGGTACATCTGGCGCGGCCTGCATGGCGGGCAGTTGCAGGCAGAAGTAGCCCAACTGCACGCAGCGCGATTGCGGCACGCCAGCCCAGCGCGGCACGGCAATGCTGTCCCAGGCACGCAAGCGCCCTTTCAGGCGTGCCGCCTGGGCCTTGCCCAGGCCCATTTTCTGATAGTGCTCGGCTTCGATCTCGCCGGCAGTCAGGGTGACCACCCAGGTTTCGTCAGCCTGGCTGTACAGCCCATAAGCCGCCAGCTCGGCATCATCGGCATGCGGCGCAATCACCATGACGCGGCGGCGCTGCAACTCGACGCTGGGGGTTATCCACAGGCGCGGTTCACCCTGCAGCCGGCAATGGCGACCACGCACACCCAGCGTGCCGGCCTTGAGCGGCAAGGCCATGCCGGTCAGGTTCAGGAAGCGAACCCCGTCGACGCCGCGCTCGAAGGTTTGCCGATCACTCAGCGCATCCGCAGAAAGCTCCACCCGCGGGTCGAGAAAGCGCCCCAGCCAGGTGCTCTTTATCCGCAGTTCCAGGACGAGGGTCTCGTCACCTTGCAGTGTCGCATCGGCCTGCAGCAGCCCACCCTGCAGGCTGGCCGCCGCCGCGCGGGTTAGCTCACCGAAGTTGTAGGCGTAATCCTCGCCGGGTGCGTAGAACAAGTGATCGGCGAACCAGGCCTCATGGGCGGCCCAGACCAACGGCAGCAGCAAGAGCGGCAGCCACCACCAGGCCAGTACCCCCAGCGCGATCAGTGCGACCAGGCCGGCAAGCAGGCCCAGGCGCTTGTTGCGCCGATGGCGCTTGAGCAATTGCTGCTTGCGGCTCACGCCTGGAACACCGGCACAGGGTTGCACCAGCGATCCTTGTACTCGCGGTCGGCACGGCCGAACGAGAACCGCAGTGGCTTGTTACGTGCGCGAGCGTCTTCCCAGGCTGCCTGGGTATTGAGGAAGCTCAGCACGCTACCGGGGCTGAATGCCTTGGTCTCGGGGTCGACGCCGCCGTTGACGTACTCGACGCTGACCCACTCGGGCGCTTCGACCCGGTACACCAGCTGAATCGCGATCGGTTTGTCGTCCAGCAGCAGCACCGAACCGATCAGCAGCTCGCGTAAACGCTCAAGCACCTCGGCCAGGCGCTCGGCGCCGGTAGCCGGGAAGCCCCAGCGGCGCTGGAACAGGTCACGGTACATGGCGGCGATCTGGCCGGCGTCGAAGTCACTGATCGGCCGCACCACCCCGCCCGCCTCTTCCAGCAGGCGCAACTCACGGCGCTGGTTGTAGCGGAACTTCTTCGACAGGTCTTCATGGGCGCGGGCCATGGCCAACTGCTCGGTCTGTGCCTTGAGGCCGGTAAAACGGCCCTGGTTCAGCTCGGACAGGTAACGCGCGGCATGGCGCAGCGGCGCGCTGGCATCGGCGGCGGCCGGCAGGATGATCTCGGCATTGCCCAGGTCGAACAGGCCCTTCTTGCCCGCGCGCTTGAGCACGTCCTTGGACAGCGCCAGGTGGCGCCCCCAAGTGGGAATCGCCGCTTTCAACTCGCCGTCTTGCAGCCAACCCAGGTAGCGCACGGGGATCTGCGCCAGCTCAGCCAACTGCTCGACCACCCGCGGATGGGTGGCAACGCTGCCACCAAACCGCGCCCAGGCCTCGGCATACGCCTTGGCGTCGATAACTTGCCAGCCGCGCTCGCGGAAGGCTTGAATACGATTGAGCATCACGCCTTCGCCACCAAGGCACGCACCTGCGGCAGTTGCCAGAAGGCCTCGCGTACCGCCGAGTCGGAGAAGCGCTGGTGCAGGCGTTGCAGCATGTGCTCGGCGCACGCCTCGCGCTGCTGGTCGTCTAGCGCGGCCATGTGTTTCAGGCCTTGAGCCAGCTGCGCAGCATCGCCCAGCGGGAACAGCACACCCACACCCTCGACCACTTCGCGTGCCCCACCACAGGCCGTGGCCAGCAGTGGTACGCCCGCGACCATGGCTTCGAGCAGGACCATGCCGAACGGCTCATGGTCGGAACTCAGGGCAAACACATCGAACGCCTTGAAATAGCGCCGCGCGTCCGGCACCTGGCCGAGGAAATCCACCTGGCCGGCAATGCCGAGCTCGGCCGCCAATGCCTTGAGTTGGGCTTCGAGGCGGCCTTTACCCAGAATCGCCAGGCGCGCGCCTGCGGGAAGCCCGGGCAGCGCTTCGGCAAAACCACGCAACAGCGTGGCCTGGTCCTTGTCTGGGTGCAGGCGCCCGACATTGCCGACGATCCACGCCTGAGGGTCCAGGCCAAGGGCCTGGCGCGCCGCTTCACGCGGCACCAATGCTGCTTGCAGTGCCTGGATGTCGATACGGTTGTACAGGGTCTGGATGCGTTCGGCCGGCCACTGCGGCAGGCAACGGCGCATGTCGTCACGCACCGCATCCGAAACACCCAGCAGGCTCAGGCGCTTGCTGAACAGGTTGGCAAACAGCCGCCGACCCTTGCGCTGATAGTCGCCAAAGGCATGGTGCACACCGATTACCGGTAGGCCGGTACCCAGCAATGCCACATAGATCGGCTTGAACCGGTGGGCGATGCAGAAACTGAAATTGCGCTCGGCGGCAATCCGCCGCAAGGCGCGGATGGCGCCGAGCTTCAGGCCACGCACAGCCTTGGAGCTGAACTCCAGGAACAGCACCTCGTCCGACGCGCAGCCCGCCGCAACCTGCGGGTCGGCGGCGCCGGTGAGAAATACCGTGGTGACCTGGTAGCCACGCCCCTGAAACAGGCTGGCGTACTGACGGGCACAGTCCAGGAACGGCCCGTCATAGCCATGGCAGAACTGCAGGATGCGCGGTTCAGAGCGGCTGGTCATACGCGGCCGCGCCGTCCTTCACTACCAGGATGTCTTCCATGATCAGGTACTGCAGGTCCGAGCCAAAGAACATGTTCAAGGCATCGGTCGGCGAGCAGATCATCGGTTCACCACGGCGGTTCAGCGAGGTGTTCAGCGAGACGCCGTTGCCGGTCAGGTTTTCCAGCGCCTTCATCATGTCGTAGTAGCGCGGGTTGTACTCGCGCTTCAGCACCTGGGCACGCGAAGTGCCGTCCTCGTGGACCACTTCCGGCACACGGGTTTTCCACTCTTCAGCCACTTCGAAGGTGAAGGTCATGAAGGGCGCCGGGTGGTCGACCTTGATCATCTGCGGCGCGACGGTGTCGAGCATCGACGGGCAGAAAGGCCTCCAGCGCTCGCGGAACTTGATCTGGTGGTTGATGCGGTCAGCCACGCCTTCGACGCTCGGGCAACCGATGATCGAACGACCGCCCAGGGCGCGCGGGCCGAACTCCATGCGGCCCTGGAACCAGGCCACCGGGTTGCCGTCGACCATGATCTTGGCGATCTGCTCTGGCATGTTGTCGAGCTTGCGCCACTTCGGCTGGTCCGGGTGACGGGCGCAGGCGGCGATCACGTCCTCGTTGGAGTACGACGGGCCGAGGTAGACGTGTTCCATCTTCTCGACCGGCACGCCACGGGCGTGGGAAACATAAGCAGCAGCACCCACCGCAGTACCGGCGTCACCGGATGCGGGCTGGACGAACAGCTCCTTCACATCCGGGCGGGCGATGATCTTCTGGTTGAGCTTGACGTTCAGCGCGCAGCCGCCGGCGAAAGCCAGCTTGCCAGTCTGCTTCAAGGTGTCGCCCAGGTAATGGTCGATCATCTGCAGGGCCAGCTTTTCGAACAGCGCCTGCATGCTGGCTGCGTAGTGGATGTACGGCTCGTCGGCAATGTCGCCTTCGCGCTTGGGGCCCAGCCATTCGATCAGCTTCGGCGAGAAGTAGAAGCCCTTGCCCTTCTCTTTATAGCGGCGCAGGCCGATGACGTTGGCGTATTCGGTGTTGATCACCAGTTCGCCGTTCTCGAAGCTGGCCAGGCGCGAGAAATCATACTTGCTGGCATCGCCGTACGGCGCCATGCCCATGACCTTAAACTCGCCATCGAGCATCTCGAAACCGAGGAACTCGGTGATCGCGCCATACAGACCGCCCAGGGAGTCCGGGTCGAAGAACTCCTTGATCTTGTGGATCTTGCCGTTTTCGCCGTAGCCGAAGAAGGTGGTGGCGTACTCGCCCTTACCGTCGATGCCGAGGATCGCGGTCTTTTCCTTGAAGCCCGAGCAGTGGTAGGCGCTGGAGGCGTGGGCCAGGTGGTGCTCGACCGGCTCGATCTTGACCTTTTTCGGGTCGAAACCCAATTGCTCCAGGCACCAGACGATCTTTTTGCGGTAGCGCTTGTAGCGGCGGTTGCCCATCAGGATCGCGTCGAGGGCGCGGTCCGGGGCGTACCAGTAACGCTTGGCATAGTGCCAGCGGGCCTTGCCGAACAGGCTGATCGGGGCAAACGGAATGGCTACCACGTCGACGTCGGACGGTTTGATGCCCGCCTGCTCCAGGCAGAACTTCGCCGACTCGTAGGGCATGCGGTTCTTCGCATGCTTGTCACGCACGAAGCGCTCTTCTTCGGCGGCGGCAATCAGCTTGCCGTCAATGTACAGGGCCGCGGAAGGGTCATGGCTAAGGGCGCCGGACAGGCCAAGAATCGTCAATGCCAAGGGATTAGCCTCTTCATTCGGTAGAGATGCGCCAGCGGCCTTGTGGGCGGATGGCGGCTAAAGGGCGGGATTATAACGCAAACAACAAGGACACACCGCCCCTTGTAGGCGCCTGGTTATTCGGCGATCAGCCAGTCCATCCGGTAGCTGCCAGCGGTTTGCGCCAGCTCTTTGGCCAACCACGGCAGCAGCTCGCGGAGCTCTTCTTCCAGCCCCCACGGCGGGTTGGCAATGGCCAGGCCAGAGCCATTGAGCCCCTGCGGGCTGTCCTGGTGGTGCACGTACAACTCGACACGCAACAGCTTGGGCGCGCCGGTGCTGGTCAGGTCCTGATAGAAGCGGGTCAGCGAGCGCTGATCCTTGATCGGGTACCAGATGGCCGCGACCGTCTGGCGCATGCGCCCGATTGCCTCTTTCATCGAGTTGGTGCAGCGCTTGAGCTCATCGGCCTGCTCGAACGGCGGGTCGATCAGCATGATCGCGCGTTTTTCCTGCACCGGCAGCAGGGCACGCGGCACATGCCAGCCCTCGCCCAGGTGCACGAATACGCGCGGGTCCTTCTTCATGTTCTCTTTGAGCAGCGGCCCGTCTTCGGGGTGCTTCTCGTTGAGCAGGGCGCGGTCCTGCTGACGCATCAGGCGGCGGGCGAGCTCTGGCGAGCCTGGGTAGTAACGCAGTTCGCCATCGGCATTGAGCCGCTTGATGATGCGCAGGTAATCGCCAGCCATGGCCGGCAGGTCGTCGCGATTCCACAGCCGGGCAACGCCCTCGAGGTATTCACCGGTGCGGGTCGCCTGGTCGCCCTGCAAGTCATACAGACCAAGGCCTGCGTGGGTGTCGATATAGGCGAACGGCTGCTCCTTGCGCGACATCAGGGCGATGAGGCGGGTCAGCACGATGTGCTTGAGGACGTCGGCGTGGTTGCCGGCGTGGAAGGCGTGACGATAATTCATGGCAACTCCTGCGGGGGTGGCAAGTTTACCTTGCCTTGCAGGCGGAGTCAGGCCTGGCTGTCGATCAGCGGTGCCCGCGAAGCAGGCACCGCTCATTCAACAGGTATTACTTGTCAGCGTGATACGCCGCGTCGGCCGTCTCGAAGCGCTGCACCATCGCTTGCGATGGGCTGCCCAGCTTGCTCACCAGAATGATGGCGATGCTGCCCAACAGGAAGCCTGGGATGATTTCGTACAGGCCCCAGACATCGATCTGCTTCCACACGATCACGGTCAGCGCGCCCACCACGATACCGGCCAAGGCACCGTTACGGGTCATGCCCTTCCACAGTACCGAGATCAGCACCACCGGACCAAAGGCAGCCCCGAAGCCTGCCCAGGCATAAGCCACCAGGCCCAGTACACGGTTGTCCGGGTCGGCTGCCATGGCGATGGCGATCAGCGCAACGGCCAGCACCATCAGGCGGCCGATCCAGACCAGCTCGCGCTGCGAGGCATTCTTGCGCAGGAAGGCTTTATAGAAGTCTTCGGTCAAGGCACTGGAGCAAACCAGCAACTGGCAGCTCAGGGTGCTCATCACCGCCGCCAAGATGGCCGACAGCAGCACACCGGCGATCCATGGGTTGAACAGGATTTTCGCCAGCTCGATGAACACGCGCTCGCGGTTCTCGGTGACCGGGCCTGCCAGGTCAGGGTGCGCCGAGAAGTAGGCGATGCCGAAGAAGCCCACGGCGCAGGTGCCAGCCAGGCACAGGATCATCCAGGTCATGGAGATGCGGCGTGCCTTGGCGATCGACTTGACCGAGTCGGCGGCCATGAAGCGCGCCAGAATGTGCGGCTGCCCGAAGTAACCCAGGCCCCAGCCCATCAGCGAGATGATGCCGACGAAGGTTGCACCTTTGAGCATGTCGAAGTTGGCCGGGTTCTGCGCCTCGATGGCCAGGAAGGTGGTGTCGACGCCACCGGTGGAAATCAGCACGATGATCGGGGTAAGGATCAGCGCGAAGATCATCAACGTAGCTTGCACGGTATCGGTCCAGCTCACCGCCAGGAAGCCACCGACGAAGGTGTAGGCGATGGTCGCCGCAGCACCGGCCCACAGCGCGGTTTCATACGGCATGCCGAACGTGCTTTCGAACAGACGAGCACCGGCCACGATGCCAGAGGCGCAATAGATGGTGAAGAACACCAGGATGACGATGGCCGAGATGATCCGCAGCAGGCCGCTTTGGTCTTCGAAACGGCTGGCGAAGTAGTCCGGCAGCGTCAGTGCATCGCCGTTGTGTTCGGTCTGCACCCGCAGGCGGCCGGCAACGAACAGCCAGTTCAGGTAGGCACCAACGGTCAGGCCGATGGCGATCCAGGCTTCGGAAAGGCCCGAGAAGTAGATGGCGCCCGGCAGGCCCATCAACAGCCAGCCGCTCATGTCGGAGGCACCGGCGGAAAGCGCGGTAACCACACTGCCCAAGCTGCGCCCGCCAAGGATGTAGTCGGAAAGGTTATTGGTGGCGCGATAGGCGGCGAAGCCGATCAGCACCATTACCGCGATGTAGATCACGAAGGTGATCGTTAGTGGATTGCCCATGCGTGTGCCCTGGCGTTTGTTTTTATTTCATGCACAACCACAACGAGGTGGTTGCACCCAGGCGACGAATCCTATGCAACAACACAAACGAGGTGCAACCATTTTTCTTCCTGTAGTTGCACCTACTTGTGCATTTTCAGTTATTGCCTACTTTTTGCTCCTTTTGGGAGCAAAAACCTCGTTTTTCAGATTAAAACGCACCATAAACAACCCTTTATTCAGTGTAGGAATGTTCGCCGGACGAGTTGCACCTTTTCTGCCAAAAAAACGGGTTGCACCTGGTTGCACCCGAATTGCCCTACAGATACTCTTGGCATCAGCTTAGGCCACAACCGTGGCAATAACGAGGATAAGAAATGGCGACGACCACCCTTGGGGTCAAACTTGATGACCCTACCCGTGAGCGACTCAAAGCAGCTGCGCAGTCCATCGACCGCACGCCGCACTGGTTGATCAAGCAAGCGATCTTCAACTACCTGGAGAAGCTCGAGGGTGGCGCCACCCTGACCGAACTGAACGGTCAGGCCAGCAACCTGGCCGACGACGCGGGCGAAATCCAGCCCGACCATGCTCACCAGTGCTTCCTTGAGTTCGCCGAGAGCATCCTGCCGCAATCGGTCCTGCGTTCGGCCATCACTGCCGCCTATCGCCGCCCCGAGCAGGAAGTCATCCCGATGCTGCTGGAGCAGGCTCGCCTGAGCGCGCCGCTGGCAGAGGCCACCAACAAACTGGCCGCCGGCATCGCCGAGAAACTGCGCAACCAGAAGAGCGCAGGCGGGCGTGCCGGCATCGTCCAAGGGCTGCTGCAAGAGTTCTCGCTGTCGTCCCAGGAAGGCGTGGCGCTGATGTGCCTGGCCGAAGCCTTGCTGCGCATCCCCGACAAAGGCACCCGTGACGCGCTGATCCGCGACAAGATCAGCAACGGCAACTGGCAGCCGCACCTGGGCAACAGCCCGTCGCTGTTCGTCAACGCCGCCACCTGGGGGCTGTTGCTGACCGGCAAGCTGGTGTCTACCCATAATGAGTCCGGCCTGACCTCGTCGCTTACCCGCATCATCGGCAAAAGCGGCGAGCCGATGATCCGCAAGGGCGTCGACATGGCGATGCGCCTGATGGGCGAGCAGTTTGTCACCGGCGAAACCATCGCCGAAGCCCTGGCCAACGCCAGCCGTTTCGAGGCCAAGGGTTTCCGTTATTCCTACGACATGCTCGGCGAAGCCGCACTGACCGAGCACGATGCCCAGAAGTACCTGGCGTCCTACGAGCAGGCCATCCACTCGATCGGCAAAGCCTCCCATGGCCGCGGCATCTATGAAGGCCCGGGCATCTCGATCAAGCTGTCGGCGCTGCACCCACGCTACAGCCGCGCCCAGTACGAGCGCGTGATGGAAGAGCTGTACCCGCGCCTGCTGTCGCTGACCCTGCTGGCCAAGCAATACGACATCGGCCTGAACATCGACGCCGAAGAGGCCGACCGCCTCGAGCTGTCGCTCGACCTGCTCGAGCGCCTGTGCTTCGAACCTTCGCTGGCTGGCTGGAACGGCATTGGTTTCGTTATCCAGGCCTACCAGAAGCGCTGCCCGTACGTCATCGACTATGTCATCGACCTGGCCAAGCGCAGCCGCCACCGCCTGATGATCCGCCTGGTGAAAGGCGCCTACTGGGACAGCGAGATCAAGCGCGCCCAGGTTGAAGGCCTGGAAGGCTACCCGGTCTATACCCGCAAGGTGTACACCGACGTTTCCTACGTTGCCTGTGCACGCAAGCTGCTGGCAGTGCCCGAAGCCATCTACCCGCAGTTCGCCACGCACAACGCCCACACCCTGTCGGCCATCTACCACATCGCCGGCCAGAACTATTACCCAGGCCAGTACGAGTTCCAGTGCCTGCACGGCATGGGCGAGCCACTGTACGAACAAGTGGTCGGCAAGATCTCCGAAGGCAAGCTTAACCGCCCGTGCCGCGTGTACGCGCCGGTCGGCACCCACGAAACGCTGCTGGCCTACCTGGTCCGCCGCTTGCTGGAGAACGGCGCCAACACCTCGTTCGTCAACCGCATTGCCGACCATTCCATTTCCATCCAGGAACTGGTCGCCGACCCGGTCGCCAGCATCGAGCGCATGGGCACCCAGGAAGGCAGCCTCGGCCTGCCGCACCCGCGCATTCCGCTGCCGCGTGAGCTGTATGGCAGCGAGCGGGCCAACTCGGCCGGTATCGACATGGCCAACGAACACCGCCTGGCGTCGCTGTCCTGCGCCATGCTGGCCACCGCCCATAACGACTGGAAAGCCACCCCGCTGCTGGCCTGCGCCGCCAGTGAAGCTGCCGTAGCACCGGTACTGAACCCGGCAGACCACCGCGACGTGGTCGGCCATGTTCAGGAAGCCACCGTTGCCGACGTCGACAACGCCATCCAGTGCGCACTCAACGCCGCGCCGATCTGGCAGGCCACCCCGCCCGCCGAGCGCGCTGCGATCCTTGAGCGCACTGCCGACCTGATGGAAGCCGAGATCCAGCCGCTGATGGGCCTGCTCATCCGCGAAGCCGGCAAGACCTTCGCCAACGCCATCGCCGAAGTGCGCGAGGCCGTGGACTTCCTGCGCTACTACGCAGTGCAGGCACGCAACGACTTCAGCAACGACGCCCACCGCCCGCTGGGCCCGGTGGTCTGCATCAGCCCGTGGAACTTCCCACTGGCGATCTTCACCGGCCAGGTGGCCGCTGCCCTGGCGGCCGGTAACCCGGTCTTGGCCAAGCCTGCCGAACAGACCCCGCTGATCGCGGCCCAGGCCGTGCGCCTGCTGCTTGAGGCCGGCATTCCCGAAGGCGTCCTGCAACTGCTGCCAGGCCGTGGCGAGACCGTGGGTGCTGGCCTGGTCGGTGACGAGCGCGTCAAAGGCGTGATGTTCACCGGCTCCACCGAAGTCGCCCGTCTGCTGCAGCGCAACGTCGCCGGGCGCCTGGACAACCAGGGCCGGCCGATCCCGCTGATCGCCGAAACCGGCGGCCAGAACGCGATGATCGTCGACTCCTCGGCGCTGACCGAGCAGGTGGTGATCGACGTGGTGTCCTCGGCCTTCGACAGCGCCGGCCAGCGTTGCTCGGCCCTGCGCGTACTGTGCCTGCAGGAAGATTCTGCCGACCGCGTGATCGAAATGCTCAAGGGTGCCATGGCCGAAAACCGCCTGGGCAACCCGGACCGCCTGGCCGTGGACATTGGCCCGGTGATTGACGCCGAAGCCAAGGCGGGTATCGAAAAACACATCCAGGGCATGCGTGAAAAGGGCCGCTCGGTGTACCAGGTCGCCATCGCCGATGCTGGCGAGGTCAAGCGCGGCACCTTCGTCATGCCGACCCTGATCGAGCTGGACAGCTTCGATGAGCTCAAGCGCGAGATCTTCGGCCCGGTGCTGCACGTGGTGCGCTACAACCGCCGCAACCTCGACCAGTTGATCGAGCAGATCAACAACTCCGGCTACGGCCTGACCCTCGGCGTGCACACCCGCATCGACGAGACCATCGCCAAGGTGGTGGAGAACGCCAACGCCGGCAACATGTACGTCAACCGCAACATCGTTGGTGCGGTGGTGGGCGTGCAGCCGTTCGGTGGTGAAGGCCTGTCTGGTACCGGCCCGAAAGCTGGTGGCCCGCTGTACCTGTACCGCCTGCTGTCGACCCGCCCGGCTGACGCGATTGGCCGTCACTTCCAGCTTCAGGATGGCGAAGGCAAGCCGGACCGTACCCTGCACGAGCAGTTGATCAAGCCGCTGCACAGTCTCAAGGCCTGGGCCGAGAGCAACCAGCAGGCCGACCTGGCCGCGCTGTGCACACAGTTCGCCGGCCAGTCGCAGAGCGGCATCGCCCGCCTGCTGCCAGGGCCTACCGGCGAGCGCAACAGCTACACCATCCTGCCGCGCGAGCACGTGCTGTGCCTGGCGGACAACGAGGCTGACCTGCTGGCGCAGTTTGCCGCGGTGCTGGCCGTTGGCAGCTCGGCGGTGTGGGTGGATGGCGAGCCAGGCAAAGGCCTGCGCGGCCGCCTGCCGAAGGAGCTGCAGGGCAAGGTCAAGCTGGTGGCGGACTGGAACAAGGATGACGTGGCGTTCGATGCCGTGATCCACCATGGTGACTCGGACCAGCTGCGTGGCGTTTGCCAGCAGGTGGCCAAGCGCGCCGGGGCGATCGTCGGGGTGCACGGGTTGTCCAGCGGGGATCATCAGATTGCGCTGGAGCGCTTGGTGATCGAGCGGGCGGTGAGTGTGAATACCGCTGCTGCTGGTGGTAATGCCAGCTTGATGACCATTGGTTGATAGCTGACGGTTGGTGAAGAAGGAGAGCTTAGGCTCTCCTTTTTTTATGGGTTTGGTGTTACGGCCACCAGGTGCATGCCACTGGCTTCCCGGGCGCGCTCGAGATCGAGCGCCGCGCGGGCGGCGCTGGATCTGAGGACCAGCCAATACGTCACGGCTAGCGCCTGCCCGCCCCCACACCTTCTAAACCCATATCACCCCCACCTATTAACCTGTCTCCCACCCCTATTTAAATCCTAGACTCGGTCCAACCCCGCCCAAGGACCGCCCCGATGCCCGAGACCCTGCTCAGCCCCCGCAACCTCGCCTTCGAACTCTACGAAGTGCTCGACGCCGAAGCCCTGACCCAGCGCCCGCGCTTCGCCGAGCACAGCCGCGAAACCTTCGACGCGGCCCTGACCACCGCCCGCACCATCGCCGAAAAGTACTTCGCGCCCCACAACCGCAAGGCCGACGAAAACGAGCCGCGCTATGTGGACGGCCGCGCCGAGCTGATCCCGGAGGTCAAACCGGCAGTCGATGCCTTCCTCGATGCGGGGTTTCTCAACGCCAACCGCGACTTCGAAGCCGGCGGCATGCAGCTGCCCAGCCTGGTCTCGCAAGCCTGCTTCGCCCACTTCCAGGCTGCCAACGCCGGCACTACGGCCTACCCGTTCCTGACCATGGGCGCGGCCAACCTGATCGAAAGCTTCGGCAGCGAGGAGCAAAAGCGCCTGTTCCTGCAGCCGATGATCGAAGGCCGCTACTTCGGCACCATGGCCCTGACCGAACCGCATGCTGGGTCTTCACTGGCCGATATCCGCACCCGCGCCGAACCCGCGGGCGATGGCAGCTACCGGCTCAAGGGCAACAAGATCTTCATCTCCGGCGGCGACCACGAACTGTCGGAAAACATCGTGCACATGGTCCTGGCCAAGCTGCCGGACGCTCCACCTGGGGTGAAGGGCATCTCCCTGTTCATCGTGCCCAAGTACCTGGTCAATCCGGATGGCAGCCGTGGCGAACGCAACGACGTGCTGCTGGCTGGCCTGTTCCACAAGATGGGCTGGCGCGGCACCACCTCTACCGCGCTCAACTTCGGTGACAACGGCCAGTGCGTCGGCTACCTGGTCGGCCAGCCGCACCAGGGCCTGGCCTGCATGTTCCAGATGATGAACGAGGCACGTATCGGCGTCGGCATGGGCGCAGTGATGCTCGGTTACGCCGGCTACCTGTATTCGCTGGAATACGCGCGCCAACGGCCGCAGGGGCGCCTGCCAGACAGCAAGGACCCGCAGAGCCCCGCCGTCCCTATCATTGGGCACAGCGACGTGAAGCGCATGCTGCTGACCCAAAAAGCCTACGTGGAAGGCGCCTTCGACCTGGGCCTGTACGCCGCGCGCCTGTTCGACGACACCCAGACCGCCGACGACCAGAGCACCCGGCAACAGGCCCAGACACTGCTCGACCTGCTGACCCCGATCGTCAAATCCTGGCCGTCGGCGTACGGCCTCAAAGCTAACGAACTGGCCATCCAGATCCTCGGCGGGCACGGCTACACCCGCGAATACCCGGTCGAGCAGTACTACCGCGACAACCGCCTGAACCCGATCCACGAGGGCACTGAGGGCATCCAGTCACTCGACCTGCTCGGCCGCAAACTGGCACAACACAACGGCGCCGGGCTCAAGCAACTGATCCGCCTGATCGCCAGCACGGCCGAGCGCGCCAGCCACCACCCCGGCCTCGACACCCTGCGCCAGCCACTGGAGCAACTGGTCAATCGCCTGCAGGCCGTCACCCTCGCCCTGCTGGGCGATCTCGCCCAAGGCAAGGTCAATGCCGCCCTGGCCAACTCGGCCCTGTACCTGAAGGCGTTCGGCCATTGCGTGATCGGTTGGCGCTGGCTGGAGCAAGCCCTCCACGCTGAACTTGGCCTGCTCAAGGGCAATGCCGCAGACCGCGACTTCTACCAGGGCAAACTGCAGGCCGCCCGTTATTTCCTCACCTGGGAAGTGCCTGGCTGCCATAATGAGCTGGCATTGCTCGAGGCCCGCGACGATACGTGCCTGAGCATGCAAGAGGAGTGGTTCTAGGGGGAGCCACCACTGACTCGGAGGTTCCCGCATGTTCGATTCCAGCGCCCTGCTGCGCCAGCGCTTCGCCGCGCTGCGCAGCACGGCGGAATTGTTTTCCCTGCGCCATGTGAAACAGTCGCACCAGGCGCTGTCGGTGCGCCGCAATGTGACCGAGCCACCGTTCTTCAGCCAGGACGAGGGCGCCATGCTCACCGTGCGGGTCAATGGCGTGGAGGCTTATGCAGCCACCGCAGACTTGTCCCAGCACGGCCTGCAACAGGCACTCGAACGCGCCGAAGCCCTGGCCCGGCAGATCGCCGGGCATAGCCTGCTGGACCTGCGCGAGCAACCGGTGACCAGCGCGCGCCACGACCACGTTTCGCCCCACTTCGATCAACCCTTGCCCAGCCTTGCCGACTGCCTCGGCCTGCTCGCCGCCGAATCGGCCAGCGTGCCCAAGGACAGCCGCCTGGTGGACTGGCAGGCCGGCCTGGGCATGAGCGTGGTCGAGCAAACCTACCTCAACTCTGCCGGCGCCAAACTGCGCCACGCCCAGCGTTTCCTGTTCCCAGGCCTGAGCGTGACCGCCAGCGACGGCCAGGACAGCCAGAGCCGCAGCCTGGGCCGGGACAACTTCGGCCAGCAGGGCGGTTTCGAGATCGTCGAGCGCTGTGGCCTGGTCGGCGCCGCCAGTCGCGTCGCCGACGAAGCGCTGCAACTGTTGCTGGCACCCAATACACCCAGCGGCCCGCGCGACCTGCTGCTGATGCCCGACCAGATGATGCTGCAGATTCACGAGTCCATCGGCCACCCACTGGAGATGGACCGCATTCTCGGCGACGAGCGCAACTACGCCGGCACCAGCTTCGTCAAAGCCAGCGACTTCGGCCACCTGCAATACGGCTCGGCGCTGCTCAACGTGACCTTCGACCCGACCATCGGTGAAGAGCTGGCCAGCTACAGCTACGACGATGACGGCACCCAGGCCAGCAAGCAATTCCTGATCCGCGACGGCTTGCTGCTGCGCCCACTGGGCGGCGCCCTGTCGCAGTTCCGCTCGGGCCTGGACGGCGTGGCCAACAGCCGTGCCTGTGGCTGGAACCGCGCACCGATCGACCGCATGGCCAACCTCAACATCGAGCCAGGCGACCGCTCGCTGGCACAATTGGTCAAGGGCGTCGAGCACGGCATCCTGATGCGCACCAACCGCTCGTGGTCCATCGACGATGCACGCAACAAGTTCCAGTTCGGCTGCGAGTGGGGCCAACTGATCGAGAACGGCGAACTCAAGGGCGTCGTCAAAAACCCCAACTACCGCGGCATCTCGGCGCAGTTCTGGCGCAACCTGTCGGCAGTCGGCGACCGCAGCACCTTCCAGGTGCTGGGCACGCCCAACTGCGGCAAAGGCGAACCCAACCAGGTGGTACGGGTCGGCCACGCCTCGCCGGCCTGCGTGTTCCGCCAGATCGACGTATTCGGAGGCGATGCCTGATGAGCGCCACACCCCAGCAACGCTTCGAAACCCTGCTTGGCGCCCTGCGCGATACCCTTCAGGTGGGCGAGCAGTTCACCCTTGGTTACAGCGCCGAACAGTCGCAGTTCATCCGCTTCAACCACGCCCAGGTGCGCCAGGCCGGCGAGGTCAGCCAGGCCAGCGTGCAAGTGCGCCTGATGCGTGACGGCCGCCAGGCCGAGCAGCAGATCACCCTCGGCGATGATGCCGTGCTGGACCGCACGCGCCTGGCCGATGCCCTCAGCCAACTGCGCCAGACCCTGCCGCTGTTGCCGGTCGACCCCTACCTGCGCCTGGACGATACCCCATGGCACAGCCATAGCCAGCAGGATCACCCGCTGCCGGAGCTGGATGAGGTCCTTGCCCTGATCGAACGTGAAGCCGGCGACCTGGACTTGGTCGGCATCTATGCCGCCGGGCCGATCTGTCGCGGTTTCGCCAGCTCGTTCGGCGCCTTCGGCTGGCACCAGGCCAACAGTTTCAACATGGACTGGAGCCTGTTCCACAGCAACGGCCAAGCAGTGAAAGCCAACTATGCCGGGCAGGTGTGGCACGCCGACGACTTCACCGCTCGCCTGCGCCAGGCCCGCGAACAGCTGGCCTTCCTCGGCCGCCCGGCGATTACCTTGAAGCCGGGCAGCTACCGCGCCTACCTGGCGCCTGCGGCCATGGACGAGATTGCCGGCATGCTGTGCTGGGGCGGTTTTTCCGCGCAGGCGCTGGCCACCGGCAACAGCGCCCTGCAACGCCTGTACAACGGCGATGCCCGCTTGAGCCCGCTGGTCAGCTTCGACGAGCAGGTCAGCGGCTCGCTGAGCCCGGCGTTCTCGGATGAGGGTTCACCGCGCCTCGATGTGCCGCTGATCACCCAAGGCCAGGCCGTGCAGCGTTTGATCAGCGCGCGTAGCGCGGCCGAGTTCGCACTGCAGGCCAATGGCGCCGACAGCTACGAGTCGCCCTGCGCCTTGAGCCTGGCGGCGGGCAACCTGGCCAGTGAGGCGATCCTCGAACGGCTTGGCACCGGGCTGTATATCAGTAACCTTTGGTACCTGAACTACTCGGACCTGCCAGCGGCGCGCATGACCGGCCTGACCCGCTTTGCCACCTTCTGGGTAGAGAATGGCGAGATTCAGGGGCCGGTGAGCACCATGCGCTTCGATGACAGCCTGTACAGCCTGCTGGGCAACCAACTGGAAGACCTGACCCGCGAGCGCGAGATGATCCTTTCCACCAGTACCTATGGACAGCGCAGTACCGGGTCGAGTCATTTGCCGGGGGCTCTGGTCAAAGGCCTTACCCTGACATTGTGATTGGCGTTGCTGGCCTCTTCGCGGGGCAAGCCCGCGAAGAGGCCGGTACTGACAAACGAGGACGTCATGCCCGAACGCACCCCGCTCGACCCCGTCACCGCCCGCTGGATCCCGTGGGTAGTGGCCATCGCTTTCTTCATGCAGTCCCTGGACGGCACCATCCTCAACACCGCGCTGCCGGCCATGGCCCGCTCGCTGGAAGAGGACCCGCTGCGCATGCAAGGCGTGATCATCGCCTATATGCTCACCGTGGCCTTGCTGATCCCCGCCTCCGGCTGGATCGCCGACCGCTTCGGCACCAAGCGCATCTTCTTCAGCGCCATCCTGTTGTTCAGCTTTGGCTCGCTGCTGTGCGCGGCCGCCAACAGCCTGGGCTTTCTGATCCTGGCGCGGGTCGTCCAGGGCCTGGGCGGCGCGCTGATGCTGCCGGTCGGGCGGCTGGTGGTGCTGCGCGCCTATCCACGCACCGAACTGGTGCGCATCATGAGTTTCATCACCATCCCCGGCCTGCTCGGCCCTCTGCTCGGCCCTACGGTCGGCGGCTGGCTGGTGGAGATTCTCAGCTGGCACTGGATCTTCCTGCTCAACCTGCCGGTGGGCGCCATCGGTTGCTATGCCGTGTGGAAGTTCATCCCCGACCTGCGCGGTGCCGAGCGCACCAGCTTCGATGGCCCGGGTTTTCTGCTGTTCGGCGCGGCGATGGTGCTGATCACCATCGCCATGGAAGGCTTGGGCGAGCTGCACTTGCCACACCTGCGGGTAATGTTGCTGCTGTTCGCCGGCATGGCCTGCCTGGCCGCGTACTGGCTGCGTGCCGGGCGCGACCCAGAGCCGCTGTTCTCGCCCAGCCTGTTCCGTGTACGCACCTTTGCCATCGGCATCCTCGGCAACCTGTTCGCCCGCCTGGGCAGCGGTGCCCTGCCCTTCCTGGTGCCCTTGCTGTTGCAGGTGGCGCTGGGCTATTCGCCGGCCCAGGCCGGCATGAGCATGATCCCGCTGGCAGCGGCGGCGATGCTCGCCAAATCCATTGCCCGGCCGCTGATCGAGCGCCTTGGCTACCGCATCATCCTCACCGGCAACACCCTGTTGCTGGGGCTGATGCTGGCCAGCCTGGGGCTGATTGATGAACAAACGCCCTACGCCGTACTGCTGATACACCTTGGCCTGCTCGGCGCGGTCAACTCCATGCAGTTCACGGCCATGAACACGGTGACCCTGATCGACCTCGACGATGCCAGCGCCAGCAGCGGCAACAGCCTGCTGTCGGTGGTCGCCCAGCTGGCCCTTAGCCTGGGCGTGGCCTGCGCCGGGGCATTGCTCGGCGGCTTCACCGCCGCGGGCAGTGCCGAAGGCGTGGAAAGCACCTTGGGTGCGTTCCAGCTGACCTTCGTCACCATCGGCATCATGTCGATGCTGGCAGCGGCGATCTTCCTGCAACTGGCGCCGACAGACGGAAGGCGTGCCCGTCGTCCGGAACAACACATGGAGTCGTAGGGCGAATGGCCACGAGGCTGGTAGACTGTGCGGCATTTTTCGCTTCGCTACACAGGCCCGCCTCGTGACCACCGAAACCACCGCCTTTGCCACTCTGCCGCTGTCCGCCGCCATGCTGGCCAACCTGGACGCCCTCGGCTACGCCTCGATGACGCCGATCCAGGCCCAGAGCCTGCCGGTCATCCTCAGGGGCCAGGACCTGATCGCCCAGGCCAAGACCGGCAGCGGCAAGACCGCTGCGTTCGGCATCGGCCTGCTGAACCCGATCAACCCGCGTTACTTCGGTTGCCAGGCACTGGTGCTGTGCCCGACCCGCGAGCTCGCTGACCAGGTCGCCAAAGAGCTGCGCCGCCTGGCCCGTGCCGAGGACAACATCAAGATCCTGACCCTGTGCGGCGGCGTCTCGCTCGGCCCGCAGATTGCCTCGCTGGAGCACGGTGCGCACATCATCGTCGGCACCCCGGGGCGCATCCAGCAGCACCTGGAAAAGGGCACGCTGGTACTCGACGGGCTCAACACCCTGGTGCTGGACGAAGCCGACCGCATGCTCGACATGGGCTTCTTCGACGCCATCGCCAGCATCATCGGCAAGACCCCGGCGCGTCGCCAGACCCTGCTGTTCTCGGCCACCTACCCGGCCGGCATCGAGCAACTGGCCGCAGACTTCATGCGCAAGCCGCAGCAGGTCAAGGTCGAGAGCCTGCACACCGACAACCAGATCGAACAACGCTTCATCGAAATCGACGCGCAGCAGCGGCTGGATGCGGTGACCCGCGTGCTCGGCCACTACCGCCCACAATCGTGCGTGGCGTTCTGCTTCACCAAGCAGCAGTGCGAAGACGTGGTCGCCCACCTCACCGCCAAAGGTATCGTCGCCCAGGCCCTGCACGGTGACCTCGAACAGCGCGACCGCGACCAGGTGCTGGCGATGTTCGCCAACCGCAGCAGCTCGGTGCTGGTGGCGACCGACGTGGCCGCACGCGGCCTGGACATCGACGGCCTGGACATGGTGCTCAACGTCGAACTGGCGCGGGATGCCGAAATCCATGTGCACCGTGTCGGCCGCACCGGCCGTGCGGGTGAGAAAGGCGTTGCGGTCAGCCTGGTGGCCCCGGCCGAAGGGCATCGCGCCCAGGCCATCGAGGCACTGCAGAAGAGCCCGTTGCGCTGGGACCAGCTCGACAGCCTGAAAAACAAGGGCGGTGAGCCGCTGCTGCCGGTGATGAGCACCTTGTGCATCGCTGCCGGGCGCAAGGACAAGCTGCGCCCGGGTGACATCCTGGGTGCACTGACCGGTGATGCCGGCATCCCGGGCAAGCAGGTGGGCAAGATCGCCATCTTCGACTTCCAGGCCTTTGTGGCGGTGGAGCGAGCACTGGCCAAGCAGGCCATGCAGCGGCTGAACAGCGGCAAGATCAAGGGCCGCGTTCTGAAAGTTCGTATTCTCTGAAATCCTTTGGGGCCGCTTTGCGGCCCGTTCGCGACACAAGGCCGCTCCTACAGGGGCATGCATATCCCTGCCGCAGCCCAGCAATCTCCAAGAGGTACCCCGTGCATTCCACCGACGTGATCATCCTCGGCGCCGGCGCCGCCGGCCTGATGTGCGCCCAGCTCAGCGCCCGCCGTGGCCGCCGGGTGCTGCTGCTCGACCACGCTAACAAGCCAGGCAAGAAGATCCTCATGTCCGGCGGCGGGCGCTGCAACTTCACCAACATGTACACCGAGCCGGCCAACTTCCTCTCGCACAACGCGCATTTCTGCAAGTCGGCCCTGGCCCGCTACACCCAGTGGGACTTCATCGAGCTGGTGGCCAAGCACGGTGTGCCCTACCACGAGAAAAAGCTCGGCCAGCTGTTCTGCGACAACAAGGCCAGCGACATCCTCAACATGCTGCTGGCCGAGTGCGACGAAGCCGGTGCCGAGTTGCGCATGGACACCAGCATCTCGCACATCGAAAAGACCGAAACCGGCTACCTGCTGCAGACCAGTGCCGGGCAGTTCGCCTGCCAGTCGCTGGTGATCGCCACCGGCGGCCTGTCGATCCCGACCCTGGGCGCCAGCGGTTTCGGCTACCAGGTGGCTCGCCAGTTCGGCCACACCCTGCTGCCGACCCGCGCCGGGCTGGTGCCCTTCACCATCACCGAGCCCCAACTCAAGGCACTGTGCACAGAACTGTCGGGCACCTCGCTGGACTGCACCGCCAGCTGCAACGGCACCCATTTCCGCGAAAACCTGCTGTTTACTCACCGCGGCCTGAGTGGCCCGGCGATCCTGCAGATTTCTTCGTTCTGGGAGGCGGGCGACACGGTGGAGATCAACCTGCTGCCCGACCGTGACGCCCTGACCTGGCTGCAACAGCAGCAGGCCGAGCGCGCCAATGCAGAGCTCAAGACCGTGCTCGGCGAGGTGTTCACCCGCAAGCTGGCCAACCTCTTGGCCGAGCAGTGGTTCGAATCGAAGCCGATGAAGCAGTACACCCCGGCCGAACTGACGCAGATCGCCGACAAACTGGCGGCCTGGCAGGTCGTACCTGCCGGCACCGAGGGCTATCGCACCGCCGAGGTGACCTTGGGCGGCGTGGATACCCGCGAGGTGTCGTCCAAGACCATGGAGTCGCTCAAGAGCCCAGGGTTGTACTTCATTGGCGAGGTGCTGGATGTGACCGGCCACCTGGGCGGGTTCAATTTCCAGTGGGCGTGGGCATCGGCTAACGCAGCGGCACAGTTCGTGTAGAGTAGAATCCATTCAGCAGCACGGAACGCTTCTTGCTGGTCCGTGCGGCAATGTATTCATTCGATCACAGCCCAAGGCCATCATGTCATCGAGCTCGTTCCGTCAGTCACTGCGTCGCCTGTGGGGCCAAGACAAGTTCAGCTATAGCATCCGGGTAACGGTCGCCCTCACCGGCAGCATGGCCTTGTGCTGGTACCAGGATGAAATGGCCCTGCTGATCCCGTTGTTCCTGGGCATCATCGCCAGCGCACTGGCCGAGACCGACGACAGTTGGCAGGGCCGTCTCAGTGCCCTGGCCGTGACCCTGGTGTGCTTTGCCATCGCTGCCCTGGCCGTGGAGCTGCTGTTCCCCTACCCGTGGGTGTTCGCCATTGCCCTGGCCCTGGCGGCGTTCGGCCTGACCATGCTGGGCGCCTTGGGCGAGCGCTATGGCGCAATCGCCTCGGCAACGCTGATCACGGCGGTGTACACCATGATCGGCGTGGACCAACGCGGCGGCCTGGTCACCGACTTCTGGCACGAGCCGATGCTGCTGGTGGCGGGCGCAGCCTGGTACGGCCTGCTGTCGGTGCTGTGGCAGGCGCTGTTCTCCAACCAGCCGGTACAGCAAAGCCTGGCCAAGCTGTTTTTCGAGCTGGGGCGCTACCTCAAGCTCAAGGCCAACCTGTTCGAGCCGATCCGCCACCACGACCTGGAGGCCCGGCGCCTGGAACTGGCCCAGCAAAACGGCAAGGTGGTCGCGGCGCTCAACGCCGCCAAGGAAATCATCCTGCACCGGGTCGGCAACAGCCAGCCAAATTCCAAGGTCAGCCGCTACCTGAAGCTGTACTTCCTGGCCCAGGACATCCACGAGCGGGTGAGCGCCTCGCACTACCCCTACAACGCACTGGCCGAAGCGTTCTTCCACAGCGATGTGATGTTCCGCTGCCAGCGCCTGCTGCGCCATCAAGGCTCGGCCTGCCAGGACCTGGCGCGCTCGATCCGCATGCGTCAGCCGTTTGTCCTCGACAGCCGATTTGCCGACACCCTGGAAGACCTCAACGCCTCCTTGGAGCACCTGCGCAACCAGAACAACCCAGCCTGGCGCAGCCTGCTGCGTTCGCTGCGGGCCCTGGCGGCCAACCTGGCCACCCTGGACCGCCTGCTGGGTGCCGCCAGCAACCCGGACAGCCTGGCCGATGCCAGTGACAGCAGCCTGCTCGACCGTTCGCCACGCTCCCTGAAGGACGTCTGGAGCCGCCTGCGCACCCAGCTCACACCCACCTCGCTACTGTTCCGCCATGCCTTGCGCCTGCCCTTGGCACTGTCGATCGGCTACGGCATGGTGCACCTGATACACCCCACCCAGGGCTACTGGATCATCCTCACCACACTGTTCGTCTGCCAACCCAACTACGGTGCCACCCGGCGCAAGCTGGTGCAGCGGATTTTCGGCACGGCCATCGGCCTGACGGTTGGCTGGGCGCTGTTCGACCTGTTCCCCAACCCGATCATCCAGTCGATGTTCGCCGTGGTCGCCGGGGTGGTGTTCTTCGTCAACCGGACGACCCGTTACACCCTGGCCACGGCGGCGATCACCTTGATGGTGCTGTTCTGCTTCAACCAGATCGGCGACGGCTACGGCCTGTTCCTGCCGCGCCTGTTCGATACCCTGGTGGGCAGCCTGATCGCCATTCTGGCGGTGTTCCTGTTCCTGCCCGACTGGCAAGGCCGGCGCCTGAACAAGGCGTTGGCCAACACCTTGGCCTGCGCCAGCGTGTACCTGCGCCAGATCATGCAGCAGTATGCCCATGGCAAGCGCGACGACCTCGCCTACCGCCTGGCTCGGCGCAACGCCCACAACGCCGATGCAGCGCTGTCCACCACGCTGGCGAACATGCTCATGGAGCCAGGGCACTTCCGTAAGGAGGCGGACGTCGGCTTCCGCTTCCTGGTGTTGTCGCACACCCTGCTCAGCTACCTCTCGGGGCTGGGCGCACACCGTGATACCGCCCTGCCGGCGGAGGTTCAGGAGCAATTGATCGAGGGCGCCGGGCAAAGCCTGGCCAACAGCCTGGACGAAATCGCCAACGGCCTGGCAGCGCGGCTACCGGTCGCCATCCACAGTGATGCCGAAGAGGCGCTGGCCAACGACCTGGAGCAGATGCCGGAAGAGCTGGATGAACATCAGCGGCTGGTGCAGACCCAGCTGGCGCTGATCTGCCGGCAACTGGCACCGTTGCGCACGCTGGCGGCGCACCTGGTCAAGGAAAGCCCTACGGCCTGAGTGCTTTGTGGCCTGGGTCAAAAACCATGCTGGCGCAGCAGGCGCGCATAGCTGCCATCCGCCTTCATCGCCGCTATCGCCCGCTCGAAACGTTCGACGATCTGCTGGTGCTGGGGGTGCTTGAGGCTGACCAGAATATGCAGGCTGTTCTCCCCCAGAGGCGGCTCGACCATCTCCACGCCATCGCGCACCGCCTGCGGTTCACGTTGCAGGTTGTAACGGGCCACGTATTCATCCTCCACCGCCAGGTTCACCCGGCCGGCTGCCAGCATGCGCACGGCCGACGAGAAGTTGCGCACCGCCACCTTGTGCAAGCGGGTGTCGCTGTCGAACTCGGGTGAATAGGCATAATCGCGCACCACGGCGATGCTGTAGGGGTACAAATCGGACGGCTGCTGGTAGGCGAAGGCCTCACCCTTGCGTTTGAGCAGGTGAATCTTGTTGTTCAGATAAGCGTTGGAAAAATGCCCGATGCGTGTACGTGAGTCGTTGTACCAGGCATTGATCAACACGTCGTAGCGCCCTTCGCTGACGCCCATCAAGGCCCGTGCCCATGGCGCCTCCTCAAACCCGCTGGCGTAGCCGGCCCGGGTCAGTGCCGTGGTAACGATGCTGGTCGCCAAACCGCCGCCCGGCATGCTTGCATCGGTGAACGGTGGCCATTTGTCTGCCACCAGCCGCAGCTTGTCTTCACCCAGGGCTGGCGCAGCCAGCAGGGCTGCCAGCAATCCCAGAACACCAAGCAGTGGCCGCATGCTCAAGTCCTTTTGCAATGGAGGGCGCACACTGTGTAGGCGGCCTTTGCCGCGACTGCGGATGAGAGTACACAAAGCCGTGGCTCACGGCAGCGGGCAATAGTGTCATTTTGCCTCTATTTTGGCCGAGACGCGCAGGCAATGCCCTGCAGCAATCATCCACTCGTCCACAGCCACAGGATTTGCGATGATCGACGGCCCATTCAAGGAGTTCGCCAATGTCTATCGACTGGCTCTGCAAGCACCACACCGACCTGAGCAAGGACCAGCTCTACGCCATCCTGCAATTGCGCACCGAAGTGTTCGTGGTCGAGCAGCGCTGCAGTTACCAGGAAGTCGATGGCCAGGACCTGGCCGGCGATACCCTGCACTTGATGGCGTGGCAGGATGACAAGCTGGTGGCCTACCTGCGCCTGCTCGACCCGCAATCCCAGGGGGGGGATGTGGTGATCGGGCGCGTGGTGACCTCACCGGCGGCGCGTGGGCTGAAGCTTGGGCATGCGTTGCTGCTGAAAGGGCTGGAGGCTGCCGAGCATTGCTGGCCGGAGACGCCGGTGTATCTGTCGGCGCAGGCGCATCTGCAAGGGTTTTACGCAGGGCATGGGTTCGAAGCGGTTGGCGAGCAATACCTGGAGGATGACATACCGCACATCGGCATGCGTAAGGGCTGAGAAAGCCGGGGGCGTTTTGCGCCCCCACAATCACCGATACCCCAGCACTTCTCGGATCTGCCGCAAATGCTGGATGATCCACTGCTTGTCGATCGCGCCCCAGTCATGAATGCGGTAGTGCCCGGCATGATTGCGCGCGCCCTCCTGCTGCTCGAACTCGCAGATGATATCCAGGTCGGCCAGGGCGGCGATGGTGTCCTGGGCGGTGCGCCGTGGCATGCCGGTGGCCTCCATCAGGGCCGGCACGCTGGTCGCAGTCTGGCTGTCGATCAGCCAGGCCACGTACAGGCGCCGGTAGAAGCTGCTCTTGGTCTTGCTCACTGCCATGCTGCGTGGTCCTTAACAGTTGCCCGGCAGCTCCCGATAGGTCAGGTAGACGCGCAGGTCGAATTCCAGTTGGTGGTAGTCCGGCTCCATGTGCTGACAGAGCTGGTAAAACGCCTTGCTATGGTCGCGCTCACGCAGGTGCGCCAACTCGTGCACCACGATCATGCGCAGAAACTGCGGCGCGGCCTCCTTGAACAAGGAGGCGATGCGGATTTCCTTCTTCGCCTTGAGCTTGCCACCCTGAACCCGCGATACCGCCGTGTTGAGCCCCAGGGCACGGTGGGTCAGGTCGAGGCGGTTGTCGAACAGCACCTTGTCCAGGCTGGGCGCGCTGCGCAGGTACTGCTGGCGCAAGTCCTGGGCATAACTGTACAACGCCTTGTCGCTCTGCACGTCATGGCGGTCGGAGTAGCGACGCTGCAGGTAGCCCCCCAGGCGGTCGCTGTCGATCATCTGCCGTACCTGCTCCTGCAGGTGTGGCGGGTAGGCTTGCAAGTAACGTAATACGGTCATGGCACTGCATTCGGCGGGGCGAATGGCGATTCTAGCCAATCATGGCCGGGGCCAGGAGAAAATCGCCGGGAAGCCGCTGGCATCCGCCGCCGTCATCGGGTGTGCAACCAGAAACCCCTGCACGTAGGCACAGCCATTGGCCTTGAGCCAGTCGGCCTGGGCCGGGGTTTCCACGCCTTCGGCAATCACCGTGATGCGGTAGTCGGCGCACAAGCCGATCACACTGCGCACCAGCGCGGCGTCTACCGCAGAGCCCGGCAAGCGCGCAACCAGATGGCGGTCGAGCTTGAGGGTGTCGATCGGCAAGTCACGCAGCATGCGCAACGAGCAGTCACCGGCGCCAAAATCATCCAGCGCCACCCGCACGCCCAGTTCGCGCAGCCGGTGTATCTGCTTCACGGCCGCGTCGATGTTGTACATCAACGACGTCTCTGCCACCTCGACCTCTAGCTGCGCCGGGTCCAGCTGGTAGTCCTGGATCACCCGCTGCAGCTCCTCGACCAGGCCCGGCATGACGAACTGGGCGCGGCTCAGGCTGATGCCCAGCACCAGCCCCTGGGCAAAACGTTCGCACCAGACCTGGCGCTGGGCCGCGCCCTGGCGGTAGATCCAGCTGGCCAGGCGGTTGATCAGCCGCGCCTCTTCCAGCAAGGGGATGAACAGCCCCGGGGGCACATCGCCAACACTGGGGTGCTGCCAGCGCAGCAACGCCTCGAAACCGCGCAGGTGGCCGTCGGCAAAAGCCACCTGGGGCTGATACACCAGGCTGAAATCGTGCTGCTCGATAGCGGCGCGCACGCTGTCTTCGAGCATCAGCCGTGAGCGCGCCCGGCCGTTGAGCTCCTGGTCATAGAAGCGATACTGCTGACGCCCGGCCTGCTTGGCCGCATACATCGCCGCATCCGCAGCCCGCAACAGGCCTTCGACAGTTGCGCCACAGTCAGGAAAGGTGGCGATGCCAATGCTGACGCCAAGGCATACATCCAGCCCTTCTATCTGCTGGCTGATCGAAACGCGCTCGAGCAGTCGCTCGGCGTAACGCCCGGCCTGCTCGGGGTACGGCAGGCTGTCGAACAACGCCGTGAACTCGTCACCGCCCATCCGCGCCAATAACGCCTCGCTGCCCAGGCAGTCCTTGAGCTGTTCTGCCACCCAGCGCAGCACGCGATCGCCCGCCTCATGACCCAACGAGTCGTTGATCCGCTTGAAGCCATCCAGGTCCATGTACATCAGCGCCTGGGCCTTGTCCGAACGCTCGTTGCGCAGCAGCACGCCCTCGGCAGACTGATAGAAGCCGCGGCGGTTGAGCAGGCCGGTGAGTGGGTCGGTCACCGCCTGGTACTCAAGCTGTTGGTGCAGGTTGCGCACCACCGACATGTCCAGCACCGTCACCACCATCGCCTGCTGATCGGCCGGCAACGGCGCACAGGACAGCGCGACCGGCACCAGTTGGCCACCCAGGGTGCGCAACTGGGCATCGTGCACGCGAAAGATCTGCCGCCCCAGGTAGGCCTGGTAGAAGTCCGACTCGTTCCACAGATTGGCATTGGCCATCTGCACCAGGTCAAGCAACTGGGCGCCCTGCAATTGCTCCACCGCAGCGGCCAGCAAGCGTGAAATGGCCGGGTTGGCGAAACTGATGGTACCTGCGGCATTCACCACCAGAATGCCTTCGGCAGCGTTCTCCAGGATCGAGGCGTTGAATGCCCTCGCCGCTTCCAGCTCGCGGCTCAGGCGTTGCAGCATGCGCCGGTTACGCTGCTGGTCGAGCAGGGCCTGGACCTTGGGCTTGAGAATTTGCGGGTCGAACGGCTTGAACATGTAGTCCACGGCGCCACTGGCGTAACCCTTGAGCACAGCGGCATCGGACTGCTCGTTGGCGGTGAGGAAAATGATCGGGGTCAGCCGTGTACGCTGGCTGCCGCGCATTAGCCGGGCGACTTCGAAGCCGTCCATTTCCGGCATTTGTACATCCAGCAAAACCAGGTCGACGTCGTGCTCGAGCAACGCGGTCAGGGCTTCTGTCCCTGAACTGGCAGTCAACACTTGCCAATCCTGCCGGGCCAGCAAGGCCCGCATACTGATGAGGTTTTCGGGGTAATCGTCTACTACCAGCAGAACCGAGCTGCCATCCACTGGCTGAGGTTGAGGGTGAGCGCCATCCATGCTGCTTCTCTATTTGTGACCGACTTCACATCGCGGTTGGATCCGATAATTACTCTAGACCCGAGTTTGTAACAAGCAATGCAATCAGAACGCTATCAGTGCCTAAACTGTACGGTAGCCGACTAACGGTTGCTCTGCCGTGAATATCTGCGCGCTTGAGCGCGGGCATAAAAAAACCCGCATCGCTGCGGGTTTTTTCAGTGCGGCCTGCGAATCAGTTGACCTTGGCGGCCAACTCACCTTTCAGGTAGCGCTGGTACATGCCTTCCAGGGAGATCGGTTTGATCTTGGAGGCATTGCCGGCAGTACCGAAGGCTTCGTAACGGGCGATGCACACGTCACGCATGGCCTTGACGGTTTCACCGAAGAACTTGCGCGGGTCGAACTCACTTGGGTTCTGCGCCATCAGGCGACGCATGGCACCGGTGGACGCCAGGCGCAGGTCGGTGTCGATGTTGACCTTGCGCACGCCGTGCTTGATGCCTTCGACGATCTCTTCGACCGGTACACCGTAGGTCTCTTTGATGTCGCCGCCGTACTGGTTGATGATCGCCAGCCACTCTTGTGGCACCGAGGACGAACCGTGCATGACCAGGTGGGTGTTGGGGATGCGCTTGTGGATTTCCTTGATGCGGTCGATCGCCAACACGTCACCGGTAGGTGGCTTGGTGAACTTGTACGCACCGTGGCTGGTACCGATGGCGATGGCCAGGGCATCGACCTGGGTCTTCTTGACGAAGTCGGCCGCTTCTTCCGGGTCGGTCAGCATCTGGCTGTGGTCCAGCACGCCTTCGGCGCCGATACCGTCTTCTTCACCCGCCATGCCGGTTTCCAGCGAACCCAGGCAGCCCAGCTCGCCTTCTACCGAAACGCCACAGGCGTGTGCCATGGCAACGGTCTGCTGGGTAACGCGGACGTTGTACTCATAGTCGGTCGGGGTCTTGCCGTCTTCGCCCAGCGAGCCGTCCATCATCACCGAACTGAAGCCCAGCTGGATCGAACGCTGGCACACGTCAGGGCTGGTGCCGTGGTCCTGGTGCATGCACACCGGGATGTGCGGGAACTCTTCGATGGCGGCCAGGATCAGGTGACGCAGGAAGGGCGCGCCGGCGTACTTGCGGGCACCGGCCGAAGCCTGGACGATCACGGGGGAATCGGTCTTGTCGGCCGCTTCCATGATGGCGCGCATCTGCTCGAGGTTGTTGACGTTGAAAGCTGGAACGCCGTAACCGAACTCGGCGGCGTGGTCCAGCATCTGGCGCATGCTAATGAGTGCCATTGTGTATCTCTCTCCCGACAAGCGTCGTTTGTTTCGTGCAAGCCTGCCGCAGGGGCGGTTGCTGTTCAAGTAGTGTGGGCCACCATGGCAGCCCGGCCAGTCACGGTGCCTTGCAGCCCCGCCCAATCAGATCGTTGGTTGCCACCCAGTACACCAGGCCTTCTTCGCCCTTGGTGTGGAAGGCCAGCACGCCATCGCTGTACATCGCGCCCGACGCGCTCGGCTCGGATTTGAGCCGGTAGACCTGGTCGCCGCCACCGAGGCGGACGTCGACCAAGTCCTGCTGCGGGTCAGCGAAGCGCCACAGCACCTCGGCCTGGCTGTCACAGACCCAACGGGTCCAGTCGTCTGCCGGGGCGGGTTGCGCCGGCTGCAGCAGTGAGCATCCTGCCAGTGTCGCCAGGGCCATCAAGGCCATCAGCGCTTTCATTACGTATCCTCTAGATGACCACACAACGGTCGCTTGGTTGCCTGCTCCGACGAAGCGCATCGGTTCAAGGGCAGCCTGGAGCCTTGCGCTGGTGGTCTTCGTCATACTTCTCCAGGCCTTCAGGGCCCACGCGCTTGTTGATGACCGGTACGGTTTCGGCCTGCCACTCGGACTGGTAGCAACCGCCCTTGGGCGGCTGCGCCGGGTCATCGTCCGAAGAGGGGCTGCCGGAGCAGGCACTCAGCAGGCCGGCCAGGATCATCACAGGCAATTGCTTGACCATCAGGTCGCTCCCTTTGCCAGGCGCCGCCATTGTCAGGCTTTAGCCCGCTCTTCCAGGATCGCCACAGCCGGCAGTACCTTGCCCTCGACGAACTCGAGGAAGGCACCACCACCGGTAGAAATGTAGGAGATTTCCTTGCTGACGCCATATTTGTCGATCGCCGCCAGGGTGTCACCGCCACCGGCGATGGAGAACGCAGGGCTTTCGGCGATGGCCTTGGCCAGCACCTTGGTGCCATTGCCGAACTGGTCGAACTCGAACACGCCGACGGGGCCGTTCCACAGGATGGTCTTCGACGACTTCAGCAGCTCGGCGAAGTTGGCTGCAGTCTGTGGGCCGATGTCCAGGATCATGTCGTCAGCGGCAACGTCGGCGATAGCCTTGACGGTGGCTTCAGCGTTTTCGGCGAATTCCTTGGCGACCACCACGTCGACTGGCAGCGGCACGCTGACCTTGGCGGCGATGGCTTTTGCGGTGTCGACCAGGTCAGGCTCGTACAGCGACTTGCCCACAGTGTGACCAGCAGCGGCCAGGAAAGTGTTGGCAATACCGCCACCAACGATCAGTTGGTCGCAGACGCTGCTCAGGCTGTTCAGCACGTCCAGCTTGGTGGAAACCTTGGAGCCGGCAACGATGGCCGCCATTGGCTTGGCCGGGGCCTTCAGGGCCTTGCCCAGGGCGTCCAGCTCGGCAGCCAGCAGTGGGCCAGCGGCGGCAACCTTGGCGAACTTGGCCACGCCATGGGTCGAACCCTCGGCGCGGTGGGCAGTACCAAAGGCGTCCATCACGAACACGTCGCACAGGGCAGCGTATTGCTGCGCCAGTTCGTCGGCGTTCTTTTTCTCGCCCTTGTTGAAGCGCACGTTCTCGAACAGCACCAGGTCACCGGCCTTGACCTCGACACCGGCCAGGTAGTCAGCGACCAGCGGCACGTCGCGGCCCAGGGCCTTGCTCAGGTACTCGGCGACCGGCTTAAGGCTGTTTTCGGCCGAGAATTCACCTTCGGTAGGGCGGCCCAGGTGCGAGCAGACCATTACCGCCGCACCCTTCTCCAGGGCCAGCTTGATGGTCGGCAGCGCTGCCAGGATACGCGCGTCGCTGGTTACCACACCGTCCTTCACAGGCACGTTGAGGTCTTCGCGGATCAGTACGCGTTTACCTTGCAGGTCGAGGTCGGTCATCTTCAACACGGTCATGAATGCAGTCCTTCAGGGCTGTTTGTTGCGGGTTGGGTGAACGACGTGCAGAAAGTGTTCGGCGACGTCGAGCATACGGTTGGCGAACCCCCATTCGTTGTCGAACCAGGCCAGCAGGTTCACCAGGCGGGGGCCGGAAACACGGGTCTGGCTGGCATCGACGATCGCCGAATGCGGGTCGTGGTTGAAATCACAGCTGGCGTGGGGCAGCTCGGTGTAGGCCAGCAATCCTTTGAGCGGGCCTTCCAGCGCTGCCTCGCGCAGCACCCGGTTGACCTCGGCGGCACTGGTGTCGCGGGCGGTCTGCAGGGTGATGTCCAGGCACGACACGTTGACGGTCGGCACGCGTACCGCTTTGGCCTGGATTCGCCCGGCAAGTTCCGGCAGCAACCGCTCGATGCCGCGTGCCAGCCCGGTGGACACCGGGATCACCGACTGAAACGCCGAACGCGTGCGGCGCAGGTCTTCGTGGTGGTAGGCGTCGATCACCGGCTGGTCGTTCATCGCCGAGTGGATGGTGGTGATCTGCACGTATTCGATGCCGAACGCCTGGTCCAGCACACGCAACAGCGGCACGCCGCAGTTGGTGGTGCACGACGCGTTGGACACCAGGCGCTCGCTGCCGGTCAGGCACGCCTGGTTGATGCCGTAGACCACCGTGGCGTCCACGTCCGCCTCGCTGGCCATGGGCTGCGAGAACAGCACGCGTGGCGCGCCGGCATCCAGAAAACGCTGGCCATCGGCGCGGGTGTTGTAGGCGCCGGAGCACTCCAGCACCAGGTCGATGCCCAGGGCGGCCCAGTCAATGCCTTCCGGGGTGGCACTGCGCATTACCTTCACGCAGTCACCATTGATATGCAGACAATCGCCGTCGACCTTCACCTCACCGGGGAAACGCCCGTGGGTGGAGTCGAAGCGTGTCAGGTATTCAAGGCTGGCCTGATCGGCCAGGTCGTTCAGCGCGACAATCTCGAAACCGGCCTTCGCCCCCCGCTCGAACAACGCGCGCAGGACACAGCGGCCGATGCGGCCATAACCGTTGAGTGCAACTTTGTAGGGACGCGGGTGGGACATAGGTAGCTCTTGAACTCCGGCGGTTGAACGGAGCCGCCATGCGGCCCATTCGCGGCACAAGGCCGCTCCCACAGGGTACTGCGGTTTATGCAGATCCTCTGGGAGCGGCCTTGTGCCGCGAATGAGGGCCTGCGGCCCTCACTTTGCCTGTATCAGTCTTCCAGCAGCTCTTCGGCGGTACCCAGGATGTTCTCCAGGGTGAAGCCGAACTCTTCGAACAGGGCAGAGGCCGGGGCCGACTCACCGTAGGTGGTCATGCCGATGATACGACCTTCCAGGCCGACGTACTTGTACCAGAAGTCGGCATGGGCAGCTTCGATGGCGATGCGCGCGCCCACTTCCAGAGGCAGTACCGACTGCTTGTAGGCAGCGTCCTGGGCATCGAACACGCTGGTGCACGGCATGGAGACCACGCGGACCTTGCGGCCCTGCTCGGTCAGCTTGTCGAAGGCCTGAACCGCCAGGCCCACTTCGGAACCGGTGGCAATCAGGATCAGCTCAGGCTCGCCAGCGCAGTCCTTGAGGATGTAGCCACCGCGGCTGATGTCGGCGATCTGCTGGGCGTCGCGGTCCTGGTGCTGCAGGTTCTGGCGCGAGAAGATCAGCGCCGATGGGCCGTCGTTGCGCTCCAGGGCGTTTTTCCAGGACACGGCCGCTTCGACCGCGTCGGCTGGGCGCCAGGTGTCCAGGTTCGGCGTGCTGCGCAGGCTGGTCAGCTGCTCGATCGGCTGGTGAGTCGGGCCGTCTTCGCCCAGGCCGATGGAGTCGTGGGTGTAGACGTGGATCACGCGCTGCTTCATCAGGGCCGACATGCGCACTGCATTGCGGGCGTATTCCATGAACATCAGGAAGGTCGCGCCGTAAGGCACCAGGCCGCCGTGCAGGGCAACGCCGTTCATGATCGCGGTCATGCCGAACTCGCGCACGCCGTAGTACACGTAGTTGCCGCTGGCGTCATGGGCTTCGACGCCCTTGCAGCCTTTCCACAGGGTCAAGTTGGAACCGGCCAGGTCAGCCGAGCCGCCGAGGAACTCAGGTAGCAGCGGGCCGAAAGCGTTCAGGGCATTCTGGCTGGCCTTGCGGCTGGCGATAGTCTCGCCTTTGGCAGCGACTTCATTGATGTAGGCCTGGGCCTTTTCCGAGAAGTCGGCCGGCAGCTCGCCGCTGTCACGGCGCTTGAACTCGGCAGCCAGCTCCGGGTGTGCCTTGGCGTAGGCGTCGAAGCGCTGGTTCCACTCGGCCTCAGCCTTGGCACCGGCGGCCTTGGCGTCCCACTCGGCATAGATGTCGGCCGGGATTTCGAACGGGCCGTGGTTCCAGTTCAGTGCTTTGCGGGCCAGGGCGATTTCGTCGTTGCCCAGCGGGGCACCGTGGCAGTCTTCCTTGCCCTGCTTGTTCGGCGAGCCGAAGCCGATGATGGTCTTGCAGCAGATCAGGGTCGGCTGCTCGCTCTTGCGCGCGGTCTCGATCGCCATCTTGATTTCTTCGGCATCGTGGCCGTCGACGTTGCGGATCACCTGCCAGTTGTAGGCTTCGAAACGCTTGGGCGTGTCATCGGTGAACCAGCCTTCGACTTCACCGTCGATGGAGATGCCGTTGTCGTCGTAGAACGCGATCAGCTTGCCCAGGCCCAGGGTGCCAGCCAAAGCGGCGACTTCGTGGGAGATGCCTTCCATCATGCAGCCGTCGCCGAGGAACACGTAAGTGTTGTGGTCGACGATGTTGTGGCCGTCACGGTTGAACTGCGCGCCCAACACTTTCTCGGCCAGGGCAAAGCCCACGGCGTTGGCCAGGCCTTGGCCCAACGGGCCGGTGGTGGTCTCGACACCCGGGGTGTAGCCGTATTCCGGGTGGCCCGGGGTACGGCTGTGCAACTGGCGGAAGGCCTTGAGGTCGTCGATCGACAGGTCGTAGCCGGTCAGGTGCAGCAGCGAGTAGATCAGCATCGAGCCGTGGCCGTTGGACAGCACGAAGCGGTCACGGTCGGCGAAGCTCGGGTTGCTCGGGTTGTGCTTCAGATAGTCGCGCCAAAGCACTTCGGCGATATCCGCCATGCCCATAGGGGCACCTGGGTGGCCGCTGTTGGCCTTTTGCACGGCATCCATGCTGAGTGCACGAATGGCGTTGGCACGTTCACGACGGCTGGGCATCGCTGATCTCCTGGGGCTTGAATAAGTAGTGAAACGAAAAAAGGCGGTCATTTTCGCCCACTGGGGGGGCTGGGGGCAAACATTAAAGCTGCGAGCGGCAAGCTTTAAGCTGCAAGCGAAAGCAGACCCGCGCGCGGAACGCTCTATTCTTGCAGCTTGAGCCTTGCGACTCGCAGCTCATCGCCAATATCAAAACTTTTTGATATTGGTCTTGCGGGGGCAACGATGCCTGTCTAGACTGCCGCCCCATGAACCTCCGTGCGCAATCGATCCCCGAGCGAAGCGACACACTGGCTGCCCTGTGCAAAGCCAGTGGCGATGCGCTGCGCCTGAATGTCTTGCGTGCACTGGCCAGCGATTCGTTTGGCGTACTGGAACTGGCGCAAATCTTCGACATCGGCCAGTCCGGCATGAGCCATCACCTCAAGGTACTGGCCCAGGCCGAGCTGGTGGCTACCCGCCGCGAAGGCAACGCCATCTTCTACCGCCGCGCCCTGCCCGACAGCCTGCGCCTTGGCGGGCGCCTGCACACGGCGCTGCTCGAGGAGGTCGACGACCTGACCTTGCCACCGGCGGTACAGGCACGTATCGCCCAGGTGCAGCAGCGCCGTGCGGCCACCAGCCAGGACTTCTTCCAGCGCGTGGAAGAAAAATTCCGCGCCCAGCAAGACCTGATCGCCGGCCTGCCGCAGTACCGCGAAAGCCTGCTGGCCATGCTCGACAAACTGAATTTCGGCCCGGCTGCCAGTGCACTGGAGGTAGGCCCCGGCGACGGCGGCTTCCTGCCGGACCTGGCGCGGCGCTTCGGCACGGTGACCGCGCTGGACAACAGCCCGACCATGCTCGAGCTGGCCCGCCAGGTCTGCCAGCGTGAAGGCCTGGACAATGTGAACCTGCAGTTGGCCGATGCACTGGATGCAACGGATGTGGCAGCCGACTGCGTTGTGCTGAACATGGTCCTGCACCATTTCAGCGACCCGGCCCTGGCCCTGCGCCTGCTGGCCAAACGGGTGAAAGCGGGCGGCAGCCTGCTGGTCACCGAACTGTGCAGCCATGACCAGGGGTGGGCGCGGGATGCCTGCGGCGACCTCTGGCTGGGCTTCGAACAGGACGACCTGGCCCGTTGGGCCAACGTTGCCGGGCTGGTCCCCGGGGACAGCCTCTACGTGGGCTTGCGTAACGGTTTCCAGATACAGGTCCGCCACTTTCAGCGGGCGACTGGCGACATACACCATCGGTAAATTTTAGGAACCCTTCGAGATGAGCGAATACTCCCTTTTCACCTCCGAGTCCGTGTCCGAAGGGCATCCGGACAAGATCGCCGACCAGATTTCGGACGCTGTCCTTGATGCCATCATCGCTCAGGACAAATACGCCCGCGTAGCCTGCGAAACCCTGGTCAAGACCGGTGTCGCCATCATCGCCGGCGAAGTGTCCACTTCCGCCTGGGTCGACCTCGAAGAGCTGGTACGCAAGGTCATCATCGACATCGGCTACAACAGCTCCGACGTCGGCTTCGACGGCGCCACCTGCGCCGTGATGAACATCATCGGCAAGCAGTCGGTAGACATCGCCCAAGGCGTCGACCGCTCCAAGCCGGAAGACCAGGGCGCTGGCGACCAGGGCCTGATGTTCGGCTACGCCAGCAACGAAACCGACGTGCTGATGCCGGCGCCGATCTGCTTCTCGCACCGCCTGGTCGAGCGCCAGGCCGAAGCGCGCAAGTCCAAGCTGCTGCCGTGGCTGCGCCCGGACGCCAAGTCGCAGGTCACCTGCCGCTACGAAAACGGCAAGGTGGTCGGTATCGATGCCGTCGTCCTGTCCACCCAGCACAACCCTGAGGTGTCGCAAAAAGACCTGCAGGAAGCGGTGATGGAGCTGATCGTCAAGCACACCCTGCCGGCCGAGTTGCTGCACAAGGGCACCCAGTACCACATCAACCCGACCGGCAACTTCATCATCGGTGGCCCGGTGGGTGACTGCGGCCTGACTGGGCGCAAGATCATCGTCGACTCCTACGGCGGCATGGCCCGTCACGGTGGTGGCGCGTTCTCCGGCAAGGACCCGTCCAAGGTCGACCGTTCGGCCGCCTATGCCGGCCGCTACGTGGCCAAGAACATCGTTGCTGCCGGCCTGGCCGAGCGCTGCGAGATCCAGGTGTCCTACGCCATCGGCGTGGCCCAGCCGACGTCCATCTCGATCAACACCTTCGGTACCGGCAAGGTCTCGGACGAGAAGATCGTACAGCTGGTGCGCGAGTGCTTCGACCTGCGCCCGTACGCCATCACCAAGATGCTCGACCTGCTGCACCCGATGTACCAGGAAACCGCTGCCTACGGCCACTTCGGCCGCACGCCACAGCAGAAGACTGTCGGCGACGACACCTTCACCACCTTCACCTGGGAGCGCACCGACCGCGCCCAGTCGCTGCGTGACGCTGCCGGGCTGTAATTTTCCTACAGCGGTAAACGAAAGCCCCTGCCGAGCGATCGGCAGGGGCTTTTGCTTTTCAGGTTTTCGCCGTGAGCGTTGTGACATATCGACTGACAACTGCTCACAGCGACCAGCGCGCTACCTGCCTAGGCTGAAGGCTCCTCCCGCCATGCAAGGATGCTGGCCATGCCGTTCATACTGCTATTTGCACTGCTGCTCTCACTGCAGGCCTCGCTGGCAAAGGCCGCCTCATGCCCCGACTGGCCCATGCAACAAGCCGAAACCGAAGTTGCCCACCTGCGCGACACACTTGCCCAATGGGATGACCACTACCACCGCCAGGGCATCGCGCTGGTGGCAGATGAGCTGTATGACCAAAGCCGACAACGCCTGCACCACTTGCAGCAATGTTTCGGCCTGCTGGCAGGACTTGACCCCCTGGCGACTGCACGTGGCCCGGTTCCCCACCCCATCCCGCATACCGGCGTCGACAAGCTCGCCGACGAGCAGGCCGTTGGCCGCTGGATGGCTGGCAAGACGGGCCTGTGGATACAGCCCAAGGTCGATGGCGTGGCGGTCTCCGTTCGCTATCGGCAGGGGCAGCTGGTGCAGTTGCTGAGCCGCGGTGATGGGGTGCAAGGGCACGACTGGAGCCGCCATATCCCTCGGCTCGGCGCCATCACACGGCAGCTGCCCCAAGCGCGCGACCTGGTGCTGCAAGGTGAGCTGTACCTGCGCCTGGACGCACATATCCAAGCCCAGGCCGGCAGTGCCAATGCGCGCGGGACCGTGGCCGGGCTGCTCGCCCGCAAGCAGTTCAGCGTGGAACAAGGGGCCGGCATCGGCTTGTTCGTCTGGGACTGGCCACAAGGCCCCGTTAGCCAGGCCGAACGGGTCTCGCAACTGGCGCAACTGGGCTTCCCAGACAGCCAGCGCTACAGCATCGCGATCGACTCCGCCACCCAAGCCGCGCACTGGCGCCAGCACTGGTACCGCTCACCCCTGCCCTTCGCCACCGATGGCGTGATTCTGCGCCAGGGTACGCGGCCGCCCGCCGAGCGCTGGCAGGCCAAGGCCCCTTACTGGCTCGCAGCCTGGAAACACCCTTACGCCCAAGCCCTGGCAGACGTGCGCGAAGTTAGCTTGCGGGTCGGCCGCACCGGGAGGATCACACCGGTGCTGCAGCTTCAACCGGTCAAACTGGACGACCGGCGGATCACCCAGGTAAGCCTGGGGTCACTGGCCCGCTGGCAGCACCTCGACATTGCCCCGGGTGACCAGGTGGCAATCAGCCTGGCAGGGCTGACCATCCCGCGTTTCGAGCGCGTGGTGCATCGCGCGGCCGTGCGCCAACCGGTGGAGGTGCCGCCGCCAGGGCGCTATCACCCGCACAGTTGCTGGCACGCAGGCGATGGCTGCAACGAGCAGTTCATCGCACGGCTCACATGGCTCAGTGGCAAGCAGGGGCTGGCCATGCCACGCACCGGGCCGGGTACGTGGCGGCGCCTGGTCGATGCGGGGTTGGTTACCTCGACGACAGACTGGCTGCACCTCGATGCCCAGCGCCTGAGTGAGGTGCCAGGTATCAGCGAAGCGACGGCCGCACAGCTGGTGAACAGCTTCGAGGGCGCGCGGTCACAACCTTTTGCCCGATGGCTGCGGGCGCTTGGCGTGCCCGCACCCGGCGGCATGCAACTGGAAGGTGACTGGGCTCAGCTATCCTTGCGTACTGCCGGTGACTGGCAGGCATTGCCGGGTATCGGCGCCGTACGCGCGCATCAGCTTGAAGCGTTTTTCATGGCCCACGAGGTACGAGCCATCGCAGTGCGGTTGAACGAGGCCGGCGTCAACGCATTCCAATTCAGCGACAAAGCCCCCGCGCAATGATTTATTACCAAAATCCATGTAAGGAAAGTCTGAATATCGACCAGAAAAAACCAACAAGGGTTTCTAAATAGGCAAAACCAAGGCAGGATTTCCCCCAACTTTTCTGCCCGCCCCGTTCAGGAGGCTTTTCATGAAACGTATTTCGACTCTTTTCCTGCTCGCAACCCTTGGTCTGGCTGCTGGCGCGGTGCAGGCTGCCCAGCCAGATGCCGGCCTGACCGGTTGCGACGCCAAACGCAGCGCGATCGAGAACCAGCTGAAGATTGCCCGTGAACATGGCAACAGCGACCAGGTCGCTGGGCTCGAGCAGGCATTGGAAGGCGTAAAAAACTGCACCGATAACAGCCTGCGCAAAGAGCGCGAACAAAAAGTGCTCGATGCACGTCATGAAGTCGCACAGCGCGAAAAAGACCTGAAGAAAGCCGAGAAAAAAGGCGACGCCGAAAAGATAAACAAGCGTAAAGACAAGCTCGCAGAGTCCCGGAAGGAACTGCAGGAAGCAGTAGACGAACTGGACCGCTGACAGGCCCTGCTTATGCTGCCTGCCCTGGCTCCATCAGCGGTTTCCCGGTGATGGAGCCAGGGCATTTACCCTCAATGATTGCGAAACTCGGTATGACAGGCCTTGCATGCTGCCTCGACCTTGTCCATCGGCCCTTTCAATTGCGCAGCGTCCAGCGGCTGGCCCCGAGTCGCATCGACCAGCTCGCCAGTCACGCCCTCCAGTTGCCGAGCAAGGTCATGGAAACGCGCCTGACGCTCCCACACCGCTGCTCGTGCACTGCTGTCGCCGCCATCGCGCGCCTGCGGGAAGTGCTGCCACGGCTGCTGCGACAGGGTGTCGAGCTTCACGGCCCCCTCGGCAAACTTCACCCCGTCGAAGGGCAAACGACCGCGCAACATGCCGCCCAGGTCTTCGCTGGCCTTGAGCATGTCCTTGAAGATCACCTTACGCTTGCCCAACGGCGAATTCGGGTCAACACGGTCACAGGCATTCAGGGCCAGGGCTGCGAGCAGAACAACGGTCAATCGCTTGAACATCACGGTCACTACGGCCTACGAAAATGGGCAGCCAGTATCGCTGCCCAGGGGCCAAACACCAATAGCCACATAAAAAACAGGGGCGAATATTCATCTTCGCCCGTGACAGGAAGCCCCACATGAAATCTGCCCTGCGCCACCTGGCCTGGACACTCCCGGCGCTGGCCCTGCTGGCCGGCTGCAACGGCGGCGAAAGCGCCAAGCCAGAGCCCCATGCCATTGCCACCTATGCCAACGCCACCTGGCAGGACCTGCCCAGCGTCAGCGACGCCGACCTGGTTGCCGGCTTCCACGCGTGGCGTAATGGTTGCGAGAAGCTCAAGCGCGACACAGTCTGGGCCGCCACCTGCGAGGCCGCTGCCAGCGTGCCCGACGATGCCCTGCAGATACGCGCCTTCCTGCAGCAGAACCTGCAGGTCTATGGCCTGCGCTCGGCCGAAAACAATGCCAACGGCCTGATCACCGGTTACTACGAGCCGGTCTACCCCGGCAGCCTGAAGCCTACCGAGGCCAACCACGTCGCAGTTTACGGCGTGCCCGACGACATGATCGTGGTCGACTTGGCCAGCGTGTACCCAGAGCTCAAGGGCAAGCGCTTGCGTGGGCGCCTGGACGGTCGCGTGCTCAAGCCTTACGACACCGCCGAGGTGATCAACCGTGAGGGCGTCAAGGCACCGGTGCTGGCCTGGCTGACCGACCCGATGGACCTGCAGTTCCTGCAGATCCAGGGTTCGGGCCGGGTACAACTGGAAGATGGCCGCCAACTGCGCCTGGGCTACGCCGACCAGAACGGCCACCCCTATCGGCCGATAGGCCGCTGGCTGGTGGAGCAGGGCCAATTGAAGAAGGAAGAGGTGAGCATGGGCGCCATTCACGCCTGGGCCCAGGCCAACCCACAGCGAGTACCGGAATTGCTCGCCAGCAACCCCAGCTACGTGTTTTTCAGCACCCGCCCCGACAGCAACGAAGGCCCGCGCGGCTCGCTCAATGTGCCATTGACGGCAGGGTACAGTGTGGCAATCGACCGCAAGGTGATTCCGCTGGGCAGCCTGCTCTGGTTGTCGACCACGCGCCCGGACGGTACGCCGGTGGTGCGGCCGGTAGGCGCTCAGGATACGGGCGGAGCCATTGCTGGCGAAGTGCGTGCGGACCTGTTCTGGGGCACCGGGCCTGAGGCAGGCGAGCTGGCCGGTAACATGAAGCAGCAGGGGCAGATCTGGATGTTGTGGCCGAAAGGCAAACCGCTGCCTGAAGTGCCGAAAGTCCTTTGATACGGTGCTGAATGCTTCGCGGGTAAACCCGCCCCCACAGGGATCGCAATGGCCCCTGTGGGAGCGGGTTTACCCGCGAAAAGGGCGACGATTCAGGCCGAAACGACGAAGAACGACACGATCAGCGCCAACCCGGCAAACCACACCAGCGAGCGCAACGCCGCCCAGTCCGCCAGGTAGCAGATGATGTAGAGCAGCCGACTGGTGATGTACATCACGCCCAGCACGTCCTGCGTCACTTGTTCGGCATTGCCGACGATATCGGCCACCAGCACGGCCGCCGCAAATGCCGGAAACGCCTCGTAGCTGTTCTGCTGCGCGGCGTGGGCACGGCGCGGCAGGCCCGATAGCGTATCGAGGAAGGCGCGCGGGTCGTGATTGTCCTTGAGGCCGAAACGGCCACTGCTCACCTTGGCGATCAACGCACAAAGCGGCGGCAGTGCCAGCGCGATCAGGATGCACCACAGGGCAACGGTCATGGACAGGACTCCTTGTTCAATAATCGGGTTAGAGCTTCATTACCAGCATGCCTGCCAGTACCAGCCCGCAAGCTAGGAGTCTTGGCCCGCCAAAAGGTTCTTTGAGGTAGCGCATGCCAAACAGCACCACCAGAATTACGCTCAACTCTCGCAACGCTGCCGCTTCGGCCACCGACCCCAGGTGCATGGCCCACAGCACCAGGGCATAACTGAACAACACGCAAAACCCAACGGCCAACCCCAGCCGCCATTGGGTTCGCCAGAACAGCACGAAGGGTGCCCGCCGCGCCACACTGGCCAGCAGCGGGAAGGGCCAGGCGCTGAGCAAGGTCAGCCATACCAGGTAGTCCCACGGCTTGCCCCACAGCCGCACCGCCTGCCCATCGAACCAGGTGTAGCAACCGATGCATAGGCCAATCAGCGCCACTACCGGCAACATCGACCACGGCAGGCGATCACCCCCTCCCCCCTGCCAGAGCAGGCACGCCATGCCGCAAGGGATGAGCAGGATGCCGATGATCTGCTGCTGGCTCAGTGACTCCCCGGCAAACGCCAGGGTCAGCCCCAGCACCACCAACGGCGACAAGCCACGCATCAGAGGATAGACCAGCCCCAGGTCACCGACCCGATAGGCCTGGATCAGCAGGAAACGGTACAGCTGCTCAGCCAGCGCCGAGGCGATCAGCCAGGGCCAGATTTCAGCGGGGGGCACCTCGACGAAGGCGACGGCGAGCACGGCGAAGGCCAGTGCGACGGTGTCCATGCTGGCGATCACCAACAGGCGCTCGCCGCTGAATTTGATCAGGGTGTTCCAGGTCGCATGCAGCAAGGCGGCGACCAGTACCAGGGAAGTTGCCAACACGCCGTGAGGTCCTTGTGACGTAATTGAGGCCTGAATATATCGCCTTCAGATGGGCGCAGTCTGGCATGTGCAAGACGAAAGTTCTTCAGCGCCTATGAGATCGAGCACCGCCCGCGCGGCGCTCGATCTCATAGGCGCAAAAGCCCTAAAGGCATGCACCTGACAGCCCCAACACGCCCTAAACCCAACACATCCGGAACGATTCCAACAATTCCGGTCAAATCGTGTGTCCCGAACCCCTCGCCAGGTCATCAAAGAACTGCCCGAGCCATTCGGGTACGACTTGGAAGCCACTGTTACAGGATTCGGGATGCTTGAATTAGTTGCCGCGTTTATCTGCCTCACCACCCTCCTCACCTACGTCAACTACCGCTTCATCGGCCTGCCACCCGCCATTGGCGTGATGGTCACCGCGTTATTGTTCTCCCTGATGCTGCAGGGCCTGAGCCTGATCGGCTTCCCTGGCCTGGAAGAACGCGTCGAAGGCCTGATGAACCAGATCGACTTCAACGATTTGCTGATGCACTGGATGCTGGCGTTCCTGCTGTTCGCCGGCGCCTTGCACGTCAACCTCTCGGACCTGCGCAGCTATCGCTGGCCGATCGGCCTGCTGGCCACTATCGGCGTGCTGATCGCAACCGTGGTCATCGGCTACCTGTCGCATTGGGTGTTCGCGATGTTCGGCTGGCAGGTGCCGCTGATCTATTGCCTGCTGTTCGGCGCGCTGATTTCGCCCACCGACCCGATTGCCGTGCTCGGCGCATTGCGTACCGCCAATGCATCCAAGCCCCTGAAAACCACCATCGTCGGCGAATCGCTGTTCAACGATGGCACCGCAGTCGTGGTGTTCACCGTGCTGCTGGGCATCATCCAGCTGGGCGAAACCCCCAGTGCCTACGACACGGCGGTGCTGTTCGCCCGCGAGGCCATTGGCGGCGTGGTATTCGGCGGCCTGATCGGCTACGCCACCTACCGCATGATCAAGAGCATCGAGCAGTACCAAGTCGAGGTCATGCTGACCCTGGCACTGGTCATCGGTGGCTCGGCGATGTGCTACGAGCTGCACGTCTCGGCGCCGATCGCCATGGTGGTGGCCGGCCTGATCATCGGCAACATGGGGCGCAACCTGGCGATGAACGATATGACCCGTCGCTACATGGACGGTTTCTGGGAGTTGATCGATGACATGCTCAACGCCTTGCTGTTCGCGCTGATCGGCCTGGAGCTTCTGCTGCTGCCGTTCAACTGGATGCACCTGGCGGCCGGTAGCGTGCTGGCGTTGGCGGTACTGCTGTCGCGGCTGTTGACCGTGGCCCCGGCAATCGTGCTGCTGCGGCGCTGGCGCCCGGTCCCCAAAGGCACTGTGCGGGTGCTGACCTGGGGTGGTTTGCGCGGTGGGGTTTCGGTGGCCCTGGCGCTGTCGCTGCCGCTGGGCGAAGAGCGTGACCTGCTGCTGTCGATCACCTATATCGTGGTGCTGTCGTCGATCCTGGTGCAGGGGCTGAGCATTGGCCGCGTGGTGCGCAAGGTCAGCGCCCAACCCTGAAAAACCACGGGGCCGCTTTGCGGCCCCCGGGTTTTCACTCCACCGCAGAATCCGGGAACTGGTCCTGCACGTACTTGATCTCGGTCCGCCCATGCGCCGCTGGCTGGCCATCTTCACCCAAGTTGACGAAGACCATCTTGTCGACCGTCAGGATGCTCTTGCGGGTGATCTTGTTACGCACCTCACACTTGAGGGTGATCGAGGTACGGCCAAACTCGGTTGCGGTAATACCCAGCTCGATGATGTCGCCCTGGCGCGATGCACTGACGAAGTTGATCTCCGACATGTACTTGGTCACCACACGCTGGTTGCCCAGCTGGACGATGGCGTAGATGGCCGCCTCCTCGTCGATCCAGCGCAACAGGCTGCCACCGAACAGGGTGCCATTGGGGTTGAGGTCTTCGGGTTTTACCCATTTGCGGGTGTGAAAGTTCATCTGTACTCCTGACCTGCTTGGCTAACGTGTACTCATGATGGCAGAGCCGCCGTCACCGCTCCATTGAACATCGACTATCGTCTCGATTAATCGACAGAAAACCTTGGGCGAAGGTCCCGGTCACGGCTATAATCTGTGCCGTTTTACATGGCCACCCGCCGCGGGGCCATGCCCGCCACCTGTCCGAGGGGCGCTGCAGCAGGCTAGACCTGTCAGGCTCGGATGGGGCGTTGTCCGCTCCTGCGGACGCTCAACGCACAACGGCGCCCATTCGCACACTACGAATGGAGGCTCTCATGAGCGCTGTAAACACGCCTGCTGGTTTTACCGATTTCAAAGTCGCTGACATCTCCCTGGCCGCCTGGGGCCGTCGCGAAACCATCATCGCCGAATCGGAAATGCCTGCACTGATGGGCCTGCGCCGTAAGTATCTCGCCGAGCAACCGCTCAAAGGCGCGAAGATCCTGGGCTGCATCCACATGACCATTCAGACCGCCGTGCTGATCGAAACCCTGGTTGCCCTGGGTGCCGAGGTGCGCTGGTCGTCCTGCAACATCTTCTCCACCCAGGACCAGGCCGCTGCCTCCATCGCCGCCGCCGGTATCCCTGTGTTCGCCTGGAAAGGTGAAACCGAGGAAGAGTACGAGTGGTGCCTGGAGCAGACCATCCTCAAGGATGGCCAGCCATGGGACGCCAACATGATCCTCGACGACGGCGGCGACCTGACCGAGCTGCTGCACAAGAAATACCCGGCCGTGCTGGACCGCGTCCACGGTGTGACAGAAGAAACCACCACCGGCGTGCACCGCCTGCTGGACATGCTGGCCAAGGGCGAGCTGAAAGTCCCGGCGATCAACGTCAACGACTCGGTCACCAAGAGCAAGAACGACAACAAGTACGGCTGCCGTCACAGCTTGAACGACGCCATCAAGCGCGGCACCGACCACCTGCTGTCGGGCAAGCAAGCCCTGGTGATCGGCTACGGTGACGTGGGCAAGGGCTCGGCCCAGTCCCTGCGTCAGGAAGGCATGATCGTCAAGGTCACCGAAGTCGACCCGATCTGCGCCATGCAGGCGTGCATGGACGGCTTCGAGCTGGTCTCGCCGTTCATCGACGGCATCAACGATGGCAGCGAAGCCAGCATCGACAAGGCCCTGCTGGGCAAGATCGACCTGATCGTCACCACCACCGGTAACGTCAACGTCTGCGACGCCAACATGCTCAAGGCCCTGAAAAAGCGCGCCGTGGTGTGCAACATCGGCCACTTCGACAACGAGATCGACACCGCCTTCATGCGCAAGCACTGGGCCTGGGAAGAGGTCAAGCCGCAGGTACACAAGATCCACCGTACCGGCGCTGGCGATTTCGACCCGCAAAACGACGACTACCTGATCCTGCTGGCCGAAGGCCGCCTGGTGAACCTGGGTAACGCCACCGGTCACCCAAGCCGCATCATGGACGGTTCGTTCGCCAACCAGGTGCTGGCCCAGATCTTCCTGTTCGAGCAGAAGTACGCCGACCTGTCGGCCGAGAAGAAAGCCGAGCGCCTGACCGTTGAAGTGCTGCCCAAGAAACTCGACGAAGAAGTGGCCCTGGAAATGGTCCGCGGCTTCGGCGGCGTCGTCACCAAACTGACCGCGCAGCAAGCCGAGTACATCGGTGTGACTGTCGAAGGCCCGTTCAAGCCGCACGCCTACCGCTACTGATAAGCGGCAAGCTTGAAGCTGCAAGCGGCAAGAAAAGGCGCCCCGTGCCGCTGTCGCTTGTGGTTCATGCACTAACGATCTTGAACGATGCCAAGCCAGATCGGCCATCACCGATCTGGCTTTTACTTGCAGCTTGCCGCTAGCAGCTTGCTGCTTGAGGAAAGAGTGATGTCACAAGAACGCCGCTACAGCTTCGAATTCTTCCCGACCAAGACCGATGCCGGTCACGAAAAGCTGATGGGCGTTGCCCGCCAGCTGGCCACCTACAACCCGGACTTCTTCTCCTGCACCTACGGTGCCGGCGGCTCTACTCGCGACCGCACGCTGAACACCGTGCTGCAGCTGGAAAGTGAAGTGAAGGTACCTGCCGCGCCGCACCTGTCGTGCGTTGGCGATAGCAAAGAAGAGCTGCGCAGCCTGCTGGCCGAATATCAGGCAGCGGGCATCAAGCGTATCGTCGCCCTGCGCGGCGACCTGCCCTCGGGCATGGGCATGGCCAGCGGCGAGCTGCGCTATGCCAGCGACCTGGTCGAGTTCATCCGCCAGGAAACCGGTGATCACTTCCACCTGGAAGTGGCCGCCTACCCCGAGATGCACCCGCAGGCGCGCAACTTCGAGATCGACCTTGCCAACTTCGTGCACAAGGTCAAAGCCGGTGCCGACAGCGCCATCACCCAGTACTTCTTCAACGCCGACAGCTATTTCTACTTTGTCGAGCGTGCGCAGAAACTGGGCGTCGAGATCCCGGTGGTGCCCGGCATCATGCCGATCACCAACTACAGCAAGCTGGCACGCTTCTCCGACGCCTGTGGCGCCGAGATCCCGCGCTGGATCCGCAAGCAACTGGAAGCCTATGCCGACGACACCGCCAGTATCCAGGCATTCGGCGAAGAAGTGATCACCCGCATGTGCGAACAGCTGCTGCAAGGCGGCGCACCGGGCCTGCACTTCTATACGTTGAACCAGGCCGAAGCGAGCCTTGCGATCTGGAACAACCTGAAGCTGCCTCGCTGAAACTTCTTGGCAATATCTGCTTAAGAAATGATTAAGGCTTTGGTCATAGACTAAGGCCTTATTTATTTCGGGTTAAACAGGTCTTGCCTGACATGCAGCATCCCCAGCCATCGCGCCCTCAGCTCGTCTACCTGGCTTTCGGCCCGGCCACCTACCATCAGGAAGCCTGCTTCAGCATCGTCAGTGCCCTTGCCCACTTGGGCCGGTCGGCAGACGAGGCCCTGGACATCCAGGTCTACACCGACAACCCAGCGCCGTATGCCAAGCTGCCGGTCACGGTGCATCTGCTCGACGAAGCCACGCGCACAGCGTGGAATGCGCCCCACGGTTATCACTTTCGCAGCAAGCACGCGCTGCTCCGCCAGGTGCTCGAGCAGCACCCACTGGCCATACTGATCGATACCGACACCTTCTTCCGGCAATCGCCGATGCGCCTGTTCGAGCGCGTCAAGCCCGGCCAACTGCTGTGCAACGCCATCGGTGGCCGCTACGGCGCCAACCAGAAGTGCCCGTTGTACAAGAACCTGATGGCCGTTCTCCAGAGCCGAGGCCTGGCCGATTGCCAGATGCCGCTGATCAACTCTGGCGTGATCGGGCTCAGCGCCGAAGACGCGCCGACCCTGGACCACTCCATCGCCATGATGGACGAGTTCTACCCACTGGCCCGCGAGGCTTACACCCTGGAGGAGTTCTGCCTGGCGGTGGCGGCCTACCGCAGGCTGAAGGTGGCCGAATGCACCGACGTCATTCACCACTACTGGAGCCGCAAAGCCCAGTTTCGCGCCAAGATCCAGGCCTGGCTACGCAAGCACGGCGATGCGCCGCTTGGCGAGGCGGCGCTGGCCGATGTCGCACGGGTCAACGATCAACTGCCACGGCCGCCAACCCTGCACCGTTTGGGCTACAAGGCACTGAGCCTGACCCTGCCCCGAAACGAGCGGCAGTTTGCCCGCGAATTGCTTTACGGCAGCTACCCCTACCCCAATGAATTCGACCGCGCCTGTGCATCGGCCTGGTGGGACAAAGCCTTGGAAAACTTCAATGCGCGCCACGGCCGCATCGAGCCCGAACAGTTGCGCCAGTGTCTGCGCCACCCGGGCTTGCGCCTGTCGCTGGGGGCGCGGCGCAAGGATATCGAAGCGCACCTGTTAAGCTCGGCGCAGGCCTGAACAGCCTCCTCTTACTGGCCTTGAGCAGGCCGAGCGCGTAATCTGCGGGCCATGTCCGCCATCATCCGCCTGTTCTGGATCCTGCTGCTCGCCTGCCTGAGCCCGTTGGCCCTGGCCGAACGCTTGCGCCTGGTGTCCGACGACTGGGCGCCGTATATCTACCAGCAGAAAGGCCAGCCCCGAGGTATCGATTACGAGGTCACCACCCAGGTCTTCAAGCGCTTGGGTGTAGAGGTGGAATGGCAGTTTCTACCCTGGAAGCGCTGCCTGGCGATGATCGAGCAAGGGCTGGCGGACGGTATTGTCGATATCTTTCAGATCGACGCGCGCAGGCCTTTTCTGATCTACCCGTCGGAGCCCATGTCGGATGTCGAGTTCGTGCTGTTTCAGGCCCGCAGCCGTCGGCACGCAGTGACCGGCCTGAATGACCTCGCTGGCCTCAGCGTAGGCACATCGCCCGGCTATACCTACGGCGCGGCCTTCAACGACTCGCCCCGTTTCCGACGCGAAGCAGCCCCCACCCATGAAGCCAACTTCGGCAAGTTGATGCTTGGCCGTATCGATCTGCTGATTACCGACCGCAGGGTTGGCCGCTACCTGATGCGTCAACTGGGCCTGGAACAGCAGGTCGAAGAACTGCCGCTGGTGATCAGCCGACAGACGCAGTACCTGGGGCTGACCCGCAAACCTGGGCGCGAAGCGTTGGCCCAGGCGTTCGCTGAAGAATTGCAGCGCTTCAAGCAAGAACCCGCCTATGCCGCCATCAACAACCGCTACACAGGCGACATCGGAAACATTCTCAACGCCGTTGAGCAGCAGGAAAGCAGCACGCCGCGATAGCTCTGTTATACTCGGGCCTTCCCGCCAGGCTTACGCCCGGACGCTCGGCCTAGCAACAGGCATCCCGATCGGCATCGACGCCCTACCGCGTCAGCCCTCCGCTTCCTGGATGTGCAGTGAAAGCCAAGCTGGACCGGACGCGATCGCATCTCACCGATGCCCGTCGCGCCAGGCAGAACATCCCAACGGGCCCAGCCCACACGAGAACAGGATCGCCCATGTCCTTTGCTTCCCTCGGTCTCTCCGAGGCTCTTGTCCGCGCTATCGAGGCTGCGGGCTATACCCAGCCGACTCCGGTGCAACAGCGGGCTGTTCCCGCCGTGTTGCAAGGCCGCGATCTGATGGTCGCCGCACAGACAGGTACTGGTAAAACCGGCGGTTTTGCCTTGCCGATCCTCGAGCGCCTGTTCCCCGGTGGCCACCCCGACAAGTCGCAGCGCCATGGCCCACGCCAGCCCCGCGTACTGGTCCTGACCCCGACCCGCGAACTGGCGGCCCAGGTGCATGACAGCTTCAAGGTCTATGCCCGTGACCTGCCACTGGTCAGCGCCTGCATCTTCGGCGGCGTCGGCATGAACCCGCAGATCCAGGCCATCGCCAAAGGTGTCGACGTCCTGGTGGCGTGCCCTGGTCGCCTGCTCGACCTGGCCGGTCAAGGCAAGGTTGACCTGTCCCATGTAGAAATTCTGGTCCTCGATGAAGCCGACCGCATGCTCGACATGGGCTTCATCCACGACGTCAAGAAGGTCCTCGCCCGACTGCCGACCAAGCGCCAGAACCTGCTGTTCTCGGCCACCTTCTCCAAAGACATCACCGACCTGGCCGACAAGCTCCTGCACAACCCGGAGCGCATCGAAGTCACGCCGCCCAACACCACGGTCGAACGCATCGAGCAGCGCATCTACCGCCTGCCCGCCAGCCACAAGCGTGCACTGCTGGCACACCTGATCACCCTGGGTGCCTGGGAACAGGTATTGGTGTTCACCCGTACCAAGCACGGCGCCAACCGCCTGGCCGAGTACCTGGAAAAGCACGGCCTGACCGCCGCCGCCATCCACGGCAACAAGAGCCAGAACGCCCGCACCAAAGCCCTGGCCGACTTCAAGGCCAATGCCGTACGGGTGCTGGTTGCCACCGACATCGCCGCCCGCGGCCTGGACATTGATCAGTTGCCCCACGTGGTCAACTTCGAGCTGCCCAATGTCGAAGAAGATTACGTGCACCGTATCGGCCGTACTGGCCGTGCAGGCCGTTCGGGTGAGGCTATTTCCCTGGTCTCGCCAGACGAAGAGAAGCTGCTCAAGAGCATCGAGCGGGTCACCAAGCAGAAGATTGCCGATGGCGACCTGATGGGCTTTGATGCAAGCCAGGTGGAAGCCGAGAAGCCTGAAGTACGCGAACGCCCGCAGAACACCGGCCGTGGCGGTCGCAACCAGCCACGCGGCGAAGGCGGCAAAGACGCCAACGGTGGCCGCAAGGACAAAGGCAAGGATAAAGGCAAGGCCAAGCAGCCCGCTGCCGACAAGCCTGCCGAGAAGGAAAGGTCCGGCGACAAGCCGCAGCAGCGCAAGCCGCGTGACAACAAGCCACGCCAGCAGCAAGCCAGCCAGAACAGCACACCCAAAGCGCCATCTGACCGTGCGCCGGATGAGTTCCTGGATGACGAAGTCGACAACTTCGGCAACCGTGCCGACTACGTCAGCCCGTACCAGGGCAAGAACCAGGGGCGTAACCGTCGTCCTGGTGGTGGTGGCGCTGGTACTGGCGCAGGCCAAAGCCAAGGTGCTGCCCAGCGCAGCAACGGTGGTGGCGGTGGCCAAGCTCGCAATGGCGCCCAGCCACGCAGCACCAGCGGCGAGAAGCGCCCACCGCGCAACAACAACGGTGGCGGTGCACGCCGTGATGGCGGTGGCGGTGGCCGTGGTCGCCCGGCTCGCGATGATGCTGCCCGTCAGGAACCTGCAGTGCGCAGCTCGCGTGAGCCGCAGAACCAGCCGGTGATCATCCGCAAGGAATCCAAGCTCGACCGTTACCCGACGCCTGAGCAACTGGACGATCTGCCAAGCCGCCCACGTGGCGAGCGCCCGGCGCTGCTGACTCGCAACCGCTGATCGTAAAAAGCTGGGGCCGCTGTGCGGCCCTTTCGCGACACAAGGCCGCTCCTACACAGAGCGGCCTTTTGCCGTGAAAGGGCCGCACAGCGGCCCCAGCTTTTTCAGCTACAACACATTACTTCTGCTTCACGCCTTCAAGGCTGATATCCAGGTCCACGGTCTGCGAAGTCGCGCCTGGCCCCTTGATGCCAAAGTCATTCAGGTTCAGCGTGGTGGTGGCGTTGAAGCCAGCACGCTCGCCACCCCATGGGTCCTTGCCTTCACCGTTGAAGGTGGCTTTGAAGGTGACCGGCTTGGTCACGCCGTGCAGGGTCAGGTCACCGGTCACGTCAGCGGTCTTGTCACCGGTCGATTTGACGGCAGTGGAAACAAACTTGGCGTCTGCAAACTTGCCCACATCGAGGAAGTCTTTGCTGGCGATGTGCTTGTCACGCTCGGCGTGGTTGGACCACAGGCTGGCAGTCTTCACGTCGACGCTGATCTTGCTCGCTTCAGGCTTGGCGCTGTCCCAAGTGAAGTTGCCGTCGAAGTCCTTGAAAGTACCGTGGATGAAGCTGTAGCCCAGGTGGCTGATCTTCCAGTCGACGAACGCGTGCTGGCCTTCCTTGTCGATCTTGTACTCGGCGGCCATGGCGCCAGCGGAGAACAGTGCAGTACCGAGCGCCAGAGCGGCAAAAGTCTTTTTCAACATCCTTTCTATTCCTTGCAATTGAGGTTGAGAGTCAAGCTTTGCGGCCCAGCATACGGGTCAGGGTCGCGTCACGGTCGATGAAATGGTGTTTCAATGCTGCCAGGCCATGAAGCACGGCAAAAATCACCAGGCCCCAGGCCAGCCAAAGATGAATCACACCAGCCAGGTCCGCCTGATCGGGCAGGTCGCTGACCAGTGCCGGTACTGCGAACAGGCCGAATACCGGAATACCGACGCCGTCGGCGGTGGAGATCAGGTAACCGGCGATCATCACCGCGAACAGCCCCACGTACAGTGCCAGATGGCCCAGTTTGGCGGCCACGCGGGTAAGTGCCCCGTGGTTGGCCGGCGCCGGCGGTGGCGGGCTGATGAAACGCCAGATCAGACGCAGCAGCATCACCCCCAGCAGCATCAGGCCGATGCTTTTGTGCAAGTCCGGGCCGGCTTTGCGCCAAGGGTCGTAGTAGTCCAGACCGACCATCCACAGCCCCAGGCCGAATAGGCCGAAGACTGCCAGCGCTACACCCCAGTGCAGGATGATGCTGACCACGCCGTAGCGAGAAGGTGAATTGCGCAGTTGCATGTTGGCGTGTTTCCCCGTGAAAGCTGTGCACAGACTAACGCGTAACGTATCGAATAAAAGCGGAAAAAATTGCTTCGGATTATCGAGAAATCCGATATGTATTGTGTAAGCTTCCCATTAAGGAAACATTAACGATAGTTGGATTAACGCGGGCCGCCAGTGCCGGCCCTTAAGCCGGCACTGGGCGGAGGTCAGCCTGCCTTGGCCTGTGTATCGGCCACGGGCTTCTTGGCCGGCGCCGATTTTGCCGTGGCCTTTTTAGCCTCGACAGGCTTGTGCGCCTGTTTTGCCGCCGGCTTGTGTGCTGGCGCATGCTTGGCAGGGGTTACCTTGGTTGCGGCGGGCTCGGCGGCAGCAGGCTTGGCCGCCTCTTGCTTGGCCTCAACTGCCGGTGCAACGGGGGTTGGCGCAGCAGGCGCCGGTGCCACTTCGTCGGCCTTGGCAAGCGGCTCGGCTTTCACCTCGGGCTTGTCAGCCCCGCCAAACAGGCGCGAGAAGAACCCTGGCTTGTCCTGCTTGGCCTCATCTTTCAGCGGCTCGGCCTTGGCGGGGGCTTTTTCAGACTTGTCGGTCTTGCCGGACCCGCCACCGAACATGTTCGAGAAGAACCCGCCCTTGTCCTTGGCCGCAGCAGCACCTGCTGCGGCTGCGGCCGCAACCGGCACAGCCTTGGCGGGGTCGAATGACTTGCCGGCCAACAGGTCCTGTGCCTGGCTGGCCGCACGTTGGCCGCTGCGCAGAGCGCCTTCCAGGGTGCCTGGGTAGAGGGCGTCGGTATGCTCGCCGGCAAAGGTGATGCGCTGCACCGGGCGCTCCCACAGGCGCCAGTACTTGCTGATCTGCCCCGGGCCATAGGCCAGGTAGGCGCCGCCCATACCGGCGTCGGTGCTGTAGCGCTTGACCTCGTAGCCGGTGAACGAGCCACGGGCCTGTGGATAAAACGCGTGCAGGCGGATCAACACCTGGTCGACCATCTGCTTGTCACCGAACGCCTGCAGCAGGCGGGCGTTGTCGCCGGACAGGTTGATCACCACGTTGGCGCCGCCTTTGAGTGCCGGTTCGATCCACAGCATGCCCAGGCCGGCGTTGCTGAAGATTTCGCCAGACATGCGCGCCCGGCTTTCCCACACCGGCTTCTTGAACTTGAGCATCAGCTGGTCGCGCCAGCCATAGTTGGTGCCCTTGATCGCCGCCAGGTGCTGGTTGTCCAGGCCCGGGGTCATCTGGATCTTGGCCAGGGCGCGCAGGGGCACAGCCATGACCAGGTAATCGGCCTGGTAGCCGACGCTGCCCACCTTGACCGTGACGCCGTCCTTGTCCTGGACGATGGCGGTGACCGGCGAGCTGGTCTTGATGGTCTTCAGCTGTTTGACAAAAGCCTGAGCCAGTACCGGGCTGCCACCGGGCAGGCGCGCGGCGCGCAGGTCACGGTCACTGACACCCCGATACACGCGATTCTGCTGGGCGAAATACAGCAGCGACAGGCGTGACGGCTCATCGTAGCGGCTACGGATCTGCTGGTTGACCAGCTGACGCGCAGTGGCCGGCAGTTGCAACTTGTCGAGCCAGGTGGAAACGTTGATCTGGTCGAGGGCGAACAGTGTGCTGGTCGCCTGGGGGTTCAGCGGGTCGTCGATCGACCGGGCCAGGTCATCGAGGGTTTTCTCATAGCGCTTGAGCGCCTCGGCGGTGGCGGGCTGCTTGGTGGCCAGGTCGGTGGCACTGAAATACTCACCGTCGATCAGGTAACCCGGCGTGCGCACGAACTCCGGCGCAGGCAGTGTTTCAAGCTTGAAACGGTCGAGGTACTGGTTGAGCACCGGCTGCGCCTTGGCATTGCCGATCCACTCGCTGGTCGCCAGCCCCGAGCGGCCGCCCATGCCCGATTTGGCTTCCAGCAGCGTCACCTGCCAGCCCTTGTTCTGCAGCTCGTAGGCTGCGGTAAGGCCCGCCAGGCCGCCACCCACCACGATGGCCGTGGGCGTTTTGTCCTTCGCCAGCGCGGCGCCGCTGGACACACCGATCAATACCAACGCGCACAGGCGCACCCAAGCAGCAGCCATGTTGGCGAACTCCGAGTCAGACGTTTCAGAAAAAAAGGGAGGCAGAAATGCCCCGAGACAGATGCGTTAAGAATACGTCAGGTCTGCCAACCCTGCCACCACAGCGACATCAAGTCCTTTTGGCAACTGACATTTTTGTCAGTAGCCAGCTCGCCCCACGGCAGGCGATGCTGACGCGAATGGCCAAACGCCCGCCAGGAGGGCCTGCAGATGATCTTCGAGGAGTGTTTCACTCACGTCGCACGGCAATTTCTCTGGCACAAACAAACCTTGTGCACGGCATCTGGCCTGAGTATTCGCGCCAACAGCACATCCTGGACGGGCTTTCACGAAGCGTTCAGGGGCGACGATGGCACGGAACTGGTAATTGGCGAAAACAGCGATGTGGATATCACCTTCGCCCAAGAGGTCGAATGCTTGCGACTGGAGTACTACGTGGTCAGCGACTTCCTTTGTGACGACCTGCACATGCTGTTCGATACCGAAGGCCACGATTACGACCTGGCTGCTCCCGCGCCACGCAACTTCTACTGGATCACGATCGAAGGCAGCGGTTTTACGGACCTGATGCCCGGCCCCATCTCCACACAACCCTATCACCAGGTCATCGACGGGCCTTTCCGGCGCCTGACCATTTCCACCTCGCAGGCCGGCACCGTACATATTCGCAAGCTCGAATGGACCGGCACCCAGCGTCATTGATGAGCAGCGGTTGTCCTACCCGGCAGCTTTGCTTAGGCTTACGCGGTCCAAGCCAGCAGTGCAGCCAGGAGAAGTACCCATGGGCCTCAACGATCAGTGGATGCAACGTGACCTTAAGGTCCTGTGGCACCCCTGCACCCAGATGAAAGACCACGAGCAGTTGCCGCTGATCCCGATCAAGCGCGGTGAAGGCGTGTGGCTGGAAGACTTCGAAGGCAAACGCTACCTGGACGCCGTGAGCAGTTGGTGGGTCAACGTGTTTGGCCATGCCAACCCGCGCATCAACCAGCGCATCAAGGACCAGGTCGACCAGCTGGAACACGTGATCCTGGCCGGCTTCAGCCACCAGCCGGTAATCGAGCTGTCCGAACGCCTGGTCGCCATGACCCCGGCGGGGCTGGACCGGGTGTTCTACGCCGACAACGGCTCGTCCTGCATCGAAGTCGCGCTGAAGATGAGCTTCCATTACTGGCAGAACATCGGCAAACCCGAGAAGAAGCGCTTTGTCACCCTCACCAACAGCTACCACGGCGAAACCATTGCCGCGATGTCGGTGGGCGACGTGCCGCTGTTTACCGAAACCTACAAGGCGCTGCTGCTCGATACCATCAAGGTGCCCAGCCCGGATTGCTACCTGCGCCCCGACGGCATGAGCTGGGAAGAACACTCGCGCAACCTGTTCCAGGCCATGGAGCAGACCCTGGCCGAACACCACGCCAGCATCAGCGCGGTCATCATCGAGCCGCTGATCCAAGGCGCGGGCGGCATGCGCATGTACCACCCGATCTACCTCAAGCTGCTGCGCGAAGCCTGTGACCGCTACGGCGTGCACTTGATCCACGACGAAATCGCCGTGGGCTTCGGCCGCACCGGGACGATGTTCGCCTGCGAACAGGCGGGTATCCGTCCAGATTTCCTGTGCCTGTCCAAGGCACTGACCGGGGGTTACCTGCCGCTGGCGGCGTGCCTGACCACCGACACCGTGTACCAGGCCTTCTACGACGACTACCCGACGCTGCGCGCGTTCCTCCACTCGCACAGCTACACCGGCAACCCGCTGGCGTGCGCCGCCGCGCTGGCGACGCTGGATATTTTCGCGCAGGACAACGTGATCGAGGCCAACAAGCCCCTGGCCGCACGCATGGCTACGGCCACCGCGCACCTGGCCGATCACCCGCATGTGGCCGAGATCCGCCAGACCGGCATGGCCCTGGCCATCGAGATGGTCCAGGACAAGGCTGGCAAGGTCGCCTACCCCTGGCAGGAACGCCGTGGCTTGAAGGTCTTCGAGCACGCCCTGACCCGTGGCGCCTTGCTGCGCCCGCTGGGCAGCGTGGTGTACTTCCTGCCGCCGTACGTGATCACGCCCGAGCAGATCGACTTCCTTGCCGAGGTGGCCAGTGAAGGCATCGACATCGCCACGCGAGACAGCGTCAGCGTGGCGGTGCCGGCCAACTTCCACCCCGATTTCCGCGACCCGGGCTAACCCAACACCACGCATTCCCTGGTAGGAGCGGCCTTGCGTCGCGAAAGGGGCGCGCAGCGGCCCCGGCGATATGTGTTGCGCCACAGAACCTGGGGCCGCTGCGCGCCCCTTTCGCGACGCAAGGCCGCTCCTACAAGGGTCGATGACTTCTTCACTTTCTGAGCTTAACCATGAGACTGTCCCGCTTCTTCATCGACGCCCCCCTGAGCCTTGGCGAGCATGACTTGCCCGAGGCCCAGGCCCATTACATCGGCCGCGTGCTGCGCATGGCCCCGGGCGATGCCGTGCAACTGTTCGACGGCAGCGGCCAGGAGTTTCGCGGCCAATTGCTCGAAGTCGGCAAGAAAACCGTGCGCGTAGCACTGGACCAGACCCTTGCCGGCCAGGCCGAATCGCCGCTGCACATCCACCTCGGCCAGGGCTTGTCCCGTGGCGAACGGATGGATTGGGCGATCCAGAAAGCCACCGAACTGGGCGCCAATGAAATTACCCCGATCGTCAGCGAACGCTGTGAAGTCCGCCTGAAAGACGAACGCGCCGACAAACGCCTGGCCCACTGGCGCCAGGTGGCCATCAGTGCGTGCGAACAGTGCGGCCGGTCGAGCGTGCCGGTGATTCACTCGCCGGTGACACTGGCCGAATGGGTCAAGCACACCGAGGCCGACCTGAAACTGGTGCTGCACCCGGTGGCCGAACCGCTGACCAGCCACGCCACGCCGTCACGCCTGGCCTTCTTGATTGGCCCCGAAGGTGGCCTGAACGACGCCGAAGTCGACCAGGCCAAGGCCGCCGGCTTCCACGCCGCCCGCCTCGGCCCACGCGTGCTGCGCACCGAAACCGCGCCAGTGGTGGCGTTGTCGGTGGCACAGCAGTTGTGGGGCGACTTTTAACCCAGCGCCTAGCGCACGTAGAACGACACGGCAATGAAGTGCATCACACTGCCGGCGATCACGAACAGGTGCCAGATGCCGTGCCAGTGTCGAAAACGGCTGTCGAAGGCAAAGAAGATGATGCCCACCGTGTAGAACACGCCGCCGGCCGCCAGCCAGGCGAAGCCGGCGGTGCCGAGGCTGCGCAGTAGCGGGTCGACCGCCACCAGGACGATCCAGCCCATCACCGCATAGATGATGATGGACAGCACCCGCGCCTCGGAGCGGGGCTTGATCTCCTGCAGCATGCCGATTACCGCCAGCCCCCACACCACCCCGAACAGGCTCCAGCCCCAAGGCCCACGCAAGCTGACCAGGCAGAATGGCGTATAGCTGCCGGCGATCAGCAGGTAGATCGACAGGTGATCGAGCTTGCGCATGATCACCTTCGCCCGCCCGCGCGTGCTGTGGTAGAGGGTGGAGATGCTGTACAGCAGCAGCAGCGTGCCGCCGTAGATGGAGAAACTGACGATCTTCCAGGGGTCGCCCTGCAGGCCCGCGACGACGATCAGCCAGATGGCACCTATGCAGGCCAGGACGGCACCGACCAGGTGGGTCCAGGCGTTGAAGCGTTCACCGTAATACATGCAAACACAGACCTCCTTTGGCGGGCTGGGTTCCTGAGGTGTTCCGTTCGTCCCTCTTCGCGGGGCAAGCCCGCTCCCTCAGGTTGGACAAAACGCTGTGCCTGTGGGCGCGGGCTTGCCCCGCGAAGAGGCCCGATCAAACGCCCTATTATCCAGGCTCAGGTTGCAATTGCGCGTCACGCACCAAGCGCTCCAGCGCCACCAGATCCGGCACCCGCGCCACCTGCTCGCCCACCTGCACCGCTGCCAACTCCAGGCTGCCCAGCGCCACGTCCACGTAGTTGAGCTGGCTGTCGAGCTTGCACGAACGCGGGATGTCCTGCAGCAATACCGCCAGGTAACGCAGGCCGGTATCGCCCAGCGCATTGAGCACCACGATACGTGCCCGCTCACCACACGGGGTATCCCCCCCGCACGCCGCCTCGAAACCGATCAGCGGCAACCGTTGCTGGCGCCAGTCGATCCAGCCCAGGTGCCAGGCAGGCTCGCCACGCTGACACAGCAGGTTGCGCTGGGCGATCAGTTCGGCCACGGCAACATTGGGCAGGACCAAAGTCCGGTCGCCCAAGGGCAGCAACAGGCCGGTCAGGCTGCTGCGCTGGCTGGAGATAAGTTCAAGCATGGGCCTGGCTCCAATGGGCGATGCTCTGCAACAACACAGACTCTTGATAAGGCTTGCCCAGGTACTCGTTGACACCGATGGCCATGGCACGGTCGCGGTGCTTCTGCCCTGTGCGTGAGGTAATCATGATGATCGGCAAGCCCTTCAGGCGCTCGTCACGGCGGATGCGCGTGGCCACCTCGAAACCGTCCATGCGCGGCATCTCGATATCCAGCAGCAACACATCGGGGCGATGCTCGTCCAGCTGCGCCATGGCATCGACCCCGTCCTTGGCCGTCAGTACGTTCATGCCATGACGCTCCAGCAGCCGGCTGGTGACCTTGCGTACCGTCACCGAATCGTCCACCACCATCACCAGCAGTGCCCGTCGCGGCGCCGGGCCGAACAGCTGGCGCTGCGCATCGCCTCCACCCGGCAGGCGCGCCAGGCGCCTTTGCTGACCACGCAACTGGCCAAGCAGGTCGAGAATCAGCACCACCCGGCCGTCACCCAGCAAGGTCGCCCCAGACAACCCGGCAACCGCGGCGAATTGTGGGCCGAGGCTCTTCACCACGATCTCGCGGCTAGGCGACAGGCTGTCGGCCTGGATCGCGAACGACTGTTCCTGGGAATGCACCAGCAGCACTGGCAGCGGCACGCTCTGGCCAAGCAGGCTGGGCCGTGGCAACCCTTGCAGCAGCTCACCCAGGTAGCGCAACGCGTAGGTGTGGCCCGCGTAGACGTACTGCGGGGTATCCAGCTGGTAACAGGCCGCCAGCTCCGCCGGCGGCACGCGGACGATGCCCTCGATGGTATTGAGCGGGATCGCGTATTGGTCCTCGCCCAGGTGCACCATCAGCGCACGGTTGATCGACACGGTGAACGGCAGCCGGATCAAAAAGCGCGCGCCCTTGCCCTGGGCCGACTCGATGGTCATCGAGCCGCCCAACTGTTTGACCTCTTCGTGCACCACGTCCATGCCCAGGCCACGCCCGGAGATCTGGGTGATCTTCTCGGCGGTGGAGAAACCGGGGCGCAGAATGAACTGCAACACCTCGTGGTCGCTCAAGTGCGCCTGCGGGTCCAGCAGGCCACGCTTGATCGCCTTGCGCCGCACCGCCTCCAACGGCACGCCGGCGCCGTCGTCGGTCATCTCGATGACAATGTCGGCGCCTTCGTGCAACAGGTTCAGGTGAATCGTGCCGTGCTCGGGCTTACCCGCCGCCAGGCGCGCTTCGCGGCTTTCCAGGCCATGGTCTACAGCGTTGCGCAGCATGTGCTCCAGGGGCGCCACCATGCGTTCGAGCACGCTGCGGTCCAGCTCGCCCTCGGCATTGCCGACCACCAGCTCGACCTGCTTGCCCAGCTCACTGGCAACCTGGCGCACTACGCGCTGCAAGCGCGGCACCAAGCGTTCGAACGGCACCATCAGGGTGGCGGTCAGGCCTTCTTGCAACTGGCTGTTCACCCGCGCCTGCTGCTGCAACAGGCTATAGGCCTCCTGTGCCCGCTGGGCCAGGGTTTCCTTCAGGTCGAGCAGGTCGGACGCCGACTCGAACAAGGCCCGTGACAGCTGCTGCAACTGCGAGTGGCGGTCCATTTCCAGCGGGTCGAAGTCGTCGTAGGCGTCGCCCTCGAACGCCTGCCGGCTGGAGATTCGCCCCTGGGTCTCGACGTCCAGGCGCAGCAGCTGGTCGCGCATGCGCTCCAGGGTGGTTTCCATTTCGTTGAGGGTGAATTGGGCATCGTTGACCTGCTGCTCGATGCGGCCACGGATGACCGAATGCTCACCGGCCAGGTTGCCCAGGTCGTCGAGCAGTTCGGCATCGACCTTGACCATGTCACCCGCCACCCGCTCCGGTGCCGCCACGGGCGCCTCGAGGGCCGTAGCTTCCTGCGGCCCCTGGCCTGCGGCGCTGTCGGTCAGGGCCGCACTGCTGAAGTTGCGGATGTAGTCGATCAGCGCCGTGGCCGCGTGCAGCGGCTGCCCCAGGCGCACGGCATCGAGCATGTGCGCCAGGCGGTCATGGCAATTCTGCAACAGGGCAAACAGGGGCGGGCTCGGCGGCAGGCGGCCGGCGGCAAGCAGTTCGTACAGAAATTCCAGTTCGTGGGCCAGGTCGCCAATGGCGGCGATCTCGACCATGCGCGCGCCCCCTTTGAGGGTGTGCAGGTCGCGCAGCAGGTTTTCCACCTCGACGCTGTTGCGCGGGTCAGCCTGCCAGCGCGCCAAGGCCGCCGCAGCGCTCTCGACGATGTCCGAGCTTTCTTCGAGGAAGACGTCCAGCAGCTCCTTGTCGCCTGGGCTGTCGGGCTCCTCGGCCGACACGTCGCCTGCAGCCGGCAGCAACGCAGGGCGCGACAGCCCCAAGCCAAGCTCCATGTCGGGGTGCAGCGGCGTGACCGAATCGATACCTACCAGGCCGGTGGCGTCCGGGGCCAGGGCCTGCGCCAACAGGCTGCGCAAGCTGTCGACGAGTGCTGGCCGGGACGAAATTTCTTGCCCTGCGGCCACTTCGTCGAGCATGTCGAGCAGGGCTTCGTGGCCCGATTGCGCGTGGGCGAAAAAGCGCGGGTCGGCGGCCAGGCTGCCCTCCTCCACGGCGCCATAGACATCGAGCAGGGCCTCGCAGACGTCGTCCATCTGCCACAGGTCGGCCAGGTGCGCCGCATGGCCAAGGCTGGTCAGCTCATCGAGCAGGGTATCCAGGGGCCCGCGTTGGCCCGGCTGCTCCTGCCAACGCGATAGCAACGACTCGGCGTCGAGCAGAATGTCCATGGCCTGGGCCAGGAAGCTGGCGGTCTGCTGCGGGTCGCGCTTGCTGCGTCGCCCAGGCTGGGCATCTTCATGCAGGCTGGCCAGGCGCACATCCACCGCCTGGCCGACCTGCTCGATCAAATCGCCAGCGCCGGGGATGGCCGCCAGCGGCGTGCTGTCCAGTTGTGCCAGCCCCAAGTGGAGCAGTGAACGCCCCGCTTCCAGCCATTCGAGCTCGGCCACTTGCAGGGGCAACTGGTGGCCCTTGTACTCGCGCGCCAGGCGGTCGAACGCGGTGGCCAGCTCGGCGACCGGCATCACCCCGGCCATCGCAGCGCTGCCCTTGAGCGTATGCAGGGCACGCTGCAGGCTGTCGCTGACCGGCGTGTCCTGGCCCTCGGCGCCCTGCAAAAATGCCTCAAGGCTGTCCAGGTGGCCGTGCGCCTCGTTGCGGAAGATATCCAGCAATTGTGGGTCGAGGCCATCGATGTCGGCGGCGGGTGGCGCATCGTTTTCGGCCAGCGCGTGCAGATGCCCGGCCAGTTGCTCGATTTCGGTCAGTTGCGGCAACTGCCCGGCAGCAAAGTCGGACAACAGGTCCGGCAGGTGCACGAACGCCTGCTGCAAGGCCACCACCCCTTCCGGGGTAAGCACGATACGGCCTTCGAGCATGCGGTTGAGCAAGTGCTCCGCGCCCCAGGCCAGTTCCGCCACCGCCTCGGCATGCACCATTCGGCCGCTGCCCTTGAGCGTATGCAGCGCGCGGCGCACCTCCAGCAAGGCATCGCGCTGCTGGCTGTCGGCCCGCCAGCGCAACCACTGGCGTTCGATTTCCGGCAGCAGCTCACCCGCTTCTTCCAGGAACACTTCGCGCAGCTCGTCATCGATGCCGTCGCCGTTGTCGTCCAGGCCGAGGCCCGTTTCGCTGACCAGGCACGTCACGCCCAGCGCCGCCAGGCTGACACGCGCCATGTCGATGAAGGGCTGGCCATCGGCCAGCGGGTCGGCCACCCGCCATTGCAGATAGCACTCGGCAGCGCTCAGGGCGTCGGCCAGGTGTGCCAGCTCATCGGCCGGTGGCTCGACGTCCAGGTGCTGCAACCAGCGCTGCACGTAGCTCGCGCACCCGGCAAAGACCTCGGCTGGCCCGGGCAGCATCAGCATCGCCAACGCCCCGCGCACTTGCTGCAGCAACCCCGGCAGCGGCTGCAGGCGTTGCCGCGGCCAATCGGACTCCAGGCAATCACCGATCAAGTCCTTGGCCTGCTGCAAGACCGCCAGCGACTCGCTCAGCACCAACTGGCGGATCTCGGCCAGGTCCGAGCCCGGCATGCCGCCCTGGCCGCTTTCTTCCAGCGGGCCGACCATGCCATTGAGCGTCGCCTCCACATACAACAGGGCACCCGCCACATCCATCAATACCGCGTCATCCACCGAGCCCTCGCCCGGTGCCAGGGCCTGCAGCGCCAGCACCTGGTCGATGATCACCCGCCGCGGCTGCTGGAAGCCCAGTACCGCCAGGGTGTCGGCGACATGGCGCAAGGGGGCGAGCAAGGCTTGCGATTGTTCACTGTGCGGCAGGCCGCCACGCACGAACTGGTCCAGGCGCTCCTTGATACGCATCAGGTCGTCGCACAGCGCGCTCACCACCGAGCGCAAGGCATCGCGACCGGGCCCGGCCTGCATCTGCTCCCGCCAGTTGCCCAGCGACAGGTCGAGGTTGGCCAAATCGTCGGAACCGGCAAAGCGCTGCGCCGTGCCGCTGATCAGGCTGGCCTGGGCCAGGGGCTCCACGCCACGGCAGGCGCGCAGTTGGTTGAGCAACGGCAGCATCACCAACGGCAGGTCGTGGCGGGCGCCGCGCAGCCGCTCCAGGTACGACGGCAGTTGCTCCAGGCCTCGGAACAATGCCCCCAGGCAGTCACCCCGAGGGCTGACTTGGCCCTCGGCCAAGGCCCGGGCGAACAGCTCCAGCTCTTCGGCCAGGCGCGTCGCGCCGCGCAGTTCGAGCATGCGCAGGCAACCGTGCACCTGGTGCAGGTTGTCGACCACGAACGCCAGCATGGACAAGTCGCCCGGCTCGCCGGCAAAGCGCTCCAGGGCCTGTCGCGCCTGGCCCAGGCAGTCGAGGATGGCGGCCTTGGTCCAGGCCAGCGCTACCGTTTCGTGGCGCTCGGGGCTTACAGCAGCAGAAGCCATGGGCATTCCTCAGCGCGGCTCGGCGGGTGCCGGCAGGGTAAAACCAGAGACCGACCGGCGCATTTCGCTGGCCATGCGTGCCAGGTGGCGGATGCTGTCGGCCGTGGCGCCGGACCCTGCCGATGTCTGTGCGGTGATCTGCTGGATGACCGCCATGGTGTGGGAAATCTGCCCGGCAGAAGACGTCTGCAACTGGGCCGCGTCGGAAATACTGTGGATCAGTTCGGCCAGGGTCTGTGACACCCCTTCGATTTCCGCCAGCGCCACCCCGGCATCCTGGGCCAGGCGCGCGCCGCGTACCACTTCGGCGGTGGTCTGCTCCATGGAGATCACCGCCTCGTTGGTATCGGCCTGAATGGTCCGTACCAGCGCTTCGATCTGTCGCGTGGCCGACGACGACCGTTCGGCCAGCCGCTGCACCTCGTCGGCAACCACCGCAAACCCGCGCCCGGCTTCACCGGCCAGCGACGCCTGGATCGCCGCGTTGAGGGCGAGGATATTGGTCTGATCGGCAATGTCGTCGATCAGGCTGACGATGTCGCCGATCTCCTGGGACGATTCACCCAGGCGCTTGATCCGTTTGGCGGTGTCCTGGATCTGCTCGCGAATGTTGTCCATACCGTTGATGGTGTTGTGCACCACCTCGTTGCCCTTGTTGGCAATCGCCACCGAGCGCTCGGCCACCTTGGCCGACTCGTACGCATGCGCCGAAACCCGGTCGATCGACTCGACCATGTCGCCCACCGCCTCGGACGCCTCGCTGATCTGCTCGGCCTGGTGTTCGGACGCCTTGGCCAGCTGGCGGGCGGTGTTCTGCGTGTCCTGCACGGCAGCGGCCACCTGTACGGCGCTGTGGTTGATGGTGGCGACCAGGTCGCGTAGCTGGTCGACCGAATAGTTGATCGAGTCGGCGATGGCGCCAGTGAAGTCCTCGGTAACCGACACGGTCACGGTCAGGTCGCCATCGGCCAGCTCTTCGATTTCGTCGAGCAGGCGCATGATCGCCTGCTGGTTGCGTTCGTTCTTTTCCGCCGTCTCGCGCAACTGCCGGTTGGTGGTGCGCACCATGACCAGGCCGATCAGGATGATCGAGGCCAGCGCCAACAGGCCCAGGGCGTAGCCACCGACGGTATCGAGGGTGCGCCCGCCGGCCAGGTTCTCGAAGCTGTTGGCCAGGTGCGAGGCCTCATCGAGCAGGGTCTGCGACAGGCTGAAGATGTTGCCCGCCGCTTCGCGCACGCGGAACAGCTCAGGCGATGTTTCGAGGATTTCGTCAACCGAGCCTGCGACGAACTGGAACAGCTCGGCGATTTCGGCCAGCCGCGCCCGCGCATCGGCGTCCTCGACGCGGGTCACCTGGATGGCCGGGTTGCCGCCGAGCATGCCCTCGAGCACCTGGCCAAAGCGCCCGGCATCGCGGCCGAAGGCGTCGGCGGCCTGGGCCGCGGTGTCATCACCGGCCAGCACGGTATTGACCGAGCCGAGGATGCGTTCGGCCAGCAGCAACTGACGCTGGGCCACCACCACCTGGTTGGCCGGGGCGCCGCTCTGCAGCAGGATCTCGACCACTTTTTCGTATTCGACCTGCAATTGCGGCACGGTCTCGGCAAGGGTCGCGGCCACCTGGTGCAGGGACAACACCGTCTGCTCACTGGCCAGAATGGTATCGGTGTTCTTGCGCAGGTTCTCCCAGTCCTGGCGCACCGCCTCCATCTCATCGCGCACCGTGATTGGCGCCGCCGGTAGGCCGGTGGACTTGTCGCCTTCACGCAGGTAGCTCCAGCGCCGTTCGAAATCGTTGCGTGCATCCGACAGCAGCTTGAACGCCAAGGCCTTGCCGGCCGCCGCCTCGGTGGCGTTCTTGGCAATGCGCTGGGACAACACGCGAAGCTCGCCGGCATGGCCGATGTACTGCTTGTCGTAGTTGGACTGGGTGCTCAGGTAGGCAAAATTGGCGAACAGCAGGATGATCGACAGGATCAGGATCAGAAACAGCACGGTGATCTGCGCGATGCTGCGCGTGCGCGGAGCCATGGGCGTTGCGGTAGCACGGGTGGCGGGGTTGTTCACGTTCGCAGGTCCTATAACGCCACATCGAGAAAGCCCGGCGCCTGGGCCAGGGCGAAGGGGCTGAAGATCGCCCAGTTGCGTTCACGCGGGAAGTGCCCCTGCACGAAGCGGGCAGCCGCGCGGATCAACGGCTGCGGCGGTGACAGTTCCAGGCTGCTCAGGGCAAAGTGCTGCAGGCCCAGCACCTCGTCCACCAGCAGGCCGACGAACAAGTCTTCGTGGTCGAGCACCAGCACCCGCCGCTGCTTGCCGGGCGCCGCCGGGCCGAGCCCGAAGAAACTGCTCAGGTCCATGACCGGCAACAACCGCCCGCGCAGGTTGGCCACCCCGCAGACCCAGGGTTGCACCCCCGGCACACGGCTGCTGCGCGGCTCGCGCAGCACTTCGGCGACTTCGCCCATGGGCGCGACGAACCATTGCCCGGCGATGCGAAAGCCGATCCCGCTCCACTGCTGCAGGCGGGTGTCCTGCGGGGGTTGGTCCGCCACCAGCAGGCGGCAGCGCCGGTCGATGTCCAGCAACAACTCGAAGGCGGTCAGCGACGCGCCCTGCGGGCGGGTGGTCAAGCCCCCAGCACTGCTTTGAGCTTGGCGATCAGCGCGTCCTCTTCGACCGGTTTGGTCAAAAAGTCGCGAGCGCCCTGGCGGGTGGCCCAGATGCGGTCGGTTTCCTGGTCCTTGGTGGTGACCACGATCACCGGGATGGCACTGGTTTCCAAGTCTTTGCTCAACTGGCGGGTGGCCTGGAAGCCGTTCATGCCGGGCATGACGATGTCCATCAGCACCGCGTCGGGCTTTTCCTGACGCGCCAGGGCCACGCCGTCGGCACCGTTGTTGGCCTTGAGCACCTCGTAACCGTGCTTTTCCAGCCATTCGGTCAATCTGTACATCTCTGTCGGCGAGTCGTCGACAATCAGAACTCGGGCCATGCTGTTTCCCCATCAGGAAAGAAAGACCGCGCCATGGCGGACGCGGTCAGGGTGCGTGTTGTTGGTGTTCGGCAAAACCGGGCACATGGGCCCTGATCGCATCGAGCAGTTCTTCCTTGCTGAACGGCTTGGTGAGGAACTGGTCGGACCCCACCACCCGCCCGCGGGCCTTGTCGAACAGGCCGTCGCGCGACGACAGGAGGATCACCGGTATGTCCTTGAAGGCACTGTTGTGCTTGATCACGGCGCAGGTCTGGTAACCGTCCAGGCGCGGCATCAGCACATCGACGAAGATGATCTGTGGCTGGTGGTCGACGATCTTGGACAGGGCATCGAAGCCATCGCTGGCGGTAATCACCTCGCAACCCGCTTCGCCGAGCAACATCTGCGCGGTACGGCGGATCGTGCGTGAGTCGTCGATCACCATCACCTTCAGGGGTTGTTCCATAGACGCCTACCAATAGGAATGAAGCTGCAAGTTGCAAGCGGCAAGCTACAAGAACAGCGGCTCGGCGCATGGATGCTGTTTTCTTGAGGCTTGTAGCTTAAGGCTTGCAGCTGCATTTTTAGCATACTCCGGGTGGCCATTCCATCTGCTGCGCCCCTTGACCATCGGCGCTCCCGGCGCCACCCTGAGCCACTTTTCTTTCGATCCATCGCGGCTGCACGCCGCCAAAGAGGAACCCCCCATGAGCGTTCGCCTCGGCATTGTCATGGACCCCATCGCGTCCATCTCCTACAAGAAGGACAGTTCGCTGGCCATGCTGCTGGCCGCCCAGGCACGCGGCTGGAGCCTGTTCTACATGGAACAGCGCGACCTGTACCAGGGCGAAGGCAAGGCGCGTGCGCGGATGCGCCCACTGAAGGTATTCGCCGACCCGGCTCGCTGGTACGAACTGGGCGAGGAGCAGGACAGCACCCTGGCCGAGCTGGACGTGATCCTGATGCGCAAGGACCCACCGTTCGACATGGAGTTCGTCTACAGCACCTACCTGCTGGAGCAGGCCGAGGCCGACGGCGTGCTGGTGGTCAACCGCCCGCAAAGCCTGCGCGACTGCAACGAAAAGCTGTTCGCTACGCTGTTCCCGCAGTGCACGCCACCGACTTTGGTCAGCCGCCGCCCGGACATCATTCGTGAGTTCGCCGCCCAGCATGGCGATGTAATCCTCAAGCCGCTGGACGGCATGGGCGGTACCTCGATCTTCCGCCACCGGGTCGGCGACCCCAACCTGTCGGTGATCCTCGAAACCCTGACCGCGCTGGGCGCGCAGCAGATCATGGCGCAGGCCTACCTGCCGGCGATCAAGGACGGCGACAAGCGCATCCTGATGATCGACGGCGAGCCGGTGCCCTACTGCCTGGCGCGCATCCCGGCCAGCGGCGAAACCCGTGGCAACCTGGCCGCCGGTGGCCGTGGCGAAGCGCGCCCGCTGAGCGAGCGTGACCGCTGGATCGCAGCCCAGGTCGGCCCGACCTTGCGCGAGAAAGGCCTGCTGTTCGTCGGCCTGGACGTGATTGGCGACTACCTCACCGAAATCAACGTCACCAGCCCGACCTGCATCCGCGAGATCGACAACGCCTTCGGCACCGATATCGGCGGGCAATTGATGGACGCCATTGATCGCCAGCTGAAGGCGCGCTGACCGGCAACGCGCGGCATAAACCCAGAGTGGGGTATGATGCGGGTCCCTTTTACCTGACCCGCTGCCCCGCCCTGCGGTTGCTGGATACCTGATGACGCTGCCCGCTGACATCCCCTCCGACCTGCTGCCACCCCGCGTTCGCCCGGTGGACCGGCTTGGCTTTACCTTGTTTCTGGCTGCCCTGGTGCACCTGGCGCTGATCCTTGGCGTCGGCTTCAGCGTGGTCAAGCCTGCCGAAATCCGTCACACCATGGACATCACCCTGGCCACCTTCAAAAGCGAGAAAGCGCCCGAGAAGGCTGACTACCAGGCCCAGGACAACCAGCAAGGCAGCGGTACCCTGGAGAAGAAGGCGGTGCCCAAGACCACCGAGGTCGCCCCCTTCCAGGACAGCAAGATCAACAAAGTCACGCCGCCGCCTGCAGCCAGGCCCGAAGTGGTGCCGCCGCCCACGCCCGAGAAGTCGGCGGTGGTGACCCAGGCCGCCAAACCTCATAAAGTCGAGCCCAAGCCCAAGGAAAGCAAGGCGCAGCCCAAGCCGGCAACGCCGACGCCCGATTTTGACAGCTCGCAGCTGTCCAGCCAGATCGCCAGCCTTGAAGCGGAGCTGTCCAACGAACAGCAGCTGTACGCCAAGCGCCCGCGCATCCATCGCCTGAATGCGGCCTCGACCATGCGCGACAAGGGCGCCTGGTACAAGGAAGAGTGGCGCAAGAAGGTCGAGCGGGTGGGCAACCTGAATTACCCCGACGAAGCGCGGCGCCAGCAGATCTACGGCAACCTGCGCATGATGGTGTCGATCAACCGCGATGGCTCGCTCTACGAGGTGCTGGTGCTGGAGTCGTCCGGGCAAGCGGTGCTGGACCAGGCCGCGCAACGCATCGTCAGGCTGGCGGCGCCGTTTGCGCCCTTTACCGGCGACCTGGCCGAATATGACCGGCTGGAGATCATTCGTACCTGGCGGTTTGCCCGTGGGGACCGGTTGTCCAGTAATTGATTTACGCCTGTGCCGGCCCTTGCGCGGAGCAAGCACAGGCGACACAAACCACCTTGTCAGCCTCGCCACCTGGCGCCACACTATCCCCCATGAAAACCCTCGCCCCGAGCTACCTCAAGCATCAGTTCCTGATCGCCATGCCACACATGGCCGATCCGAACTTTGCCCAGACCCTCACGTACATCGTCGAGCACAACGCCAATGGCGCCATGGGCCTGGTGGTCAACCGACCGCAGGAGCTCAACCTGGGCGACATCCTCGAGCAGTTGCGCCCGGACGACGAACCGCCGGCCAGCACCTTGCACGTGCCGATCTACCAAGGTGGCCCGGTGCAGACCGATCGCGGTTTCGTGCTGCACTCCAGCGAGTGCACCTACCAGGCCACCGTCGAACTGCAGGGCCTGTCGTTGTCCACCTCGCAGGATGTGCTGTTTGCCATCGCCGAAGGCGTCGGGCCGCAAAACAGCCTGATCACCCTGGGTTACGCTGGCTGGGAAGCAGGCCAACTGGAAGCGGAGCTGGCCGACAATGCCTGGCTCAACTGCCCGTTCGACGCCGACATCATCTTCGGCCTTGCCAGTGACCAGCGGCTGAACGCCGCGGCCGCCAGCCTTGGCATCAACCTCAGCCTGCTGACCAGCCAGGCGGGCCACGCCTGATGGCCGAACTACGCCTGCTGCTGGGCTTCGACTACGGCACCAAACAGATCGGCGTGGCCGTTGGCCAGGTCATCACGGGCCAAGCCCGCGAGCTGTGCACCCTGAAGGCGCAAAACGGTGTACCGGACTGGGCCCAGGTGGAAAAACTGGTCGCCGAATGGAAACCCGACGCCATCGTCGTCGGCCTGCCGTTGAACATGGACGGCACGCCGAGTGAAATGAGCGCGCGCGCCGAGAAGTTCGCCCGGCGCCTGAACGGCCGCTTCAACCTGCCCGTGCACACCCACGACGAACGCCTGACCACCTTCGAGGCCAAGGGCGAACGCCTGAGCCGAGGCGGCCAGCGCGGCAGCTACCGCGACAACCCGGTCGACGCCATTGCCGCCGCCCTGCTGCTGCAAGGCTGGCTGGAGGCCAACACCTGATCATCTTTGCCGCCGGGCCAAGCCGGCGGCCCCCGAGGAGCACGCAATGAGCCTACCCAATCCCGCCGATCTGATCCGGCAGATGGCTGTCGACCTTCGCGCCCACCTGGCCCGCCGTGCTATCACCGAGCCGCGCTTCATCGGCATCCGCACGGGCGGCGTCTGGGTCGCCCAGGCGCTGCAGGAAGAAATGGGCGATACCAGCCCCATGGGCACCCTGGATGTGTCGTTCTACCGTGATGACTTCAGCCAGAACGGCCTGCACCCGCAGGTGCGCCCGTCCGACCTGCCATTCGAAATCGAAGGCCAGCACCTGGTGCTGATCGACGACGTGCTGATGAGCGGCCGCACCATTCGCGCCGCGCTCAACGAACTGTTCGATTACGGCCGTCCGGCCAGCGTCACCCTGGTCTGCCTGCTCGACCTTGACGCCGGTGAACTGCCGATTCGTCCCAATGTGCTCGGTGCCACCCTGTCGCTGGCGGCCCATGAACGGGTAAAATTGACCGGACCCGCACCGCTCGCCCTCGAGCGACAGGACCTCGCCTCCGCTTCCGCCCTTTAAGAGTCCCCCGCGATGACGCCAATCGACGCCAAGCGCCCGCTGCAGCTCAATGATCAGGGCCAGCTGCGCCACTTTCTCTCGCTCGACGGTTTGCCCCGCGAACTGCTGACCGAGATCCTCGACACCGCCGACTCCTTCCTGGAAGTCGGTGCCCGGGCCGTGAAAAAAGTCCCGTTGCTGCGCGGCAAGACCGTGTGCAACGTGTTCTTCGAAAACTCGACCCGCACCCGTACCACCTTCGAACTGGCCGCGCAGCGCCTGTCGGCCGACGTGATCAGCCTCAACGTGTCGACCTCCTCGACCAGCAAGGGCGAAACCCTGTTCGACACCCTGCGCAACCTGGAAGCGATGGCCGCCGACATGTTCGTCGTGCGCCATTCCGACTCGGGCGCCGCGCACTTCATCGCCGAGCACGTGTGCCCCGACGTTGCCGTGATCAACGGCGGCGACGGCCGCCATGCGCACCCGACCCAGGGCATGCTCGACATGCTGGCCATCCGTCGGCACAAGGGCAGCTTCGAGAACCTCTCCGTGGCCATCGTCGGCGACATCCTGCATTCGCGCGTGGCCCGCTCCGACATGCTCGCGCTCAAGGCGCTAGGCTGCCCGGACATCCGCGTGATCGGCCCGAAAACCCTGATCCCGATCGGCATCGAGCAATACGGCGTGAAGGTGTACACCGACCTCGCCGAAGGCCTCAAAGACGTCGATGTGGTGATCATGCTGCGCCTGCAGCGTGAGCGCATGGCCGGCGGCCTGCTGCCCAGCGAGGGCGAGTTCTACCGCCTGTTCGGCCTGACCACCGCGCGCCTGGCCGGCGCCAAGCCGGATGCCATCGTCATGCACCCTGGCCCGATCAACCGCGGCGTGGAGATCGAATCGGCGGTGGCCGACGGCAAGCACTCGGTGATCCTCAACCAAGTGACGTACGGCATCGCCGTGCGCATGGCCGTGCTGTCCATGGCCATGAGCGGGCAAAACACGCAACGCCAACTCGACCAGGAGAACGCCCTGTGAGCATCAGCATTCTTGGCGCCCGGGTCATCGACCCCAACAGCGGCCTGGACCAGGTCACCGACCTGCACCTGGATGGCGGCCGCATTGCCGCGATCGGCGCGGCACCGGCCGGTTTCAGCGCCAGCCGCACGATCCAGGCCGAGGGCCTGATCGCAGCACCTGGCCTGGTCGACCTCGACGTGGCCCTGCGCGAGCCGGGCTACAGCCGCAAGGGCAGCATCGCCAGCGAAACCCGCGCCGCCGTGGCCGGTGGCGTGACCAGCCTGTGCTGCCCACCGCAGACCAAACCGGTACTGGACACCTCGGCCGTGGCCGAGCTGATCCTCGACCGCGCCCGCGAAGCCGGCAACAGCAAGGTCTACCCGATCGGCGCCCTGACCAAGGGCCTGGAAGGCGAACAGCTGGCCGAGCTGGTGGCCCTGCGCGACACCGGTTGCGTGGCCTTCGGCAATGGCCTCAAGGAAATCCCCAACAACCGCACCCTGGCCCGTGCCCTGGAGTACGCCGCCACGTTCGACCTGACCGTGGTGTTCCACTCCCAGGACCGTGACCTGTCCCAGGGCGGCCTGGCCCATGAGGGCGCAATGGCCAGCTTCCTCGGCCTGCCCGGCATCCCCGAGACTGCCGAGACCGTGGCCCTGGCACGCAACCTGCTGCTGGTCGAACAGTCCGGCGTGCGCGCGCACTTCACCCAGATCACCAGTGCCCGCGGCGCGCGGCTGATCGCCCAGGCGCAGGAGCTGGGCCTGCCGGTTACCGCCGACGTGGCGCTGTATCAGCTGATTCTCACCGACCAGTCGCTGCGCGAGTTCTCCAGCCTGTACCACGTGCAGCCACCGCTGCGCACCGCCGCCGACCGTGACGGCCTGCGCGCGGCGGTCAAGTCGGGCGTGATCCAGGCGATTTCCAGCCATCACCAGCCCCATGAGCGCGATGCCAAGCTGGCCCCGTTCGGCGCCACGGAGCCGGGTATCAGCAGCGTCGAAGTGCTGCTGCCACTGGCCATGACCCTGGTCGAGGACGGCCTGCTCGACCTGCCGACCTTGCTCGCGCGCCTGAGCAGCGGCCCGGCTGCCGCCATGCGCCTGCCGGCAGGTGAGCTGAAGGTCGGTGGCGCAGCGGATTTGGTGCTGTTCGACCCGAAAGCCTCTACGGTCGCCGGCGAGCAATGGCTCTCGCGTGGCGAGAACTGCCCGTTCATCGGCCACTGCCTGCCAGGGGCGGTGCGTTATACCTTGGTCGATGGGCACGTCTGCCACGAAGCCTGACCACCAGCTGTAAGCCTCAAGCTGCAAGCCACAAGAAAAAGCAGGCATGGCGCCGACGCGCTTTTTCTTGCAGCTTGCAGCTTGCAGCTGGTCGCTAATGGTTGAAATCCTTCCCCCCACCCCCATATGAGTCTGCATCAGGCACTTTCGCCCCGCTGCGTGGAGACTCTCCCCTTGACCACCATCGTTTCTGTCCGCCGTAACGGCAAAGTCGTCATGGGCGGCGACGGCCAGGTTTCCCTCGGCAACACCGTGATGAAAGGCAACGCCAAAAAGGTCCGTCGCCTGTACCACGGCCAGGTCATTGCCGGGTTCGCCGGCGCCACCGCCGATGCGTTCACCCTGTTCGAGCGCTTTGAAGGGCAACTGGAAAAACACCAGGGCCACCTGGTCCGTGCCGCCGTCGAGCTGGCCAAGGAATGGCGTACCGACCGCTCCCTGAGCCGCCTGGAGGCCATGCTGGCCGTGGCCAACAAGGACGCCTCGCTGATCATCACCGGCAACGGCGATGTGGTCGAACCCGAAGACGGCCTGATCGCCATGGGTTCCGGTGGCGCCTACGCCCAGGCCGCAGCTCGTGCCCTGCTGAACAAGACCGACCTCTCGGCCCGCGAAATCGCCGAGACCGCCCTGAACATCGCCGGTGACATCTGCGTGTTCACCAACCATAACCTGACCATCGAGGAGCAGGACCTGGCCGACTGATCAGTTGTTTTGGCGTCCCGCCCGCGGCGGGACTTTTCCACACTGATTGCTCTGCTCAAGGACCATTTTCATCATGTCCATGACCCCCCGCGAAATCGTTCACGAACTGAACCGCCACATCATCGGCCAGGACGACGCCAAGCGCGCCGTGGCCATCGCCCTGCGCAACCGCTGGCGGCGCATGCAGCTGCCGGCCGAGCTGCGTGCCGAGGTGACCCCGAAGAACATCCTGATGATCGGCCCGACCGGTGTCGGCAAGACCGAAATCGCCCGCCGCCTGGCCAAGCTGGCCAACGCGCCGTTCATCAAGGTCGAAGCGACCAAGTTCACCGAAGTCGGCTATGTGGGCCGTGACGTCGAATCGATCATCCGCGACCTGGCCGATGCCGCGCTGAAGATGCTCCGCGAGCAGGAGATCATCCGCGTGCGCCACCGCGCCGAAGACGCCGCCGAAGACCGCATCCTCGACGCCCTGCTGCCGCAGGCGCGGGTCACCAATTTCAGCGAGGAAGCCGCGCAGACCAGCAGCGATTCCAACACTCGCCAACTGTTCCGCAAGCGCCTGCGCGAAGGCCAGCTGGACGACAAGGAAATCGAGATCGAAGTGGCGGATGCCGTGGGCGTCGAGATTGCCGCGCCGCCTGGCATGGAAGAGATGACCAACCAGTTGCAGAACCTGTTCGCCAACATGGGCAAGGGCAAGCGCAAGGCGCGCAAGCTCAAGGTCAAGGAAGCGCTGAAGATGGTCCGCGAGGAAGAAGCGGGCCGCCTGGTCAACGAAGAAGAGCTCAAGGCCAAGGCCCTGGAAGCGGTTGAACAGCACGGTATCGTGTTCATCGACGAAATCGACAAAGTGGCCAAGCGCGGCAATGTCGGCGGCGCCGATGTGTCCCGCGAGGGCGTTCAGCGTGACCTGCTGCCGCTGATCGAAGGCTGCACCGTCAACACCAAGCTGGGCATGGTCAAGACCGACCATATCCTGTTCATCGCCTCGGGTGCGTTCCACCTGAGCAAACCGAGCGACCTGGTGCCTGAGCTGCAGGGCCGTCTGCCGATCCGTGTCGAACTCAAGGCACTGACCCCGGAAGATTTCGAGCGCATCCTGCAAGAACCGCACGCTTCGCTGACCGAGCAGTACCAGGCGTTGCTCAAGACCGAAGGGCTGAACATCGAGTTCCTCACCGACGGTATCAAGCGCTTGGCCGAAATTGCCTACCAGGTCAACGAGAAGACCGAGAACATCGGTGCCCGCCGCCTACACACCCTGCTCGAGCGCCTGCTCGAAGAGGTGTCGTTCAGTGCCGGTGACCTGGCCAGCACGCACGACGAAGCGCCGATCCAGATCGATGCCGGGTATGTGAACAGCCACCTGGGTGAGCTGGCGCAGAACGAAGACCTGTCGCGCTACATCCTGTAAGCGGCAAGCCTTGAGCTGCAAGCGACAAGCTGTTCAGTGTCGCTTGCAGCACCGCGAGACATGATTTTTCCGCGATGGCTTGAATATCACTTCTTGTAGCTGGAAGCTTGTAGCTTGTCGCTCAGAAGAGATTCAGCCCATGGCCCGCCTGCCCACCGCCATCAACCTGCACAAAGCCTCCAAGACCTTGAGCCTGACCTACGGCCCAGACGAGGTCTACCACCTGCCCGCCGAATTCCTGCGCGTGCACTCGCCTTCCGCCGAGGTCCAGGGCCACGGCAACCCCATCCTGCAAGTCGGCAAGATCAACGTCGGCCTCGCCGGCCTCGAACCCGCCGGCCAATATGCACTGAAACTGACCTTCGACGACGGCCATGACAGCGGCCTGTTCACCTGGGAGTACCTGGAACAGCTGTGCCTGCGCCAGGCGCAACTGTGGGCCGAGTACCTCGACGCGTTGCATCAGGCCGGAAAGTCCCGCGATCCGGCCGAATCCGTTGTGAAACTCATGCTCTAGCTCAAGCCGCCTACGGTTTAGAGCGCATTTTCTAATCTCATCTGCTTGAATGCCCTACAGACAGCTCAGTGACGAGCTGTCTTGCGCATTACATGAAAGTCGGGTAACCAATGGAGCTGGCAAGGTCCCTGCATTGTCTTCAAGGCAACCAGGACCAGGCCGGTATGTAGAGGTCGCGAGCGAAAGCAGGCTGTCTTCACACGCAGAACTCCCCGCAGCTCATCACCCCATGCAACCGGCCCGCAGCACCGCTGTTCCTTATCACTGGTCACCCGAGTAGCAGTACCGGGCTCTGGACTGTGCACCCCGCCACAGGCAACCGGTACTCGTCTCTGGACAACGGAGCGTCGTAGATGAGTAACAAGAACAACGATGAGTTGCAGCGGCAGGCCTCGGAGAACACCCTGGGGCTGAACCCGGTCATCGGCATCCGCCGCAAGGACCTGCTGAGTTCGGCACGCACCGTACTGCGCCAGGCCGTGCGCCAACCGCTGCACAGCGCCAAGCACGTGGCGCACTTCGGCCTGGAGCTGAAGAACGTGCTGCTGGGCAAGTCCAGCCTGACGCCCGAAAGCGACGACCGTCGCTTCAACGACCCCGCCTGGAGCAACAACCCCCTTTACCGCCGCTACCTGCAAACCTACCTGGCCTGGCGCAAAGAACTGCACGAATGGATCGGCAGCAGCGACCTGTCGCCCCAGGACATCAGCCGTGGCCAGTTCGTCATCAACCTGATGACCGAAGCCATGGCGCCGACCAACACCTTGTCCAACCCGGCGGCGGTCAAACGCTTCTTCGAAACCGGTGGCAAGAGCCTGCTCGATGGCCTGTCCAACATGGCCAAGGACATGGTCAACAACGGTGGCATGCCCAGTCAGGTCAACATGGACGCCTTCGAGGTGGGCAAGAACCTGGGCACCAGCGACGGCGCCGTGGTGTACCGCAACGACGTGCTCGAACTGATCCAGTACAGCCCCATCACCGAACAGGTGCATGCGCGGCCGCTGCTGGTGGTGCCGCCACAGATCAACAAGTTCTATGTATTCGACCTGAGCCCGGAAAAGAGCCTGGCGCGCTTCTGCCTGCGCGCCCAGCAGCAGACCTTCATCATCAGCTGGCGCAACCCGACCAAGGCCCAGCGTGAATGGGGCCTTTCGACCTACATCGATGCGCTCAAGGAAGCGGTCGACGCGGTGCTGGCGATTACCGGCAGCAAAGACCTGAACATGCTCGGCGCCTGCTCCGGCGGCATCACCTGCACCGCGCTGGTGGGCCATTACGCCGCCCTTGGCGAGAAGAAGGTCAATGCCCTGACCCTGCTGGTGAGCGTGCTGGACACTACGATGGACACCCAGGTCGCGCTGTTTGTCGACGAGCAGACCCTCGAAGCCGCCAAGCGCCACTCCTACCAGGCCGGCGTGCTGGAAGGCAGCGAGATGGCCAAGGTGTTCGCCTGGATGCGCCCCAATGACCTGATTTGGAACTACTGGGTCAACAACTACCTGCTGGGCAACGAGCCACCGGTGTTCGACATCCTGTTCTGGAACAACGACACCACGCGCCTGCCGGCCGCCTTCCATGGCGACCTGATCGAGATGTTCAAAAGTAACCCGCTGACCCGCCCCGGTGCACTGGAAGTGTGCGGCACCCCGATCGACCTGAAGCAGGTCACGTGCGACATCTACAGCCTTGCCGGCACCAACGACCACATCACCCCGTGGCCATCCTGCTACCGCTCGGCGCACCTGTTTGGCGGCAAGATCGAGTTCGTGTTGTCCAACAGCGGCCATATCCAGAGCATCCTCAACCCGCCGGGCAACCCCAAGGCACGCTTCATGACCGGCGCCGATTGCCCGGGCGACGCAGCGGCCTGGCAGGAGAACGCCACCAAGCATGCCGACTCGTGGTGGCTGCACTGGCAGAGCTGGCTGGGCGAGCGTGCCGGCGAGTTGAAAAAAGCGCCGACCCGCCTCGGCAACCGCGCCTATGCCGCAGGCGAGGCATCACCGGGCACCTACGTTCACGAACGTTGAGTTGCAGCGCCGTGGCCACCTGCGGGTGACCACGGTGTTTACTTCACCACAGAGCCACGCGCATGCCGCAACCCTATATCTTCAGGACCGTCGAACTGGACCAGCAGTCCATCCGCACTGCCGTGCGCCCTGGCAAGCCGCATTTGACGCCGCTGCTGATCTTCAACGGCATCGGCGCCAACCTGGAGCTGGTGTTCCCGTTCATCGAAGCACTGGACCCGGACCTGGAAGTCATCGCCTTCGACGTACCGGGCGTGGGCGGCTCGTCCACGCCGCGCCAGCCCTACCGCTTTCCGGGGTTGGCCAAGCTGACGGCACGCATGCTCGACTACCTCGATTATGGCCAGGTCAATGTGATTGGCGTGTCCTGGGGCGGCGCGCTGGCCCAGCAGTTCGCCCACGACTACCCCGAGCGCTGCAAGAAGCTGGTGCTGGCAGCCACGGCTGCGGGCGCGGTAATGGTGCCGGGCAAGCCCAAGGTGCTGTGGATGATGGCCAGCCCCCGGCGCTACATCCAGCCCTCCCATGTGATCCGCATCGCCCCGCTGATCTACGGCGGCGGCTTTCGCCGCGACCCGGACCTGGCCATGCACCACGCATCCAAGGTGCGTTCCGGCGGCAAGCTGGGCTACTACTGGCAACTGTTCGCAGGGCTAGGCTGGACCAGCATTCACTGGCTGCACAAGATCCAACAGCCCACGCTGGTGCTGGCAGGCGATGACGACCCGTTGATCCCGCTGATCAACATGCGCCTGCTGGCCTGGCGGATTCCCAATGCCCAGCTACACATTATCGACGACGGCCATCTGTTTCTGATCACCCGGGCCGAGGCCGTCGCCCCGATCATCATGAAGTTCCTTCAGCAAGAGCGTCAGCGCGCAGTCATGCACCCTCGCCCGGCTTCGGGCGTGTAGGCGCGGGTTTGCCTGCGATGGGCATCAGGCGCAAGGGTCAAGACCAGGGAGTGTTGCCATGAAAGACAAACCGGCCAAAGGAACGCCAACGCTTCCCGCCACCAGCATGAACGTGCAGAACGCCATGCTCGGCCTGCGCGGCCGCGATTTGATATCCACCCTGCGCAGCGTCGGCCGCCACGGGCTGCGTAACCCGCTGCACACCGCCCGCCACCTGCTGGCCCTGAGCGGCCAACTCGGCCGGGTGATGCTCGGCGACACGCCCTACCAGCCAAACCCGCGCGACACGCGCTTCAGCGACCCGACATGGAGCCAGAACCCGCTGTACCGGCGTGGCCTGCAAGCCTACCTGGCCTGGCAGAAGCAGACCCGCCTGTGGATCGAGGAAAGCCACCTGGACGCCGATGACCGGGCCCGTGCGCAGTTCCTGTTCACCCTGATCAACGACGCCCTGGCGCCCAGCAACTCGCTGCTCAACCCGCTGGCGGTGAAGGAGCTGCTCAATACCGGCGGCCAGAGCCTGCTGCGTGGCGCGGCGCACCTGCTCGACGATCTGCGCCACAACGACGGCCTGCCTCGCCAGGTCGACGAGCGTGCCTTCGAGGTGGGCGGCAATGTGGCGGCAACCCCAGGCGCCGTGGTGTTTCGCAACGAGTTGCTGGAGCTGATCCAGTACCAGCCGATGAGTGAAAAGCAGCACACCCGCCCCCTGCTGGTGGTGCCGCCGCAAATCAACAAGTTCTACATCTTCGACCTGAGCGCGACCAACAGTTTCGTCCAGTACATGCTCAAGAATGGCCTGCAGGTGTTCATGGTCAGCTGGCGCAACCCCGACCCACGGCACCGCGAGTGGGGCCTGTCCAGCTACGTTCAGGCCCTGGAAGAAGCGCTCAATGCCTGCCGCAGCATCAGCGGCAACCGCGACCCCAACCTGATGGGCGCCTGCGCCGGCGGCCTGACCATGGCGGCGCTGCAAGGCCACCTGCAAGCCAAGCACCAGCTGCGCCGGGTACGCAGCGCCACGTACCTGGTCAGCCTGCTCGACAGCAAGTTCGAAAGCCCTGCCAGCCTGTTCGCCGACGAGCAGACCCTCGAAGCCGCCAAGCGCCGCTCCTACCAGCGCGGCGTGCTGGACGGCGCCGAGGTGGCGCGCATCTTCGCCTGGATGCGGCCCAACGATCTGATCTGGAACTACTGGGTCAACAACTACCTGCTCGGCAAGACCCCGCCAGCCTTCGACATTCTCTACTGGAACGCCGACAGCACGCGCCTGCCCGCCGCACTGCATGGCGACCTGCTCGACTTCTTCAAGCTCAACCCACTGACCCACCCGGCGGGCCTGGAAGTCTGCGGCACGCCCATCGACCTTAAACAGGTCGACCTCGACAGCTTCACCGTGGCCGGCAGCAACGACCACATCACCCCCTGGGACGCCGTGTATCGCTCGGCCCTGTTGCTGGGCGGCGAACGGCGCTTTGTACTGGCCAACAGCGGGCATATCCAGAGCATCATCAACCCACCCGGCAACCCCAAGGCCTATTACCTGGCCAACCCCAAGCTGTCGAGCGACCCGCGTGCGTGGTTCCACGACGCCCAACGCAGCGAGGGCAGTTGGTGGCCCTTGTGGCTGGAGTGGGTCACACCCCGTTCCGGCCCACTGAAGGCGCAGCGTACCGAGCTTGGTAATGCAACCTATCCGCCGCTGGGCCCTGCGCCAGGCACCTATGTCCTGACCCGATGAGCACACCGCCTGGATGAAAACCCGCGACCGTATCCTTGAATGCGCCCTGCAGTTGTTCAACCAGCAGGGCGAACCGAACGTCTCGACCCTGGAGATCGCCAACGAGCTGGGCATCAGCCCTGGCAACCTGTACTACCACTTCCATGGCAAGGAGCCTGTGGTGCTGGGCCTGTTCGAGCGCTTCGAAGAGGCGCTGATGCCCCTGCTCGACCCGCCCCTGGAGGTGCGCCTGGATGCCGAGGACTACTGGCTGTTCCTGCACCTGATCGTCGAACGCATGGCCCAGTACCGTTTCCTGTTCCAGGACTTGTCGAACCTGACCGGGCGCCTGCCCAAGCTGGCCCGTGGCATGCGCAGCCTGATCAACGCGCTCAAGCGCACCCTTGCCGCGTTGCTCGCCAGCCTCAAGGGCCAGGGGCAGGTGGTAAGCGAGACCCAGGCACTGGGGCAACTGGTGGAGCAGATCACCCTGACGCTGATGTTCTCGCTGGATTACCAGCGCGTGCTGGGGCGCGAGGGGGATGTGGGGATTGTCGTGTATCAGGTGATGATGCTGGTGGCACCGCACCTGCAGCCCCCGGCACGGGCGGCGGCGGAGCAGTTGGCGGTGAGGTACCTGGAGGGGTAGAGCTGTTCAATCGGCAGTGGCTTCTTCGCGGGCTTGCCCCGCGAAGAAGCCACGCAGTATCAGGCTTCGGTAACTGCGCTCACCGGCGCCGACGGTGTATTGCTGGCCGGTGCCACGCTTGGCGCTGGCGCTGCGGTGGCAGCGGGTGCGGCGCTGGTGGCCGGTGTTGCCGGTTTGGCCGCAGCCGGTTTGGCCGGGGCCTTCTTCACCGCAGGTTTCTTCGCTGCAGCAGGCTTGGCCGCAACAGACTTGGCAGCCGGTTTTGCCGCCGGCTTGGCAGCAGCAACCTTGGCTGCGGGTTTGGCCGCAGCAACCTTGGCCGCAGGCTTGGCAGCAGCGGTTTTAGCAGCCGGTTTGGCAGGCGCCTTGGCCAACGGCTTGGCCGCAGTCTTGCTCGCAGCAGCTTTGCTCGCAGCAGCCTTGGAAACCGGCGTGACCGAAGCACCGGTCAGCTTCTCGATCTGCTTGGTCAGGCTGTCTACCTGCTGGTGCAGGGCCTTGATCTCGTTGCGGCTAGGTACGCCCAGGCGCGAGATGGCGCTGTTCAGGCGCTTGTCGAAGGCTTCTTCGAGCTCGCTCCACTTGCCCAGCGCACGGTCCTTCACGCCAGACACCCGCGAGGTGGTCGAAGACTTGGCGGTTTCGGCGACATCTTCAGCGGTCTTCCTGGCCTGCTTCTCGGCCTTCTCGCCGTCTTTCACCAACGTGTCGAACAGCTTCGGGCCGTCCTGGTCGATCTTCGAATAGATACCCAGCCCGGCCAGCCAGATCTTGCGGGAGTACTTCTCGATCCCGCCGACCCAGGAGCTGCTTTCTTTATCGGAATTCTTCTTGCCAGCCATCCTGCTCTCCTTATGGTTTGTGCGCGACGCGCTCAAGCAGCTCGTGCAGCTGTTCAAGCTTGATGGACAACGCCTCAACGTCATGTTTAGACGGAATGCCGAGGCGATTCAAGGCGCGACCAACCCGTGCGTCGAAAGCTTTTTCGATCTTGTCCAGTTGAACTTCGACCTTGCCGCGTACGCGGCTGACTTCCTGGGTCGCTTCGTCGATCTGGGTATTGGCGGCATCGAGCTCTTTGTCGATGCGTTTCTTGCCACGTTTTTCAACGCCTTCGCCGGCCTTGACCAGCTCGCTGAAGTACTCGGAACCTTCCTGGCCGACGCGGGCGTAAGCGCCGATACCTGCCAGCCAGATCTTGCGCGCGTAGCCGCGCACCTCGCCCAGGGTGCCCAGGGCGTCGTCCTTTTTCTTCACATTCACTTTGGCCATGCTCTGTACCTCATGCTCATGAGTGGAGAGGAACCGCCCATGGAGGTTGGGCTTGAGCATAAGGTAGAGCGCGAAATTAGAATTCTCACCCTAAGGTGGCAGGCCTCAGGCCAGGGCTTTATCCAGCGCCCGCTCGATCTCGCCCTTGATGGTGCCGCTCATCATCGACAGCATCATGCCCAGTTTCAGCTCGACGCGGATGCTGTCGTCACCGATGTGCACGCTGCCGTTGGCGCCACTGCGCGCCACGTCGACGCGGTCGCCGTTCCAGGTGGCCTTGAGGTCATATTCGCGGCTCAGCTTGTCCACCAGCGCTTCGGCCTTGGCGCGAGCGGCCTCGCGGCCGAGGGAGTGTTTGCGTTCGACGCTGATCTGGGTCATGCGGGTGTTCCTGGATATGAAGACATAATCGGCATTATGCCCGCCCCTGCCCCCCGGCACACCCCGCCAAGACAAATCCGCCCGTTCGCCCTAGAATGGCGGTAATTTTTTCCGGTGAAGCGATATGAACGACCAGCGCAAAGGCGAACACGCCGAACCCACCACCCATTTTGGCTACCAGGACGTCCCCGAGAGCCAGAAAGCCAAGAAAGTCGCCGAGGTGTTTCACTCGGTGGCGGCCAAGTACGACCTGATGAACGACGTGCTTTCCGGCGGCATGCACCGCCTGTGGAAGCGCTTCACCATCGAGCTGTCGGGCGTGCGCAGCGGCAACCGCGTGCTGGACATTGCCGGCGGTACCGGTGACCTGGCCGCCAAGTTCTCGCGGCTGGTCGGCCCGACCGGGCAGGTAGTGCTGGCCGACATCAACGAGTCGATGCTCAAGGTTGGCCGTGACCGCCTGCTCGACCGTGGCGTGGCGGGCAACATCGAGTTCGTCCAGGCCGACGCCGAGAAGCTGCCGTTCCCGGACAACCACTTCGACTGCGTGACCATCGCCTTCGGCCTGCGCAACGTCACCCACAAGGACGAAGCCATCCGCTCGATGCTGCGCGTGCTCAAGCCGGGCGGGCGCCTGTTGATCCTCGAATTCTCCAAGCCGACCAGCAAGCTGATGTCCAAGGCCTATGACGCGTACTCGTTCGCCTTCATGCCACTGGCCGGCAAGCTGATCACCAACGACTCGGAAAGCTACCGCTACCTGGCCGAATCGATCCGCATGCACCCCGACCAGGAAACCCTCAAGGCCATGATGGTCGACGCCGGCTTCGACCGCGTCACCTACCACAACATGACCAGCGGCATCGTCGCCGTACACCGGGGAATCAAGCCCTGATGCTGCTGGCCGGGCTGCTCGCCAGCGTCGAACATGGCCTGAACCGCGTCCTGCGCATGGACAGCACGGCATTGCCGCGGCTGGCTGCGCTCGAAGGCAAGGTCATCGAGATCGATTGCCGTCAGCCGGCCCTGCAGGGGTTCATCCTGCCCGATGAAGACGGCCTGATGCTGGCCGCGCACTGGGAAGGCGAGGTCGACTGCAGCCTGCGCGCCCCCGCTGGCAGCCTGGCGCAACTGGCCTTGGCCAGGGACAAGACCGCCGTGTTGCACAGCCCGCAGGTCGAACTGCATGGCGACAGCGCCGTGCTGCTCGACCTGTTCGGCGTGTTGCAGGACCTGGAGCTGGACTGGGAGCACGAGCTGCAGCGTTGGCTCGGCCCGGTCGCCACCGCGCTGCTGGCAGGCCACATCCGCCTGCGTGCGCGCTGGACCCGCCAAGGCCTGACGCGCTTCAGCCAGAACCTCTCCGAGTACCTGGCCGAAGAGTCCCGCACCCTGGTCGGCAAACGCGAAGCCGAAGCCGCCTTCAGCGAGCTCGATGCCTTGAAGGTCGATACAGAACGCTTAGAGGCGCGCCTGCTGCGCCTCTCCCGATCCCTTGATACCAGCGATAACGCATGAAGCTGCTCGCCGTCCGCCGTCTCTTTCGCATCCAGCGTGTGGTGATCCGCTACCGCCTCGATGACCTGCTGTTCGACCTGCCCCTGCCCTGGTGGCTGATGAGCCTGCGCCTGCTGATGCCCTGGCGCTGGCTGCCGCGCACGCCCTCCGCGCTCAGCCGTGGCGCGCGCCTGCGCCTGGCGCTGCAGGACCTGGGGCCGATCTTCATCAAGTTCGGCCAGCTGCTGTCCACCCGCCGCGACCTGCTGCCCACCGACATCGCCGACGAACTGATGCTGCTGCAAGACCGCGTGCCGCCGTTCGACCCGAAAAAGGCCGTGGCCTTGATCGAGGAGCAGCTCGGCGCCAAGGTCGGCGAGGTGTTCAGCCGTTTCGACGTCGAGCCGCTGGCCTCGGCCTCGGTGGCCCAGGTACACGCCGCGCGCCTGAAGAGCGGCGAAGAAGTCGTGGTCAAGGTGGTACGCCCGGGCCTCAAACCGATCATTGCCCAGGACCTGGCCTGGCTGTTCCTGATCGCCAAGGGCGCCGAGCGGGTGTCTGCCGACGCTCGCCGCCTGCACCCGGTCGAAGTGGTCAACGATTACGAAAAGACCATCTACGACGAACTCGACCTGCTCCGCGAGGCGGCCAACGCCAGCCAGTTGCGGCGCAACTTCGAGGGCTCCGAGCTGATGTACGTGCCCCAGGTCTACTGGGACCTGTGCCGGCCCAAGGTGCTGGTGATGGAGCGCATCTACGGCGTGCCGGTCACCGACATGGCAACCCTGGCCGACCAGCGTACCGACATGAAGCTGCTGGCCGAGCGCGGTGTGGAGGTGTTCTTCACCCAGGTGTTCCGTGACAGCTTCTTCCATGCCGACATGCACCCCGGCAACATTTTCGTCAGCACGGTAAAGCCGTGGAGCCCGCAGTACATCGCCATCGACTGCGGCATCGTCGGCAGCCTCACCGCAGAGGACCAGGATTACCTGGCGCGCAACCTGATCGCCTTCTTCAAGCGTGATTACCGCCGCGTCGCGCAACTGCACATCGATTCGGGCTGGGTGCCGGCGCACACCAAGGTCAATGAGTTCGAAGCCGCGATCCGTACCGTGTGCGAGCCGATCTTCGAAAAACCGTTGAAAGACATTTCCTTCGGCCAGGTGCTGATGCGCCTGTTCCAGACCGCCCGGCGCTTCAACATGGAGGTCCAGCCGCAACTGGTGTTGCTGCAGAAGACCCTGCTCAACATCGAGGGCCTGGGCCGCCAGTTGTACCCCGACCTGGACCTGTGGAGCACCGCCAAGCCGTTTCTGGAACGCTGGATGCGCGAGCGCTACAGCCCAAAGGCCATGGTCGGCAACCTGTACAGCCAAGCCGAGCAACTGCCGCACCTGGCCGGTATGACCCGCGACCTGCTCGAACGCCTGTCGCAACCGCACCTGCACGACCCGCAACTGCCCCAGCGGCGCCGCCAGGGCGACCGCTGGGCACTGCGCCTGCTCGGCGCCGGCCTGCTCGGCGGTGGCGCGGTACTGGCCGCAGGTGCCGCCGAGGCCGCCAGCCTGGCCGCCCCGGCCGCCTGGCCGGCATGGCTGATGCTGGCCGCTGGCCTTTACCTGATCGTGCGCCAATAGCCAGCCGCGCCTCTGGCTGGCACACTAGCGCAAAGGGCCCGGCACAGGAGCGGGCCCGTTTTGGAGTCGACGATGAAAGACTGGCTGGACGAGATCAAGTGGAACAGCGATGGCCTGGTACCGGCCATTGCCCAGGACCACAAGACCGGACGCGTGCTGATGATGGCCTGGATGAACCGCGAATCCCTGGCCCTGACTGCCGCCGAGCAACGCGCCATCTACTGGTCGCGCTCGCGTGGCAAACTGTGGCGCAAGGGCGAGGAGTCCGGCCACGTACAGAAATTGCACGAAATGCGCCTGGACTGTGATGCCGACGTGATCATCCTGATGGTCGAGCAACTGGGCCATATCGCCTGCCATACCGGCCGCGAAAGCTGCTTCTACCGCGTCTACGAAGACGGCCAATGGCAAACCGTCGACCCGGTCCTGAAGGACCCGGACGCCATCTATAGCGCAGGACACTGACATGAGCGACACCCTCAACCGCCTGGCCGAAGTGCTTGAACAACGCAAGCACGCGGCGCCCGACAGCTCCTACGTGGCAAGCCTGCATCACAAGGGCCTGAACAAGATCCTCGAGAAGCTCGGCGAAGAGTCCATCGAGACGATCATTGCCGCCAAGGATGCTGCGATCAGCAAGGATTACAGCGATGTCATCTATGAAACCGCCGACCTGTGGTTTCATAGCATGGTGATGCTCAGCGCGTTGGGGCAGCATCCACAGGCCGTGCTCGATGAACTGGAGCGCCGTTTCGGGCTTTCCGGGCATGACGAGAAGGCTGCGCGTCAACCTTCCGCCTGACTGAATAGAATTCTAGGAGAGCAACATGGGTATCTTTGACTGGAAACACTGGATTGTACTGCTGGTGGTGGTGGTGCTGGTGTTCGGCACCAAGAAGCTGAAAAACTTCGGCAGCGACCTCGGCGAGTCGATCAAGGGCTTTCGCAAGGCCATGAGCGACGAAGAGAACAAGCCGGCCGAGCAGACGCCGCCGCCTGCACAGCCCGTTCCGCCAGTGCAGAACACTGCCCAGCAAGCCCAGGGCCACACCATTGAGGGCCAGGCCCAGCCGGTCCAAGAGCCACAGCGGAAAGACTGACCCATGTTCGGCATCAGTTTCACTGAGCTGCTGCTCGTCGGCCTCGTCGCCCTGCTGGTGCTCGGCCCCGAGCGCCTGCCCGGCGCCGCGCGTACGGCCGGGCTGTGGATCGGGCGCCTCAAGCGCAGCTTCAACAGCATCAAGATGGAAGTCGAGCGCGAGATCGGCGCCGACGATATCCGTCGGCAGCTGCACAACGAGCACATCCTGCACATGGAAGAGGAAGCCCGGCGCATCCTCAACCCGCAGACGCCAGCGGTGCAGCCACCGGTCACCACGGCCACGGTGCAACCTCCCGCAGGGCTCGAAGCTACGCCAGACGCCACGCCTGCCGCCCCGGCCGCACCCTCTGAACCGCCACAACCGCCGCGAGCCCCATGAGCGAAAATCCGGAACACGACCAGCCCATGCCGCTGGTCTCGCACCTGACCGAACTGCGCACCCGCCTGCTGCGTTGTGTCGCCGTCATCTTCCTGATCTTTGCCGGGTTGTTCTCCTTCGCCCAGCAGATCTACACCCTGGTCTCGGCGCCGTTGCGCGACCACCTGCCGGCCGATGCGACGATGATCGCCACCGACGTGGCCTCGCCGTTCCTCACGCCGTTCAAGTTGACCATGATCGTGTCGTTGTTCCTGGCGATCCCGTTCATTCTTCAACAGATCTGGGGCTTCATTGCACCCGGGCTGTATCGCCATGAAAAACGCATTGCCATTCCGCTGCTGGTGTCGAGCATCTTCCTGTTCTACGCCGGCATGGCCTTCGCCTATTTCCTGGTGTTCCCGCTGATTTTCGGCTTCTTCGCCAGCGCCACCCCGGAGGGCGTGTCGATGATGACCGACATCGCCAGCTACCTCGACTTCGTCATGACCCTGTTCTTCGCCTTTGGCGTTGCCTTCGAGATCCCGGTGGCCGTGGTGTTGCTGGTGTGGATCGGCGTGGTCGACGTGAAGTACCTGAAGAAGGTTCGCCCTTACGTGATCATCGGCTGCTTCGTGGTCGGCATGGTCCTGACCCCACCGGACATCTTCTCCCAGACCTTGCTGGCAGTGCCCATGTGGCTGTTGTTCGAGGTCGGTGTGCTGTGTGGCAGCCTGATCCGCAAGCGCAGCGAGCACGATGAAGCCGCGAACGATCACAACGACCAACCCCCTGCGACGCAACCGTGAACCTGCTGTTACTCGAACAAGCCGATTTCATCGCGGCCGACCGCGTGGTCCTGGCCGACCGGCGTTTCACCCACATGCAGGAGATTCACCGGGTGGCGGTGGGCGATAGCCTGCGCGTCGGGCAGGTCAACGGGTTGATGGGCCGCGCCACCGTGGTGCGCCTGGAAGGCCATGAAGCGGAACTGCAAGTGGGCTTCGACCAGCCGCCACCGGCCAAGCTGCCGCTGACCCTGGTGCTGGCGGTGCCGCGGCCGAAAATGTTGCGCCGGCTGTTCCAGACCGTCGCCACCCTGGGTGTCGAGCGCCTGATCCTGGTGAACAGCTACAAGGTCGAAAAGAGTTTCTGGCAAACGCCTTTCCTTAACCCCGAAAGCATTCGCGAAAACCTCATCCTGGGCCTGGAGCAGGCCCGCGACACGGTGTTGCCCGAGGTGATCATCGAGAAGCGCTTCAAGCCGTTCGTCGAAGACCGCCTGCCGGCCATCGCCGAAGGTACCTTGGGCCTGGTGGGCCACCCCGGCCCCTACCCTGCCTGCCCGCGGGCCGTCGAGCAAGCGGTGACCCTGGCCATCGGCCCGGAGGGTGGCTGGATCCCCTATGAAGTCGAGCTGCTGGGCAAGGCTGGCCTTGCGCCTGTGCAACTGGGTGAGCGCATCCTGCGCGTGGAGACTGCCGTAATCGCGCTGTTATCGCGTATTTTCTGACGCAATCGTCAGGCTTTTCACCCATCAAGTTTCTCTCTCCCGGGCCGATGCCTTGGCAACACAATAATTAACCGTGCTGCCAAGTTACCGGGGAGTCGAACATGTACCGATGGTTAGCCCACGTGCTGGGAAATGTAAGCGTCAATCGCAAGCTGGGGCTGGGCTTCGGCCTGGTACTGCTACTGACCCTGGCCATTACCCTGACCGGCTGGCACGGCCTGGACAGCGTCATCGACCGCGGCGACAAGCTGGGTAATATCTCGGTGATCCAGCAATACACCCAGGAACTGCGCATCGCCCGCCAGCACTACCAGCGCGACCGCAATGACGCCGCTGTGGCCGAGCTGGAAAAGGCCCTGGCCAATCTTGATCGCCAGGTGCAACTGATGCTGGGCCAGATCGAACTCCCCGCCGACCGCCAGCGCCTCGAACAACAGCGCGAGGCCGTGCGCATCTATCAACAAGCGTTCAACGACCTGAAACAGGCCGGCCAGCGCCGCGAGGCCAGCCGTGCCGTGCTTGGCGACAGCGCCGACAAGGCCGTCGAGCTGGTCGGCCGGGTCCAGCGGGGCCTGCTGCAGGGCGGCGATATCAGCCAATACCAGTATGCGGTGGACGTCAGCGCACTGCTGCAACAAGCGCGCTTCCAGGTCCGTGGCTATACCTACAGCGGCGATGCGCAGTACCAGCAGACCGCACTGAAGGCCATCGACCAGGCCCTGGCCCAACTCAAGGCGCTGCCGGCCAAGGTGCCCGCCGAACATGCCGCCAGCCTCGACGATGCCGCCACCGCCCTGGCCGGCTACCGTGACGCGGTCAACCAGTTCGGCAGTGCGCAGGCTGCCAGCGAGCAGGCGCTGCAACACATGGCCGACCAGGGCTCGGTGCTGCTGCAGACCAGCCAGACGATGACCACTTCACAGACGGCAGTGCGCAACGCCGGTGCCAGCCAGGCCAAGACCCTACTCGCCGCCGCCACCGCCCTGGCCCTGGCGTTGGGGCTGCTGGCGGCCTGGGCCATCACCCGGCAGATCATCATCCCGCTGCGCCAGACCCTGAACGCTGCCGAGCGCGTGGCCAGTGGCGACCTGAGCCAGGACTTGCCGGTACAACGCCGCGACGAACTGGGCCAGTTGCAGGCCAGCATGCAGCGCATGACCCAGGGCCTGCGTGAGTTGATCGGCGGCATCGGCGACGGTGTCACGCAAATCGCCAGCGCCGCCGAGGAACTGTCGGCGGTGACCGAGCAGACCAGCGCCGGGGTCAACAACCAGAAGGTAGAAACCGACCAGGTGGCGACGGCCATGAACCAGATGACCGCCACCGTGCACGAGGTGGCACGCAATGCCGAACAGGCCTCGGAAGCCGCGTTGATGGCCGACCAACAAGCCCGCGAGGGTGATCGGGTGGTGGGTGAGGCGGTGGCCCAGATCGAGCGCCTGGCCTCTGAGGTGGCCAACTCCAGCGAAGCGATGAACCTGCTCAAGGCCGAGAGCGACAAGATCGGCAGCGTGCTCGATGTGATCAAGTCGGTGGCCCAGCAGACCAACCTGCTGGCCCTCAACGCGGCGATCGAGGCAGCACGGGCCGGCGAGGCCGGGCGTGGCTTTGCCGTAGTCGCCGACGAAGTGCGCAGCCTGGCCCAGCGTACGCAGCAGTCGACCGAAGAAATCGAAGAGCTGATTGCCGGCTTGCAAAGCGGCACGCAACGTGTGGCCAGCGTGATGGACAACAGCCGCCAGCTGACCGACAGCAGTGTCGAACTGACCCGCCGCGCCGGAGGCTCTCTGGAGACCATCACCCGTACCGTGTCGTCGATCCAGGCGATGAACCAGCAGATTGCCACGGCGGCGGAAGAACAGAGCGCGGTGGCCGAGGAGATCAACCGCAGCGTGATGAATGTGCGGGATATCTCCGATCAGACCTCGGCGGCCAGTGAAGAGACGGCCAGCTCCAGTGTGGAACTGGCGCGGTTGGGCACGCACCTGCAAGGGCTGGTAGGGCGGTTCAGGCTCTGATCGTGCAAGGCCTGCGGGCGTGGTGGACTGCCTTGCGTCGCGATCGGGGCGCGTAGCGGCCCCAGCACTCTCTGCGGCGAAGCTGAAAAACCAGGGGCGCTACGCGCCCCGTTCGCGACGCAAGGCCGCTCCTACACAAGCGTCGCGGCGGGCCTGCAGAAATTCATACAGTCTTTGCTGAATTTTCCTACGGGATTATCAGGTCAAGTCCTACGCCTCCGCGGCCGATGGGCAGGGGTGTCATGCCGGCATTGCGCCGGCATGCCCTCTCTCAAACGGACGGAGACTCATCATGCTCGGCTACCTCAACCGCAGGCTCGGCAACGTCGGTGTCGGCGCCAAGCTTGCCCTCGGCTTCGCCGTGGTCTTGCTGCTTACCCTGGCCACCACCCTCAGCGGCTGGCGCGCGCTGGATGGCGCTATCACCCGCTCGGAACAACTCAGTGAAATCGGCCTGATCAACGACCTGGTCAAGGACCTGCGCGCAGAGCGCATCACCTATCGCGTGCTCGGCGACGACGCCAGCAAGTCGCGCATCATGCGTATCCTCGACCAGCTCGAAGGCATGCTGACCACCCTGCAGCAACGCAGCCATGTCGATGATTCACGCCAGATGCTCACCCAGAAGCTGCAATTGTTGCAGCGCCTGCGCGACGACTTCGCCGAACTGCAGCGCACGGTCGCACAGCGGCACGCGCTGCGCGAGGCCATGCAGGCGCAGGAGCAGAAACTCAACGACGTCATCGACGAACTGCAGACCCAGGCCTTGCTGAAGATGCCTGCCGACAGCCAGCAAAGCGGCGTGCTGGGCCTGATGGATACCCTCAGCCGTCACGTCGACGGCGCCAACCAGCAGAGCCTGGTACCCGCCTATACCTTCTCGCCCGTCGAGGGTTTCGCCAAGGTCGGCGATGGCGCACTTGACGCCGCCGACAGCAGCCTTGGCCAGTTGCTCAAGGGTCTAGCGCCCCTGGGCCTGCCACGCACGCTGACGGAACAGCCCGGTGTCGAGTTGGCCAAGTACCGCACCCGCCTGGACCAGTACCGTAGCGCCGCCGTGCGGGTCGAGCAGTTGCAAGGCAACATGGAAAACATGGGTGATGAGTTAAGCGCCGTCAGCGTGGAGTTGGGCGAGCGCAAGGTCGAGCAACGCGACAGCGAGGCCCTGGCAGCCCGCTCGTTGCTGACCAGCGTGGCCGTGCTGGCGCTGGTGGTGGGGGTCATCGCCGGCTGGCTGATCACCCTGCAGATTACCCAGCCGCTGCGCCAGACACTGGCCGTGGCCGCGCGTATCAGCAAGGGCGACCTGAGCCAGGTCGAGCCGGTGCTGCGCCGTGACGAGATGGGCCAGTTGCAGTCCAGCATGCGCGACATGACCTTGAGCCTGCGCGAGCTGATCGGCGGCATCGACCAAGGTGTCGGCCACCTGTCACAGGCGGCCACGCAACTGGCCGCCAGCAGTGAGGACACCAAGCTGCGCATCAACCAGCAACGCGAGGAAACCGACCAGGTGGCCACCGCCATGAACCAGATGAGCGCGACCGTGCAAGAGGTGGCGCAGAACGCCGAACAAGCATCGCTGGCCGCAACCAATGCCGACCAGCAGGCGCAGGTGGGCGATCAGGTGGTGGCCGAAGCCATCAGCCGCATCGAGCAACTGGCCGGGCAGATGGACGATTGCCTGGCAGCCATGCAGCATCTGGCGGGCGAAAGCCAGCGCATCGGCAGCATCCTCGATGTGATCAAGTCGGTGTCCGAACAAACCAACCTGCTGGCCTTGAACGCAGCGATCGAAGCAGCCCGGGCCGGTGAAGCCGGGCGTGGTTTTGCGGTGGTCGCCGATGAGGTACGCGGGCTGGCGCAACGGACCCAGCAGTCGACCGAGGAGATCGAACAACTGATCGAAAGCCTGCACAGCGGCACAGACGAGGTCACGCACCTGCTCGACAACAGCAAGCGCCTGACCGAGCAGAGTGTCGAGCTGAGCCGCAAGGCAGGGCATGCGCTGGGGCAGATCACCGATACGGTGTCGAGTATCCAGGGCATGAACCAGCAGATTGCCACGGCCAGCGAAGAACAGAGCGTGGTGGCCGAGCAGATCAACCGCAGTGTGCTGAATGTGCGCGATGTGTCTGACCAGACCAGTGCGGCCAGTGAACAGACGGCGGCTTCGAGTGGCGAGCTGGAGCAACTGGGGCGGCAGTTGCGGGGGATGGTCGGGCGATTCAGCCTTTGAGATTGCCGGGGGCGCAATGCGCCCCCAAGCGGTTACAGCACCTGGCGCAAGAACGCCTGCGCCCGCGGGTCCTTCGGCGTATCGAAGAACTGCGCCGGCGAGGCATCTTCCAGCAACTTGCCATGGTCGAAGAACAGCACCCGGTCAGCCACTTCCCGGGCAAAGCCCATCTCGTGGGTAACGCAGACCATGGTCATGCCTTCCTGAGCCAGGGTCTTCATCACATCCAGCACTTCGCCGACCATTTCCGGGTCGAGCGCCGAGGTCGGCTCATCGAACAGCATCACCTTCGGCTCCATGGCCAAGGCACGGGCAATCGCCACGCGCTGCTGCTGGCCGCCGGACAACCGCGACGGGTACTCGTTGGCCTTCTGCGCGATACCGACCTTCTCCAGCAGCGCCCGGGCCTTGGCCTCACGCTCGGCCTTGCCGCGCTTGCGCACCACCTTCTGCGCCAGGCACAGGTTCTCCAGCACGGTCATGTGCGGGAACAGGTTGAAATGCTGGAACACCATGCCGACTTCGCGGCGGTAGGCGTTGATGTCGGTCTTCGGGTCGGCCAGTTGCAGGCCGTCGATGGCCACATGGCCTTCGTCGAAATGCTCCAGGCCGTTGAGGCAGCGCAGGAAGGTCGACTTGCCCGAACCCGACGGGCCAAGCACCACCACCACTTCGGCCTTGGCCACACGCGTGGTGACATTGTCTACCGCGCGAACCACTTGGCCGCGGGTGTCGAAGACTTTTACCAGGTCACGGACTTCAATCACTTTGCGCAAGCCTCCGCTCGAGCCGGCTGGCCAGGTGCGACAGCGGCAGGTTGATCAGCAGGTACAGGCCTGCCACGCAGAACCAGATCTCGAAGGTCGAGAACGAGGTGGTGATGGCCTCGCGGCCGCTCTTGGTCAGTTCGGTAATGGCGATCACCGAGACCAGCGAGGTGTCCTTGACCAGGCTGATGAACTGGCCGGCCAACGGCGGCAGCACGCGTTTGAAGGCCTGAGGCAGGATCACATGGCGCATCGACTGGCTGGCGTTCAAGCCCAGCGAGCGGGCCGCCTCGTTCTGGCCGCGGGCGATCGACTGCACACCGGCGCGGACGATCTCGGCCACATAGGCCCCGGTGAACAGCGCCAGCGCCGCAACCCCGGCGAATTCGCGGGACAGGTTGAGCACGGTGCCAATGAAGAAGTAGAAGATGAAGATCTGTACCAGCAGCGGTGTGCCCCGCACCAGTTCGACGTACACCGTCGACAAGTCACGCAGGGTCGGGTTGTTCGATAACCGGCACAGGCCCGCGAACAGGCCGATCACCAGGCCCAGGGCGCCCGACACCACCGACAACCACAGCGTGGTCCACAGGCCCCACGCCAACGGGCCAGCCGCCCAGTGGCGGGTCACACCGACCTGGTCGCCTTCGGCGACGTCATCGCCACGGCTCAGTTGCAGGCTGTTGCTGTCCACATCGAGCACCTGCTCAGCGCCGTCTTCGCCCTTGAGCGAGACGCGGGCGGTGTCACCGGAGATGACGATGTCCTGCACGGTGCCATTGCTGGCGGCGCGCTGGGCGTCTTCGGCCTGGTAGGCAAAATACTGAGGGACGCGGTTCCAGCGCCACTCATAGGACATCATCGAGGTGGCCAGATACAGACTGACCGCCAGGCCAACCAGCACCAGCGCAGTCAGCGCGTGCCAGGGCCACTGGGCTTTCTTGTGTTTGATCACGGGGTTACTCCAGAAAGCGGAAAGCCGCAAGCTACACGCTGCAAGGAAAACCAGACCGCGTATTGGCCCACCTCCTCTTGCAGCTTGCAGCTTGCGGCTTGCGGCTACTTCTTATTCCATTTCCTTCAGCCAGTCCTTGTTCTTGAACCACTTGTCGTGGATACGATCGTAGGTCCCGTCATGCTTGATCTGGTGCAGGAAGTTGTTGATGAAGTTGATGCTGTCGTAGTCGCCTTTCTTCAGGCCGAATGCCAGCGGCTCGTAGGTGAAGGGTTCTTCGAGGAACAGCAGCTTGCCAGCGCCGGCCTTCTCCACCGCCACCACGTTGTAGGGTGCATCGTAGACGAAGGCGTCGGCCTTGCCGTTGACCACATCCATCACCGCTTCCTGCTCGTTGTCGTAGCCGTGGTACTTGGCTTTGGCGATCAACTTCTTGGAAACCATCTCGCCGGTGGTACCGAGCTTGGAGGTGATGCGGTACTTCTCGTTGTTCAGGTCTTTGTAGGTCTTGATCTCGCCCGCCAGTTCCTTGCGGATCAGCAGGGTCTGGCCGACCACGATGAAGGGTTCGCTGAAGTTCAGGCGCAGGTTGCGTTCCTGGGTCAGGGTCATGCCGCTGCCGATCATGTCGAACTTGTTGGTCAGCAGGGCCGGGATGATGCCGTCATAGGCGGTGGAGACGGTCTCCAGCTTGACGCCCATGGACTTGGCCATGGCCTTGAGGATATCGACCTCGAAGCCGATGATCTCGCCACGCTTGTTGGTCATCTGGAACGGCATGTAGGTTGGGTCCATGCCCACTTTCAGGGTGCCGCGCTTGACCGCGTCTTCGATGGCGCCAGCCTGGGCTGCCGAGACGGCGACCAGGGCGGTAACACCGACCAGCAGTCGCGAAAGGTATTTCTTGATCATCACCAAGTCCCCTAGCAAAAAAAGAAGCAAATCTTATTGTTGGCACGGCCGTACTGGCCGAAGCGTCTATCGGAGACGGATGCTAACGCATGGCGGCTCAGGGACCTAGAGCCGGGGGGGACTTTGTTGGCCAAAATCGATTGCATGGCCGGTCTGAAGCTTCGCGGGGCAAGCCCGCTCCCACAGGGACAGCACAGCATTGAAGCACTGTGAAGTCGCAGTGGGAGCGGGCTTGCCCCGCGAATGCTATGGATCAGGCGCCGACGAGTGCCGGCTGGCCTTCATTCTCAGGATGCAACGGCAACAACGGCGAATGCGGGTCGTTGTTGATCGAAGCACGCCACACATCGATCCAGGCAGCGTTGTGCTCGGCCCAGACCCGATCATGCAGGCGCGCCAAGGCGACCGGGTCGCTCAGCAAGGCCAGGCGGGTATTCAGGTCCAGCCCTTGCGGCCCAACGTCCAGCGCCTTGGCCACACGCTCGGCACGCAGCGCTTCGATCGCAGCAGCCTGGCCGTGGCGAGCCGTCGCCATGGCGCAGGCCAGGGCATTCTGCCGCGGGTCGACCACTGCCCGCACAAAACCGTCGTGCAGGGCATGCCAACGGTTCTCGTGGGTGTACTGGTCAGTTGCCAGCAGCTCCTGCGGCGTTGCGTATTCCTCAGGGATCAGGAACAGCTTCTCGTCCTTGGCCGCCAGGCCCAGGCGGGTACGGCTGGAGATCACCGACACCGGGATCGACAGCACCAGCGAACCCACGATCGGCGCCAACCACCACAGGAAGCTCGGGTTCAGCCAGGCCACCAGCGCTGCCCAGGCAAAGCCCAGCAGGGTCTGCGGGCCATGGCGGCGAACGGCCTCGCTCCACGGCGTGGAGTCGTCGTCACGCTGCGGCGAGTTCCAGGTCGCGGCCCAGCCGAGGAACGCGGCCAGCACGAAGCGGGTGTGGAAGATCATCCGGACCGGCGCCAGCAGCATGGAGAACAGCATCTCCATCAGCATCGACAGGGTGACTTTGACACGCCCGCCAAACTCGGTGGCGCCCTTGGCCCAGATCAGGATGATGCTCAGCAGCTTGGGCAGGAACAGCAGCACGATGGTGGTGGAGAACAGCGCAACGGCTTTTTCCGGGTGCCACTGAGGCCACAGCGGGTAAAGCTGGTACGGTTCGATGAAGTATTGCGGCTCCATCAGCGTGTTGGTCGCCAGCAGCGCGGTCGACAGCACCAGGAAGAAGAACCACAACGGCGCCGACAGGTACGACATCACGCCGGTGAGGAACACCGCACGGTGCACCGGGTGCATGCCCTTGACCAGGAACAGGCGGAAGTTCATCAGGTTGCCGTGGCACCAGCGGCGGTCACGCTTGAGCTCGTCGAGCAGGTTCGGCGGCAACTCTTCGTAACTACCCGGCAGGTCATAGGCGATCCACACGCCCCAGCCGGCACGGCGCATCAGCGCGGCTTCGACGAAGTCGTGGGAGAGGATGGCACCGGCGAAGGCGCCCTTGCCCGGCAACGGCGCCAGGGCGCAGTGCTCGATGAACGGCTTCATGCGGATGATCGCGTTGTGGCCCCAGTAGTGCGACTCGCCCAGCTGCCAGAAGTGCAGGCCGGCGGTGAACAGCGGGCCGTACACACGGGTGGCGAACTGCTGCATGCGCGCATACAGGGTGTCCATGCCCGACGCCTTGGGCGCGGTCTGGATGATGCCGGCGTCCGGGTTGGCCTCCATCAGGCGCACCAGGCTGCTCAGGCACTCGCCGCTCATGACGCTGTCAGCGTCGAGCACGACCATGTACTTGTACTCGCCGCCCCAGCGACGGCAGAAGTCGTCGAGGTTGCCGCTCTTGCGCTTCACCCGACGCCGACGGCGGCGGTAGAAGATGCGGCCGAAGCCCTTGGTTTCGCGGCACACGTCCAGCCAGGCCTGTTGCTCGGCGACGGCAATGTCGGTGTCGTTGGTGTCGCTGAGCACGAAGAAGTCGAAACGGTCGAGGTTGCCGCTGGCGGCTACCGATTCGAACGTTGCCCTCAGGCCTGCGAACACCCGCGGCACATCTTCGTTGCAGATGGGCATGACCAGCGCGGTACGGGCCTCGGGCGCGATCGGCTCACTGCCGGCACTGCTGCCGGAAATGCGGTACTTGTCGCGCCCGGTGAGCAGCTCAAGGAAACCCATCAGCGCCGTCCAGAAGCCCGCCGACACCCAACAGAACAGGATGCCGAAGAGAATCAGGATGGAGGTCTGCAGGGCATACGGCCACACCTGCACGACGGTTTCCCACAGCGACTGGTTGACGATCTCGTCGAGGTCGACGAACGACCAGCCCTGATACGGCAGGATGCCCTTCATGTACCAGCCGGCGACGATGGTCTGGCCGATCATCAGGGTCAGCAGGATATAGCGGCGGATCGAACCAACCGTGCGCCAACGGGCCTTGGGCAGCTCGCGCTGCTCTGGCTGCGGCGCGTTGGTGCGCCCGGTCATGCGCCGCCACATGCGGATCAGCACGTTGGTGCGCCATGGCTCGGGCACCACACGGGTGCGCTTGATCGGCGGTGCGATTTTCAGGCACAGCCGGCCGCTGCCGTCGACGCCGAGCATTTCGGCTTCTTCAAGCTCGGCGGCGCTGCCCACGGTCAGCCGCGGGCCCACCGAAGCCTGCACGGCCTCGGCGGCGTTGGCGGCCGGGTTGGCCGCCAGGCGTTGGTGCAGCTCACCGAACGAGGAGCAGCTGGCGAGTTCCGCACGCTGCTCATCGCTCAGTGGGAGGTGGGCCAGGTATTCGCCAAGCGATTCCGGCCTTGCGCTTGAGTTACTCATCGGCAGGCAACTGATAGCTCCAGGTCTCGGTCAGCACTTGTTCGGTGGTGGCCGGGGTCCCGTTGGTGGACGCCGCGTCGGCGGCAGGTTGTTCGGCCTTGGCGTTTTTCTCGGCCTTGGCGTGCTGGGCAGCGGCCTTGTCCTGCTTGGCGTCCTTGGTAGCAGGCTTGGCGGGTTCGACAGGCACGTCGCGAACCAGCGCAGCGCGCATTTCCGTCGATTTGTTGGCTTCCTTGACCTTCAGCCGCAGGGTCAGGCGCCAGCCCTTGCTCTCTGGGTTATAGCGCAGGTTGTTCTCGACCACCTCGGCATTGTCGCCGACGCTGATCTGGCTGCGTACTGCGGTGTCTTCCGGCAGGGCGGCCAGGTTGGCTCCAGCGAAGTCGACGATGAACGCCACGCTGCCGTCAGGCTGACGAATCAGGTTGGACTGTTTGACGTCACCGGTGGAGCGCAGGGTCTGGGTGACCGAGGCCACGTCCTGGGCCTGGAACTGGGCCTCGTTGATGGTCCAGTGCAGGCGGTAGTCGTACTCGAACGGCTTGCCAGGCTCAGGCAGGGCCTCGGGGCTCCAGAACGCCACGATGTTGTCGTTGGTCTCGTCGGCGGTCGGGATTTCAACCAGGTCGACGGTACCCTTGCCCCAGTCGCCCTTGGGCTCGATCCAGGCGCTTGGACGCTTCTGGTAGTTGTCGTCGAGGTCTTCATAGTCCTTGAAGTCGCGATGACGCTGCATCAGGCCGAAGCCACGCGGGTTCTCGACGCTGAAGTTGCTGACAGCCAGGTGTTTCGGGTTGTTCAGCGGGCGCCACAGCCACTCGCCGTTACCGGCATGGATCGACAGGCCTTCGGAATCGTGCAGGGCCGGGCGGTAGTTCATGACCTTGGACGGCTGGTTAGGGCCGAACAGGTACATGCTGGTGAGCGGTGCGATGCCCAGGCGGCTGACGTGGTCACGCAGGTAGACCCGCGATTTGACGTCGACCACGGTGTCGCTGCCCGGACGCAGGGTCAGTTTGTAGGCACCGGTGGAGCGCGGCGAGTCCAGCAGGGCATAGATCACCAGGTGCTTGTCGGCAGGCTTTGGCTTCTCGACCCAGAACTCGGTGAACCGCGGGAACTCTTCACCCGACGGCAGCGCGGTGTCGATGGCCAGGCCACGGGCCGACAGGCCATATACATGGCCCTTGCCGACCACGCGGAAGTAGCTGGCGCCAAGCAGGGTCATGATCTCGTCCTGCTTGTCGGCCTTGTTGATCGGGTAAAGCACGCGGAAACCGGCATAGCCCAGGTTCTTGGTGGTTTCCGGGTCGTGCGGCACGTCACCGAACTCGAAACGGCTCGGGTCGTACTTGATTTCCTCGACCTTGGAGGCGGTGACTTCGTTGATTTTCACCGGGGTGTCGAAATGCATGCCCTGGTGATAGAAGGACAGCTTGAAGGGGGTCTTGTCCTTGGCCCACTCGGCCTTTTCCTGCAGGAAGTGAATCTTCTGGTAGTCGGCGAACTTCATGTCGCGGAAGACTGCCGGCAGATTGCTCTTCGGTGCTTCGTACTTCTGGCCGGCCAGATCCTTTGCCTTGGCTGCAACATCGTCAAGATTGAATGCCCACAGCTGGCCCGCGCTCATCAGGCCGACCAGTGCCACGCTGGCCATCAGGGCCTTGCGTAGCCGAATGCCGGGGATTCTTGATGCTTTATGGGGACTAACAATCACGAGCAACCCTCGCCGAAAACAGATCATGAAACCAACGGCCAGCTACAAATGCCGGGTTGGCGAGCACTGTTCGGACCCCGTAAGGGCGCAATGATTCCCCAAACGGATCCAGACAATACTCGAGTCAGAGTGAAACGAACCTGCGAACGCAGGTCCATGCAGCGCGCGATTATCCAGCAGGTCGCGTGACAACGCATCAGGCTGGACTAACTATTTATCGTACAAAACCCCTTGTTTTCCGACAAACAAGGGGTTTTTTAGCCTCACATTTGTAACATAAATGTTACGGGGCCATCATTGACCAGTTGCACCTGCATGTCTGCGCCAAATTGCCCACTCGCCACATCGGCGTGCTTGCCCTTCGCCTGCTCTAAAAGATAGTCGAACAGCTCGGCACCGAGGGCCGGTGGCGCCGCCGTCGAGAAGCTCGGCCGCATGCCGTTGCGGGTATCTGCCGCCAGCGTGAACTGGGACACCAGCAACAAACCGCCGCCGACATCCTTGAGCGACAGGTTCATCTTGCCCTGCTCATCGCTGAACACCCGATAGTTAAGCAGCTTGTGCAGCAGCTTATCGGCCGATTCGCGGGAATCTTCAGGCTCGACCGCCACCAGCACCAACAGGCCATGGTCGATGGCACCGACGACCTCCCCGGCAACCTCTACCCGTGCGCCACGCACACGCTGTAGCAGCGCCCTCACGCTTCTTCCAGGGGCAGGTCGAGCAGGCGACGGGCCATCTGCTCGGCAGCGCGCACCAGGGCATCGGTGATGCCCGGCTCAGAGGCCGCGTGGCCAGCATCGCGAATGACCTTCAGCTCGCTGTTGGGCCAGGCCTGGTGCAGCGCCCAGGCGTTGTCCAGCGGGCAGATCACATCGTAGCGGCCATGCACGATCACCGCCGGCAGGTGGGCGATCTTCGGCATGTCGCGGATCAGCTGGTCCGGCTTGAGGAAGGCATTGTTCATGAAATAGTGGCATTCGATGCGGGCAATCGACAGCGCGCGCTGCGGCTCGGAGAAGCGGTCGACCACCAGCGGGTTGGGGCGCAGCGTAGCGGTGCGGCCCTCCCAGGTGGACCAGGCCTTGGCGGCGTGCATCTGGGCGATCTGGTCGTTGCCGGTCAGGCGCTTGTGGAAGGCCTTGACCAGGTCACCGCGCTCCTCAGGCGGGATCGGTGCAATGTAGTCCTGCCAGTAGTCGGGGAACAGGCGGCTGGCGCCTTCCTGGTAGAACCACTCGATCTCCTGCGGGCGGCACAGGAAGATGCCGCGCAGGATCAGGCCATGCACGCGCTCAGGGTGGGTCTGGGCGTAGGCCAGGGCCAGGGTCGACCCCCACGAACCACCAAAAAGCACCCACTTGTCGATGCCCAGGTGCTTGCGGATACGCTCCAGGTCCTCGACCAGGTGCCAGGTGGTGTTGTTCTCCAGGCTCGCGTGCGGCGTGGAGCGGCCACAGCCACGCTGGTCGAAGGTGATGATACGGTACAGGTTGGGGTCGAAGTAGCAGCGGCTCTGGGCATCGCAACCGGCACCCGGGCCACCGTGGATGAACACCACCGGCAGACCTTCAGGCGAGCCGCTTTCATCGACATACAGCACATGCGGCGCTTCCACGGCCAGATCGTGCCGGGCGTAGGGTTTGATCTGCGGGTAGAGGGTCTGCATTGCGCACTCCGTGTGAGGATTAAGTCTGCCGTTTGGCATCATAAACCTGAATTGCGCTTAGAGCATGTGTCTGTGCTCAGATCATGTTATGCACATGCCACAGGCCACGCTGGCTAGCCTCGCTGCTTTACCAAGCGAGGCTAGCCAATGACTCACCTTCCCGACGCCAGCGATGACACTTCCCATCCTCAGGCCCTGATCGAGGGTAAAATCCCAGCCTGGATGGTCAGTACCACGCCTGCCACCCATCAGCACATGCGCACAGCACTGAACACCCCTGCCCCCTGGTTTGCCAAGGCTTGCCAGGAGCAACCGGCTGATGCCCGCAAGCTGGCCAGGGAATATGAGGCCTATAGGCACGCCAGCAGCGACGCAAACGCACTGTTCAAAGCCCTTCCCGACCTGGAGACATTCGCCAGGGAACAGCTGACCTCGGCCATCGACGCGCGCTTCGGCCTGGCGCTGGATGTCACCCGGACCTACCTGTTCAACGCCGGCAAGGCCGAAGCCTATCAGGCAAGCATGGGTGCAGACCCGTTCACCGCTGCCCAGCGGGCGTTCAAGCTGGCCACCCAGAGCCTGCTGCATTGCGCCCTGCAAAATTTTGAAGCGGCCGAAGCCGAGCCTGGCGGTCTCGATGGCCAGACGTTGAAGTCCGTGGTGCTCGACAGCCATCAGTTCCTGGCGCATCTGCCCACCGGCAAGCCGGTTCAGATAGCCCCGCAGGCTTTTGCCTCCTTAGTCCGCGAGCTGGACATCGGCGGCCAGTATCAGGCGTTGCTCGCTGCCGTCTACCAGCCGGACTCCGGGGGTGATGGCGCAGCGGTAAACGAGACGCTTGGCAAGGCTGAGCAATGCGCCTTTCGCCTCGAACTGCACAGGGCCTACCTGAGCAACATGCTCGACCTGCCCCTGTATGAGGCCTTGTTGAAGCTCATCCGGGGCGACGAGGTGCACTACCTGGAAAGCCCCATGCGGTGGGCGTTCCTCAAGCTGTTCGACGTGTCGGTGACCGGCGCGCTGGTGATCGGCGTGGTGCCTTTTCCCGAGTTGTTTCTGAGCTACGACATCACTCGCCTTCCGTACAAGAACGTCCTGGTAACTTATCTGCCGGGCGCGCCAGTGCCGCTGAAAGTGCACAGCACTGTTCTTGAAGTTCAAGTGCACTTGCGCGAGCAACTGTGGGCAATGCAGATCCGCCATCTGCAGCAGGGCGTACCTGCCCGCGACAGCGCCACCTTCATGGAAAAACTACGCGACTGCCTGCAACCGGTTGATTGGAGCCGTGTGCAGCCATCCCCGACGCACCAGGGTGAGCAGACCAACCGCGTACGTGACCCCGAAGCATGGGTAGCGGTGACGCTGCAGCCCTTCAACCGCTCGCTGCTCGACGAACTGGTCAGCCAGAAACGCCAACGGCGCATGGACGATGCCTCGTACCATGCCGTTTCAACGGCCCAGGAAGATCAAAAAACCACCGAAAAGCGCAGGGCCTACTTTGCCCAACTGGCATTGGGCGCTTTGAACCTCGGTGCCTTCGTCGTGCCTGGCCTGGGCCAGTTGATGCTTGGTCTGTCACTGATTCAACTCAGCTACGAGGTTTTCGAGGGCATCGAGAACTGGGCCGACGGCGATCGTGAGCAAGCGCTCGACTACCTGATGGACATCGTCGAGAACGTCGCACTCACCGCAGTGGCCGTGGCAACAGGCGCGGCCGATGGCACCCCGGCCGTCGAGAAGATACCCGTGGACATGCCCTCGTTCATCGAGGAGCTCGAGCCTGTGGTCATGCCCGATGGCGGTAGCCGTCTGTGGTTACCGGACGCCCGGCCGTTCGCCCATGACACCGTGCTGCCGGCTGGCCTGCAGGCGGATGAGTTCGGCCTGTATCACCATGATGGCAAGGCCTGGTTGGCAATCGAAAGCAACACCTACTCAGTCACGCAGGCGCCTGGCAGCACTGAATACCGCCTTGTGCACCCCAGCAAGGCACTCAGCTATGAACCACCGCTGCGCCACAACGGTGCTGGCGCCTGGCTGCTCCCCGCAGACCGGCCCGAGCAATGGCCAGAACTGCCCTTGTTCAGGCGCGCTGGCCACCTTGGCGCGCATTTCGACGATGAGACTGCACTGCGTATCCTGCGCGTAAGTGGCACGCAGGAGGATGTGCTGCGCAGGGCGCTGTGCGACAGTCAGCGCTTACCCGCGCAGTTGGAAGACACCCTGTCGCGCTTCAAGCTCTATCAGGCACTTGAGCAACGCCCTGAATTGGCTGAGCCGAACGTGCTCCACAGCGAATTCGAGAGGCACTATCGAGCGCTGCCCACGCCCCGGGTGCCCGGCGCCGAAGTAATCCAATCTCGCTACCCACAGCTTCCAGCGCCCCTCACCGAAGAGTTGTTGCGCCATGCCAGCCCCTCCGAACGGGCTGAGCTGGCCCACCGCAAAGTCCCCACCCGGCTCGCCGAAGAGGTTCGTTGCCTTGCGCAGCAGGTCAGGCTGAACCGCGCCTACGAAGGGCTCTACCTGGAGAGCGTGCGTAACTGGGACAGCGATGTACTCGTCTTGCACACCCTGGAGCAGCTCCCCGGCTGGTCAACCGAGACCCCCATCACCGTTGAGCAGCGTCAGCACTCGCCCGCCCAGGTCGCCAGCATCGGCGCCAGCGAAGTACCCGCGACCACGTTGATCATCAGCGCACGTGCGGGTTACGTGGTCATGGACAGTACCCGGCCCGACGATCTGCTTTCGGTGCACAGCTCATTACCCGGAGCGCTGTTCGAAGTGTTGACTGCCGAGCAACGTGAGGCGCTGGGTGTTGAGGATGAGCAGGCGCTCAGACGCAGGGTTCAACAGGCGCCTCTGTTGCCCCGCGCGGCATTGCGCAAGGTCCTCGGCATGCAGAGCGTGCGCCCGGGCTTTCGCTCGCCAATGCGCCTGGCAGATGGTCGCTTGGGTTACCCGCTGGGTGGCAATCGCCCGCGCGTTGCCAGCATCTCGAGGCAAACATTGCTCAATTCAATACGCCAGATTGGCCAATACGCCCCCATTCCTCGCCCCGCCGAACAGACCCTGGCAGCGCTGGAAAACAGAAACCTGACCCGCGCCCAGATCGATGACATGCTCAGCGTGCTGCTGGAGCAACGCAACCAGCTGCAAAGCCGCCTGGCTGACTGGCGCCAGCTGGCCGCACGGATGCCCCATCAGCCCCCGGATGACTTCGAGCGGTTGATGAACGCCATTACCCAGCACTGGTATGACCGCGCATTCCTGACGGCCAGCGATGCCGTCGGGCCGCTTCGCCTTGAACGCCTGTCCTTGGCGCAGTTTCCGCTCGAACTGCCTGAATTTTTCAGCGCCAGCGTCACGGACCTGCAACTGATAGAAACGTCACCCGAACACTATGAAGGCTGGAACCAGCACGGCCCGCAACTGGACAGCCTGACGCGACAGTTCGCAAACCTGAGGTCGCTGGAGATCAGCCGGAACTACCGGCCTGAAGGGACGCCTTCCGCCCTGCAGTTCAGCCTGCCGATGATCGCCCAGCGGCTACCGGCGCTCGAATCGCTCAGCCTGACCAACCAAAATATCTCGCTGTCCTCGACTGACATCGACAGCCTGGCAGGGCTCACTCAGCTGCGACGCCTGGACCTGAGCGGCAACCGGTTTTCCGAGCATTACCCCCCGCGCTTCAACGAGCTGACACTGGACTACCTGGGCCTGGACAACATGGCACTGGATCATTGGCCAGAGGGGGTGGGGTTCAATACCCTGACCCAGGTGCATCACATTGGCCTGCGCAACAACCACATCAGGATCCTCCCGCACTTTCTGCGGGATAACCACATCAATATTGCCGAGCACGCGCTGGTCTCGATGCAGGGCAATCCGCTCTTCGAGGATGAGGTGAGGCGCGTGATGCTGAGCGAAGATGGCCGCGCCTCTCGCTTCGAAATGGACCAGCCTGAAGACGTCAGAGCGCGCCTGGCCGCCCAATTGGCACAACGCCAACAGCTACGCGACGCCATCGACAACTATGTAAACGCCTCCAGTTCGGCCGCCCCTGTCAGCCAGGCGGTCATGGCGGCCAGGACCCGCATCGCAGCAGCACTGAACGAGTTCTGGCATAACCAGGAGATAGGGCTGACGCGCGCGGCATTGCGCCTGAACGATGTTGACCTGGAGCATTTCCCGAGACGCTTGCCTGCCTTTTTCACCGCGCAGGTACATAACCTGGCGCTTGATCGCGTCAGCGGCTCAACCGCACAGTTCGATGCATTGCTGAGCCGGTTGGCGCGGGTGACGCGCCTGACGATCGACGAATACCAGCACGCCGAGCAAACGTTGCCTTCTGCCCTTCTGCGCTTGCCTGGTTTGACCGACATTGCCCTGCGCCAGTCAGGCCTGCTGATCGACCAGCAGGTGCTCGACACCCTGGGCGGTCTGCCCAACCTCAATTCACTGGACCTCACGGGCAACCGCATGGGGACGATCACACACGCGCCGCAGGCGTTGCAAACGATTCGCCGCCTCGACCTGAACAGCATGGCCCTGGACCAGTGGCCGGCCTGGGTAGACGGCCTGCTGCCCCTGGAGATGCTGGACCTGAGTGATAACCAGCTCACCGAACTGCCAGAGCACATCCTGGCCAACCTGGATAACGACTTCCCCATCAGCTCGATTCTGTTGTTCAGTAACCCGCTGACGGACGAAACCGTCATGCGCGCCCGTGCCTCTTCAGACAGCCAGCGCAGCTATACCTTTGCCATCGACCTGTCCGACAGCATGAGCGAGTCATCGGGAGAGGGCGGGATGGGCGGCCACCACCACTTACCCTTCCTGGACCCAATGGCTGATGCACCCAATGTGGAAGACTGGCTGCTCGCGACGGACCTCGAAAACGAAGCACTGCGGGACAGCTGGGAGACACTCCAGGGTTCAGGTGAAGCCGAGCATCTTCTGGCGCTGGTCGGTCGCCTGCGCAACGCGGCCCCGTACCAGAACGGCAAGACCCGCGTGTCATTCTGCCAACGTGTGCGCAAGGTGCTGGGCAGTGCAGTGGTCAACACGCAAGACCTTGCGTTGTTCAACCTTCAGGCCAGGGAAGCACTGGTGCAGGACAATGGCGACCAGACCTGCCACGACGGCGCGCTGCTGGTATTCCAGAACATCGAACTGTACATCGCCAACCAGCGCCTGCAGATCGATGCGGCAGATACCGAGGGTAACCTTTATCGGGAACTGCGCCGCCTGTATCGCTTGCAGGCCCTGGATGAGGTTGCCCAAAGCGAGGCGGCCAACCGGGATGAAGCGGAGGTTCGCCTCACCTACCGTCGTGAACTGAATGCCCCGCTTGAACTGGGCCTACCCAACGACACCTTGCGCTACGCGATCAATGCCAATATCGATGAGTTGGCATATGCCGAGCTGGAAGTGCAGCGTCGCGAGCTGGCGGAGGATTTCCTGAATTTTGCCGCCGCCAACCCGCGCTGGGTCCAGTACTTGCGCCAAGCCTATGCCGACCGTTTTGCAGACATCGAGCACACATACCAGACCCAGGTATCCGAACTACCGGACCAATACCCTGACAGGCCCCTCTCTTCGTTGGCAGAAGAGTTCCAGGCATTGGAGCGCAACAGGCAAACACGCGAGTTACGCCTGATTCGCGAACTCACATCGTTTGCAGACCCTGATCGCAAGCCCCGTTCATCGACCGAGTAGGCAGCCACTCGCCGGGGCGGCCACTGTGTGCAGGCCGCCCCCTGCGCTCATTTCCCGTAGCGCTGCACGCCCCAGGCCAGCACGCTTTCGAGCAAACGCCGCAGCACGGCCTGGGTCGGTTGCGCCAGGTCTTCGCGATAGGCGAACGGCTCGCTTTCTTCCATGTACGTGCTTTGCGCCAGCTCCAACTGCACCGCATGGATATGGTTGGCAGGGTTGCCATAGTGGCGGGTGATATGGCCGCCCTTGAAACGCCCGTTGAGTACATGGCTGTAAGCCGGCGCTTCGGCGCACACGCCCGCAAGCAACTGTGCCAGCTCAGGATCGCAGCTGGCGCCGTTGAAAGTCCCAAGGTTGAAATCCGGAAGCTTGCCGTCGAACAGGTGCGGGATCAGCGAGCGAATCGAGTGGGCGTCCCACAGCAACGCATAGCCGAACTGCTCACGCAGGCGGGCCAGCTCCTGGCTGATCGTGTCGTGATACGGCCGCCAGATCTGCTCCAGGTAGGTCGCGCGCTCTTCGGCAGAGGGCACCTGCCCGTCTTTGAACAAGGGCTGCCCTTCGAACAGCGTGGCCGGATACAAGCCGGTGGTTGCCCCGACGTACAACGGCTTATCGTCGTCGGGCCGGTTGAGGTCGATGACGAAACGCGAATACTCCGCCGCCACCACGCTGGCGCCCAGTTCACGGGCAAAATCGTAGAGCTGCGGGATGTGCCAGTCGGTGTCAGGCAAGCTGCGCGCCTGGTCGACCAGGCCCTCGCGCACCGCTGGGGTCAGTTGCAGGCCTGCGTGGGGCATGCTGATCAGCAGGGGCAAACGGCCCTGGTGAAAACTCAGTACCTTGTTCATTTCGCCTCGCTCAGTTGAATATCTCGTGGCCCTTGCGCACCACACGCTTGGGCAGGTCGCCACCCAGCCAGTAGGCCAGGTCGGCGGGGCGCTCGATCTGCCAGGCGACAAAGTCCGCCACCTTGCCGGCTTCCAGCGTGCCATGGCTGTCGCCAAGGCCTAGCGCCGTAGCGGCATGGGTGGTCACACCGGCCAGGGCTTCTTCCGGGGTCATGCGGAACAGCGTGCAGCCCATGTTCAGCATCAGGCGCAGCGACAACCCCGGCGAGGTGCCCGGGTTGAGGTCGCTGGCCAGGGCAATCTTCACACCGTGACGGCGCAGGGCGTCCATCGGCGGCAATTGGGTTTCGCGCAGGAAATAGAAGGCGCCCGGCAGCAGCACGGCGACCGTGCCGGCCGCGGCCATGGCAATGGCGTCTTCCTCAGTCATGAATTCCAGGTGGTCGGCCGACAATGCCTGGTAGCGCGCCGCCAGGCTCGAGCCGTGCAGCGACGACAGCTGTTCGGCGTGCAGCTTCACCGGCAGGCCCAGCTCATGCGCCTTGATGAATACCCGCTCGACCTGGGCCGGGGAGAACGCCAGGTGTTCGCAGAACGCATCCACCGCATCCACCAGCCCTTCTGCGGCCAGGGCAGGCAGCATCTCGTCGCAGATGTGCGCAATGAAGTCGTCGGCCCTGCCGGCGTACTCCGGCGGCAGGGCGTGGGCGGCCAGGCAGGTGGCGCGCACGGCAAGCGGCAACTCGTCGGCCAGGCGCCGTGCCACGCGCAGCATCTTGCGCTCGTTGGCCAGGTCCAGGCCATAGCCGGACTTGACCTCGAGGGTGGTCACGCCATCACGCATCAACGCCTGAACCCGCTGGCGGGCGCTGGCGAACAGCTCATCCTCGCTGGCCGCACGGGTGGCCCGCACGGTACTGGCGATGCCGCCGCCTTGTGCGGCGATTTCAGCATAGCTCACGCCCTGCAGGCGCTGCTCGAACTCGCCGCTGCGGTTGCCGCCAAACACCGCGTGAGTGTGGCAGTCGATCAGCCCGGGGGTGACCCAGGCGTTGCCCAGGTTCACCGTGCGCTCCGCTTCGACCGGCCGCAGCGCGCTGCGTGGGCCGATCCATTCGATCAGCCCGGCGCAGGTAACGATCGCCGCGTCCTCGATGATCGAGTAACGGCCGTCGACCATGGTTGCCACATGGCAGTGCTGCCAGAGGGTTCTCATTTGCAATCTCCTGTACTAGCGGTGCAGCTCGGCCTGCGCCTGGGCCGCTTTGCCCTGCCCTGCCCGCGGCTTGCACCACAGCAGGTAGGACGCGACCAGGAACACCACCCAGACCACACCCACCAGCAGGGCTGCCTGAGTGTCCGGGAAGTAACCGAGCACGCCAAAGATGAACACCATGAACGCGATGGCCATGGCTGGGCCATAGGGCCAGAACGGTACCGGGAACTTCAGCTGGGCGGCTTCCTCGCGGCTCATGCTGCGGCGCATGGCCACCTGGGTGAGCAGGATCATCAGCCACACCCACACGGTGGCGAAGGTGGCGATCGAGGCAATCAGCAGGAACACGTTCTCGGGGATCAGGTAGTTGAGCACCACGCCGATCAGCAGCGCCGCGCCCATCACCACCACGGTCATCCAAGGCACACCGTGCCGGGACAGCTTGCTGAACCCGCGTGGCGCGTGGCCTTGCTGGGCCAGGCCGTACATCATGCGGCCCGCGCCGAAAATGTCGCTGTTGATGGCCGAAATGGCAGCGGAAATCACCACGACGTTGAGCACTGCCGCCGCCGAACCAATCCCCAGGTTGCTGAAGATCTGCACGAACGGGCTGCCTTCGCTGCCGATTTGCGGCCACGGGTACAGGCACATCAGCACGAACAGGGTCAGCACGTAGAACAGCAGGATACGCAGCGGCACGGCATTGATGGCCTTGGGAATGACCCGCTGTGGGTCCTTGGCCTCACCGGCAGTGACGCCGATGATTTCGATACCACCGAAGGCGAACATGACCACTGCGAAGGAGGCGATCAGGCCACCGACACCATTAGGCATGAAACCGCCGTGCTCGACCAGGTTGCTCAACCCGACCGCATGCCCGGTGCCGACCTGGCTGAAGCCGAAGGCCATGATGCCGAGGCCGGCAAGGATCATCGCGACGATGGCGCCGACCTTGAGCAGCGACAGCCAGAATTCCATCTCGCCGAACACCTTGACGTTGCACAGGTTCAGGCCGCCGATCAGGAAGACGATGCCCAGCACCCAGACCCAGCGGGCCACTTCAGGGAACCAGAAGCCCATGTAGATACCGAAGGCCGTCACGTCGGCAATGGCGACGATGACCATCTCGAAGGCGTAGGTCCAACCGAGGATGAAGCCGGCCATGGGGCCGAGGTAGGTGGTGGCGTAGTGCCCGAAGGAGCCGGCGACCGGGTTGTGCACGGCCATCTCGCCAAGGGCGCGCATGACCATGAACACGGCGGCGCCGCCGATCAGGTAGGCCAGCAGCACTGCTGGGCCGGCCATCTGGATGGCCGAGGCAGAACCGTAGAAAAGCCCGGTACCGATAGCGGAGCCGAGCGCCATGAAACGGATGTGTCGGGCCGACAGCCCGCGCTTAAGACCTTGAGCTTGTTGCATGTCACGTCCTAATTTTGTTTTTGTGGTCGTGAGATCGAGGGGGCCGCGTTGCAGCCCTTTCACGGGTCAAGCCCGCCCCCACAGGTTCAGATCTGTGTGGGCGGGCTTGCCCCGCGAATGGGCCGCAAGGCGGCCCCAGAGGCATCACAGGCTAGGCAGAACCCCAGCTGGCAGCAGCCCGCTCAGGCTGCCTTTAGCCAGCAGCTCGACGGCCTTCTCGATATCCGGCGCAAAGAACCGGTCGCGGTCGTAGTGCGGCACTTCGCTGCGCAGCGCTCGGCGTGCCTGCTCCAGCTTGGCCGAGGTCTTCAGCCCCTTGCGCAGGTCCAGGCCCTGGCAGGCGCCCAGCCATTCGATGGCCAGCACGCCACGGGTGTTCTCGGCCATTTCCCACAAGCGCTTGCCGGCGGCCGGGGCCATCGACACGTGGTCTTCCTGGTTGGCCGAAGTGGGCAGGCTGTCGACGCTGTGAGGGTGCGACAGGGCCTTGTTCTCGCTGGCCAATGCGGCAGCGGTCACCTGGGCAATCATGAAGCCAGAGTTGACCCCACCGTTTTCCACCAGGAACGGCGGCAGCTGGGACATGTGCTTGTCCATCATCAGCGAGATGCGGCGCTCGCTCAGCGAGCCGATTTCGGCGATGGCCAGGGCCAGGTTGTCAGCGGCCATGGCCACCGGTTCGGCGTGGAAGTTGCCGCCTGAGATCACGTCGCCTTCGGCAGCGAACACCAGCGGGTTGTCCGACACCGCGTTGGCCTCGACGCCCAACACTTCGGCAGCCTGGCGCAACTGGGTCAGGCAGGCGCCCATGACCTGCGGCTGGCAGCGCAGCGAGTACGGGTCCTGGACCTTGTCGCAGTTCTTGTGCGACTGCGACACTTCGCTGGACTCGCCCAGCAGGTCGCGGAAGCAGGCGGCGGTGTCGATCTGGCCACGCTGGCCACGCACGGCATGCACCCGTGCATCGAACGGCGAACGCGAGCCCAGCGCCGCTTCCACGGTCAGGCCACCGCAGGCAATGGCGGCGGCGTACAGGTCTTCGGCGTAGAACAGCCCGCGCAAGGCGTAGGCCGAGGAAGCCTGGGTGCCGTTGAGCAGGGCCAGGCCCTCTTTGGCCGCCAGGGTCAGTGGCTCCAGGCCGGCAACGGCCAGCGCTTCAGTGGCCGACAGCCACTGGCCCTGATAACGCGCCTTGCCTTCGCCGAGCAGCACCAGCGACATGTGCGCCAGCGGTGCCAGGTCACCGGACGCACCGACCGAGCCTTTGAGCGGAATGTGTGGGTAGACTTCGGCGTTGACCAGGGCGATCAGCGCATCGATCACCTTGCGGCGAATGCCGGAGAAACCACGGCTGAGGCTGTTGATCTTGAGCACCATGATCAGCCGCACCAGGTCGTCGTCCAGCGGCGCGCCGATGCCGGCGGCGTGGGACAGCACCAGCGAACGCTGCAGGTTTTCCAGGTCATGGCTGGCAATGCGGGTCGAAGCCAGCAGGCCGAAACCGGTGTTGATGCCGTAGGCGGTACGGTCTTCGGCAAGAATCTGTTCGACGCAGGCAACGCTGTCGTTGATCGGCTGGTCGGCGCTGGCATCCAGGCGCAGGCGCACGGGTGCGGCATGGATCGCGCGCAGCTGGGCCAGGGTCAGGGTGCCAGGCTTGAGGGTCAGTTCGGTCACTTCGCTACTCCATTCTGTCGGGGCCCGCAGGCCCCTTCTTGTTGTTCAGTATCACTCAAAGTGCAGCGATCAGCCCGTGATCATTGGCAGGTCAAGGCCTTGCTCTTTGGCGCAGTCGACGGCGATGTCGTAGCCGGCGTCGGCGTGGCGCATGACACCGGTGGCCGGGTCGTTGGTCAGCACGCGGGCGATGCGCTCGGCGGCTTCATCGGTGCCGTCACAGACGATGACCATGCCCGAGTGCTGCGAGAAGCCCATGCCTACGCCGCCGCCGTGGTGCAGCGAAACCCAGGTGGCGCCGCTGGCGGTGTTGAGCAGGGCGTTGAGCAGCGGCCAGTCGGAGACAGCGTCGGAGCCGTCACGCATGGCTTCGGTTTCACGGTTGGGGCTCGATACCGAACCGGAGTCCAGGTGGTCGCGGCCGATGACGATCGGCGCCGACAGCTCGCCGCTGCGTACCATTTCGTTGAACGCCAGGCCCAGTTTGGCGCGAAGGCCCAGGCCGACCCAGCAGATACGCGCTGGCAGGCCCTGGAAGCTGATGCGCTCGCGGGCCATGTCCAGCCAGCGGTGCAGGTGGGCGTCGTCGGGGATCAGTTCCTTGACCTTGGCATCGGTCTTGTAGATGTCGTCGGCTTCACCTGACAGCGCGGCCCAGCGGAACGGACCCACGCCGCGGCAGAACAGCGGGCGGATATAGGCCGGCACGAAGCCAGGGAAGTCGAAGGCGTTGGCCACGCCCTCTTCCTTGGCCATCTGGCGAATGTTGTTGCCGTAGTCGAAGGTCGGGATGCCTTGCTTCTGGAAGTCGAGCATGGCTTGCACGTGCACGGCCATGGACTGCTTGGCGGCCTTGACCACGGCAGCCGGTTCGGTCTGCGCACGGTCGCGGTACTGCTCCCAGGTCCAGCCGGCCGGCAGGTAGCCGTTAAGCGGGTCGTGGGCGCTGGTCTGGTCGGTGACCATGTCTGGGCGCACGCCACGTTTGACCAGCTCCGGCAGCACTTCAGCGGCGTTGCCGTGCAGGGCGATGGAGATGGCCTTGCCTTCGGCGGTGTACTTGGCGATGCGCGCCAGGGCGTCGTCGAGGTCGGTAGCCTGCTCGTCGACATAGCGGGTTTCGAGACGGAAATCGATGCGGCTCTGCTGGCATTCGATGTTCAGCGAGCAGGCACCGGCCAGGGTCGCGGCCAGTGGCTGGGCACCGCCCATGCCGCCCAGGCCCGCGGTCAGTACCCACTTGCCTTTGAGGCTGCCACCGTAGTGCTGGCGGCCGGCCTCGACGAAGGTTTCATAGGTACCCTGGACGATGCCCTGGCTACCGATGTAGATCCAGCTGCCGGCGGTCATCTGGCCGTACATGGCCAGGCCCTTGGCATCCAGTTCGTTGAAGTGTTCCCAGTTGGCCCAGTGCGGCACCAGGTTGGAGTTGGCGATCAGCACGCGCGGGGCGTTGCTGTGGGTCTTGAACACGCCGACCGGCTTGCCCGACTGCACCAGCAGGGTTTCGTCGTCTTCCAGGCGGGTCAGGGTCTCGACGATCTTGTCGTAGCAGGCCCAGTTGCGGGCGGCCCGGCCGATACCACCGTAGACCACCAGCTCCTTGGGGTTTTCCGCGACCTGCGGATCGAGGTTGTTCATCAGCATGCGCAGCGGCGCTTCAGTCAGCCAGCTTTTGGCGGTCAGCTTGTTGCCACGTGGGGCACGGATTTCAACGTCACGGTATTTGTTGTTGTCGGTCACGGGAAGGGTCCTCTGCGGTCGTCCGCGGGCAGGTGTGTCGTGGTCAATATACAAACACACCTTTACTTGTATGTACAAGCATGGACAACCAAAATAATTGGACCTCTGCGTTGGAAACCAGAAAAAGCTGGGGCCGCTGTGCGGCCCCGGCTATCTCAACGTGAAATCAGTTCGATCAGGCAAAACCGCCCCTGAACCTCCAACCCCACCAGCGCGTCGTTACCCTCAAGCCGCAAGCAGTCATGCAACCCCAGCCGCTGCACCTCACCCCCAGCCAACTGCGCCTCGACCTGGTTACTGGCGGCGAACAACAACACCGTCGACGCCGAACTGAACAGCCGGGTGGTGCCATCGAACCACTGCAAGCGCGCGCGATAGCGCTGTGGCGCGTAGATCAGGTTGAAATCACGAATCGCCCCACCCAGCAGCTTGCAACTGACCTGGCTCTCGCCTGCGAAGGCAAACGCGTCGTATGGCAACAGCGGCCGGCTGGCCTGCCCGTCGACCAGCAGGCGCATGCCATCGCCCTGCAGCACCGTGATGATCCGCTGGTAACCGGCGAACGACGAGAAACCGCCAGACTCTTCGATATCGGCAATCGACAGGCGCCAGCCGAACCCTTCGAGGCCTTCGCCGCTGTCGCGGGTGATTTCCTCGGTGAAGCCGCCCCCGTTCTTCCATGGCATGCGCGGGTAGCCCTGCGCACGCAACACCTGCAATTGGCTCATTTGCTGAATCGTCCTTCCAGGCGATGACGGGAACCGGGGTGGATCAACCGCGCGGCTGTGACCGGCTGGCGGCCGGACCAGGTGCGGCGGCGAATCAGCAGGCAAGGCTCGCCCCGTTCGATCTGCAGCAGCTGGCACTCGTGCGGCTCGGCCAGAATCGCCTCGACCACGTGCTCACCCTCGGTCAGCGGCGCGACCTGGGACAGGTAGGCGTAAGGCGTTTGCCGGGTGAAGTCCTGCTTGAGGTAATCGGGCGCGATCGCCGCATTGACGTAGCGGTCCTCGATTTGCACCGGTATGCCATTTTCGTAATGCACGATCAGCGAATGGAACACCCGCTGGCCTTCGCGCATGTCCAGCGCCAGGGCACGCTCGGAGCCGGCGGCCTCCTCGGCGAGGATGACCACCTGGCAGCTATGCTGGTGGCCACGCCCGGCAATCTCGTCGGCGATGTTGTTGACTTCGAACAGCGCCGAACGGCTCTTGGGTTCGGCGACGAAGGTACCGACCCCTTGCATGCGCACCAACAGCCCTTCGGCCGTGAGCTCGCGCAGGGCGCGGTTGATGGTCATGCGGCTGAAGCCCAGTTGGCTGACCAGCTCGCTCTCTGAAGGGACCCGGTGATGAGGCGGCCAGCTGCCGTTGTCGATCTGCTGGATGATCATCTGTTTGACCCGCGCGTACAGCGGCGCCGGGCCCTCGCCCATCTGGGCAACCAGCACGGAGACAGGAGGTGTCGGCACGGCGTTGGATCCTTGTGCGATTGAATGAGCGGTAGCTTGCCGCAGTTTACCCGGCAGGCAAACGCCTGTATATGTATATACAAGTTAACAATAACAGGATTTCACCGATGTCCGCCTACTTCGCCGAACGCGCCCTGCTGCCCAATGGCTGGGCCAGCAATGTCCGAATCGAGGTCGCCAGCGATGGCAACATGACGCGCATCGAGCCCGGCGCTTCGGCCGACGGTGCCGAACGGCTGGCCGGGCCGCTGCTGCCCGGCATGCCCAACCTGCACTCGCATGCCTTCCAACGGGCGATGGCAGGGTTGGCGGAAGTGGCGGGCAACCCCAACGACAGCTTCTGGACCTGGCGCGACCTGATGTATCGCCTGGTTGGCCAGATCACCCCAGAGCAGTTGCAGGTCATCGCCCGCCAGCTGTACATCGAGATGCTCAAGGCCGGCTACACCTCGGTGGCCGAATTCCACTATGTGCACCACGACTCGGCAGGCAAGGCCTACGCCGACCCCGCCGAGCTGTCCCGGCGCATCAGCGCCGCGGCAGCCAGCAGCGGCATCGGCCTGACCTTGCTGCCCGTGCTGTACAGCCACGCAGGCTTCGGCGGCCAGGCGCCCACCGAAGGGCAACGGCGTTTCATCAACTCTACCGAGCAGTACCTGCGCCTGCAGGAACAACTCGCGCCACTGCTGGGCGCGCAACCGGCACAGCAACTGGGCCTGTGCTTCCACTCGCTGCGCGCAGTCACCCCAGGGCAGATCGCCAGCGTGCTGGAAGCCGGCAACCCAAATAGCCCGGTGCATATCCACATTGCCGAACAACAGAAGGAAGTCGACGATTGCCTGGCCTGGAGTGGCCTGCGCCCGTTGCAGTGGCTGTACGAGCATGTCGAGGTGGACGCGCGCTGGTGCCTGGTTCACGCCACCCACGCCGAAGCCGATGAAGTCGCCGCCATGGCCCGCAGCGGCGCGGTGGCAGGGCTGTGCCTGACCACCGAGGCCAACCTGGGCGACGGTATCTTCCCGGCGGTTGACTACCTGGCGCAAGGTGGGCGCATGGGCATTGGCTCGGACAGCCATGTGTCGCTCAGCGTGGTGGAAGAACTGCGCTGGCTTGAGTATGGCCAGCGCTTACGCGATCAGCGGCGCAACCGGCTGTACCGCGGTGACCAGCCGATGGTCGGGCGCACGCTGTATGACGCAGCCTTGAGCGGCGGTGCCCAGGCGCTTGGCCAGGCGATCGGTGAACTGGCGGTGGGCAAGCGGGCCGACTGGCTGGTGCTCGATGGTCAAGACCCGTACATCGCCACGGCAGATGGCGATGCCATTCTCAATCGCTGGTTGTTCGCAGGCGGCGACCGCCAGGTGCGCGATGTGATGGTCAACGGCCAGTGGGTCGTGCGCCAGGGGCGGCATGCCCAGGAAGAGGAAAGCGCACAAGCGTTTGTCGAGGTCTTGCGCCAACTGCTGGGTTGACCGTGTGTGTGTGTAGGAGCGGCCTTGCGTCGCGAAAAGGGCCGCAAAGCGGCCCCATCGATACCAGCGGCGACGCTAAAGCCTGGGGCCGCTGCGCGCCCCTTTTCGCGACGCAAGGCCGCTCCTACACCACCACCACCACCACATGCAAGCGCGTGCGGGGTCAATGGCTTTTGACGATCTGCTGGTCAGCCGTGCGCCAGATCAGCCGGCTGGTGTCATAACCCTGCTGCCGCGCCTTGGATAGCAAACTCTCGCGCTGCCAGGCCGGCAGGCTTGGCGTGCGCGACAAGATCCACAGGTACTTGCGGTCCGGGCTGCCGACGATCGCCGTGTGGTAACGCTCGTCCACGTAGAGAATCCAGTACTCACCCCTGGCCACGCCCGGTACCAGGCGGGTGAACCAGTTGTCGAACTCGACCCACAGCTTGTCGGTATGCCCAGGCTCCTGGATGTTGGCATGCCCTTCTGCGCGCAACCATTCATCACCCAGGGTACGGCAGCGGTTGAGCACGCCGTAGGAGCCGTCTGATTTGAGGTTGTAGTGGGCCTCGGACTGCTCGCAGCCTTGCTGATAGCGCATCGGCAAGCGCGCCAGCTCATACCATTTGCCCTGGTAACGCTTGAGGTCGACGTTGCCGGCGGTCTTCGGTGCCAGCGGGTCATGCGCAGAGCTGGCGCAACCGCCCAGCAGCATCACCAGGCATAACCCCAGCAGCAGGTGCAGACGCCTCATTTAAGGCCCTGCCCTGAGTACATCAGCACCTTGTCAGCCGCGTACTGCACGCTGATGAAGCTCTTCTCGTCCCCCCAGGTACAGCTGCTCATGCCCAGCGCGCCGGAGCACTCGGCAGGCGTGCCGAGCAATTGCTCGACCTCGGCCTTGTTCATGCCGGCCTTGAGCTTGGAATAGTTTTCCTGGTTGATCTTGCTGCACGCGGTCAGAACGACGCACAAGGACAACAGGGCGAGGGAACGCAACGACATGAGGACACTCCTGGACAGGGGATACAGGCGAGTGGCCTGCAGTGACCTTCGACGAGAAAATCCCTCCCTGGTTCCCTGCCCTCCCCCCTTTCCACCTACACCATTGGTCGGGTAGCCAATGGCGGCATAAAAAAACCGCCGCTGCGGGTGCAGTGGCGGTTTTTTGCTACGTCAGGGCTGCGTGGCAGGCCGATGAATCTCAGAACCTGGACCCAGGCTCCAGCAAAAAGTCCATCTCTTCACTGGTACTCGGCCGTTCCAGCATCAGGTTGCGGTGCGGGAAGCGCCCGAACCGAGCAATCACCCGCTGGTGCTGCTCGGCATAGTCGAGGAACCCCTCGAACAAGCGCCGATGAGCCTCGGGCTGCTCGTCCAGCAGTACCTGGTAACGCTCGACGCACAGGTTCTGCCAGTCCAGCACCTCGGCATGCTCCAGCACCAGCAGCACGAACACCCGCTGGATCGGCAGCAGCTGGTAATCCCAGCCTTTCTGCAGGCCCTGCATGGCCACCACCTGGGCACGCCGGTCGCCCTCGAAGGCGCGCGACGTGTCGCGGTGGATCATGCGCGGCAGCTGGTCCAGCAGGATCAGCAGGCCGAGCCAGCCTTGCGGGCTCTGCTGCCACTCGTCGAGCCCACCCGCCAGGGCATGCTCGACCAGGTCGCCAAACAGCGCCTGAGCTTCGGCATCGTGATGCTTGCCGAACCACAGCGTGCTCTTCTCGTCAGCCACGGCCTGGGGGCTGGTGCCCCAACCGAACCACCACTCCAACAACGGCTGCCAAGGTGCGAGCATGACTTACTCCTTGTGATACGCGGTGACGCGCTCGACCTCTTCCTTCGAGCCCAGAATGACCGACACGCGCTCGTGCAGGCTTTGTGGCTGAATGTCGAGGATACGATCGTAACCATTGGTGGATGCGCCGCCAGCCTGTTCGATGATGAACGACATCGGGTTGGCCTCGTACATCAGGCGCAGCTTGCCCGGCTTGCTCGGGTCGCGAGCGTCGCGCGGGTACATGAACAGACCGCCACGGGTCAGGATGCGGTGCACGTCGGCTACCATCGAGGCGATCCAGCGCATGTTGTAGTTCTTTTTCAGCGGGCCAGTCTCACCGGCCAGCAGCTCATCGACGTAGCGCTGCACCGGGGCTTCCCAGTGACGCTGGTTGGACATGTTGATGGCGAACTCGGCGGTGGTTGCCGGTACCTGGATGTTCTCGTGGGTCAGCACGAAGCTGCCCAGCTCACGGTCCAGGGTGAAGCCCTTGACGCCATTGCCCAGGGTCAGGATCAGCATGGTCTGCGGGCCGTAGATGGCATAACCGGCGGCGACCTGCTCGGTGCCTGGCTGCAGGAACGCGTTTTCGTTGAGGGTTTCGTTCTGGCTCAGGTACTCGTTGGGGCAACGCAGTACCGAGAAGATGGTGCCGACCGAGACGTTGACGTCGATGTTCGACGAACCGTCCAGTGGGTCGAAGACCAGCAGGTAGGCGCCTTTAGGGTACTTGCCCGGGATCTGGTAGGCGTTGTCCATTTCTTCGGAAGCCATGCCGGCCAGGTGGCCGCCCCACTCGTTGGCCTCCAGCAGGATATCGTTGGAGATCACGTCGAGCTTCTTCTGCACTTCACCTTGAACGTTCTCGGTGCCCATGCTGCCCAGTACGCCGCCCAGGGCGCCTTTGGACACGTGGTGGCTGATCTCTTTGCACGCGCGCGCCACCACTTCGATCAGGAAGCGCAGATCGGCAGGGGTATTGTTGCTGCGGGTCTGCTCAATCAGATAGCGACTCAGGGTAACGCGGGACATGTATGGCTCCGAAATGGAAAGGGGGAGAAAAACCCCCGCAGTTTACAGGGAGAGTGCGATGCTAGCGAGCAATGAGACTCGCCTGGGCTGTCTGACGGCACAATAGGTCGGTAGTTCAGCCGTGGCCAGGCCGGCTGTCGAGTGGGGCCGCTATGCGGCCCTGGTAAGTCAGTCCAGTGCTTTCCAGATGTCGGTGGCATACTCGCGAATGGTTCGGTCCGACGAGAACCACCCCATCCGCGCCGTGTTCAGCACCGCCATGCGCCACCATTCCTGCGGCGTGTGCCACAGCTCATCGACCCGCCGCTGGGCATCCCAGTAGGCGTCGAAATCGGCGCACACCAGGAAACGGTCATAGGCCACCAACCCGTCGATCAGCCCGGTATAACGCGAAGGGTCATCGGGCGAGAACACCCCGCTGCGAATGGCCTGGAGCACATCGTTCAAGCGATTGGACGCCGCAATCGCCGCACTGGCGCCAAAGTCTCCGGCGCGCCGGCGCGCCTCGACCTGCTGCGCCGTGAGGCCGAAGATGAACATGTTGTCGGCCCCCACCTGCTCGCACATCTCGACGTTGGCGCCGTCCAGGGTGCCGATGGTCAGCGCGCCATTGAGGCCGAACTTCATGTTGCTGGTGCCTGACGCCTCGTAACCTGCCGTGGAGATCTGCTCGGACAAGTCTGCCGCCGGGATGATGCTTTCGGCCAGGCTGACGTTGTAGTTGGGCAGGAATACCACTTTCAGCAGGCCACGCACGGTGGGGTCGTTGTTGACCACACGGGCGATGTCGTTGGCCAGCTTGATGATCAGCTTGGCCTGGTGGTAGCTGGCCGCAGCCTTGCCGGCGAAGATCTTCACCCGTGGTACCCAATTGGTACCGGGGTCGTTGCGAATGGCCTGATACAGCGCCACGGTGTGCAGCAGGTTGAGCAACTGGCGCTTGTACTCGTGGATGCGCTTGACCTGCACATCGAACATCGCCTCGGGGTTCACCGTAACGCCGATACGGTCCTGGATGATGCTGGCCAGGGCGCGCTTGCTGTGCAGGCGCTGGGCGGCGAACTGCTTGCGGAAGCTGCTTTTGTCAGCAAAGGGCACGAGGTTGGCCAGCAGCCCTTCAGGGTCATCCTTGAGCTCGGGCCCAAGCGCCTCGACCAGCATCTCGGTCAGTGGCGGGTTGGACTGGAACAGCCAGCGCCTGAAGGTGATGCCGTTGGTCTTGTTGTTGATCCGCTGCGGGTACAGCTTGTGCAGCTCGGCGAACACCGTGCTCTTCATCAGCTGGCTGTGCAGTGCCGACACACCGTTGACACTGTGCGAGCCGAGAAACGCCAGGTTGCCCATGCGCACCCGGCGGCCGTTGTCTTCTTCGATCAGCGACACGGCCCGCAACACGTCGAAGTCGTGCAGCCCTTTCGCGCGCAGGGCGTCGATATGGTAGGCGTTGATCAGGTAGATGATCTGCATGTGCCGCGGCAGCATGCGCTCCATCAGCGCCACCGGCCAGGTTTCCAGTGCCTCCGGCAGCAAGGTGTGGTTGGTGTAGGCCAGCGTGCCGACGGTCAGCTCCCAGGCGGTATCCCAAGGCACTTCGTGCTGGTCGACCAGCAGCCGCATCAACTCAGCCACGGCGATCGAGGGGTGGGTGTCGTTGAGCTGAATGGCGGCGGCATCGGGCAGGTTGAGCAGGCTGTCATGCATGTTCAGGTGGCGGCGCAGCAAGTCCTGCAGCGAAGCCGAAACGAAGAAGTACTCCTGGCGCAGGCGCAGCTCCTGCCCGGCTTCGGTACTGTCGGCCGGGTACAGCACGCGCGAAATGCTCTCGGCGCGCGCCACTTCGGCGACCGCACCCAGGTGGTCACCGGCGTTGAAGCGCTCCAGGTGCAGCTCCTCGAGCGCCCGCGCCCGCCACAGGCGCAAGGTATTGACGCTGGCGCCACGCCAGCCGACCACCGGCGTGTCATAGGCCACCGCCCGCACCGTCTCGCCGGGCGACCACACCTGCCGTTGCTGGCCTTGGGGGTCCTGCACGGTCTCGACGCTGCCGCCGAAACTGATCGGGTAGATCACCTCGGCGCGCTCGAACTCCCAGGGGTTGCCGAAGTCCAGCCAGTTCTCGGTCTGCTCCTGCTGCCAACCATCGACCAGCGCCTGGCGAAACAGGCCGTGCTCGTAACGGATACCGTAGCCATGGGCGGCAATGCCCAGGGTCGACATGCTTTCCATGAAGCAAGCCGCCAGGCGCCCCAAGCCACCATTGCCCAGTGCGGCATCCGGCTCCAGCAGGCGGATGCGCTCCAGGTCGACGTCCAGGCCGTCGAGGGCTTCGCGGGCGATGTCGAGCAAACCCAGGTTGCTCAGGCTGTCATACAGCAGCCGCCCGATGAGAAATTCCAGGGAAAGGTAATAGACCCGTTTCTGACTGCGCCTGTAGGCCTGACGAGTATGGTCCATCCAGTGATCGACCATGTGATCACGCGCCGCCAAGGCAATGGCTTCGAACCAGTCATGGTCGAAGGCATGCTCGGGGTCCTTGCCGACCGCGTAGGTCAGCTTATCCAGCACAGCGGCGCGAAAATCGGCCACCTCGGCGTCACGTGCTTTGGGTTCCTGGGACATGCGGCATCCTCGGGCAAGTAGACGAATACGGAGGGAGATTGATGAGACTAGACCCTTCGACAGGGACTGACAGTACCTGTTCGCAGTTTTCATGCCTGATGAAGGAATCAGGCAAAAGGTTGTTCACAAATTGAACAACTCCGGTATGATCGCGCGCCCCAAGACCGTGATTCACCCCCATAACGATGAAAACGACCCTGATTGCCGCGGCCGAAGTCGACCGCCTGGAAACCTGGCAACGCTATGCCAGCCACATGTGCGGTGGCTGCCACTCGACCTGCTGCACGCTGCCCGTGGAAGTGAAGATCAAGGATCTGATCCGCATCGGCGTGGTCGACGAGTTCGAAAAAGACGAACCACCGAAAAACGTGGCCAAACGCCTGCAGAAGGAAGGCATCATCGAGCGCTTCAACCAGAAGTCGGGCATTTTCACCCTGACCCGGATGAGCAACGATGACTGCATGTATCTGGACCGCAAGAGCCGGCTGTGCACCATTTATGACAAGCGGCCAGATACCTGCCGCAACCACCCCAAGGTCGGGCCACGGCCTGGGTACTGTGCTTACAAACCGAAGGTGGTCGGCCGTTGACGATCCCAGAGAGACTGAATAGAATTTGACCCGTCTCGATGTACACGGAGCTTCCTTTGGAAGTGTCTAGACGCCGCCACCTGGTTCCGGCCGTGCCGGTTGATGAGAGAAATCTCTAAGGGCATCCGCGATACGACCCCCTTTATTGGGGGTTTCGTATTTCTACAGGCAGCTATCGCCTTACTGGTCGTCGAATCGGCTCACCTCTCAGCTTCTTCACAATCAATAGCCAACCTTTTATTTTTTCATGTCGCTTGAGCCGCATTGGACGACTGGAAGGGTGGTCAGGGTCGCGTATGTAGGCGCTTTCAACGTGTACCCTGAGGCTTCGAGCCGACTCGCGGCGTAGATTGAAATACACCTCGTAATGGCTACCTTCCGGATACCCAAGCTGGTACCCCTCCAATGTCAGCCAATTGCTATGCCCCGTGAACAGGCATTGCCGGTCAGCCAGCGAAGCCATGATGCTCGGCAGTTGGATGGATAGCGTGTACCGCCTAGGGCAGAACGCACGGCAGACGCCCCTGTGATCAATCAACAGGTGATCGTGCCCCATCTCGTCAAAATCCAGCTCAACACCCTGCTTCGGACCATAGCTGACACAGTGGCTTGAGTACTCAATAGCAAGCGTTACTGCTTGAACGCCCTGAACGGCAAGCCCTGGAATGACAATTTGATGTGAACTGGAGCGTAGGTGTAACAGGCTCCAGGTGGCCCCACCCACATCAAACCGGCCGCGTGCCAAGTGCTCTTTCCATCCCTTGCCCTTCATCATTTGCCCCATGAAATAATTCAAAAGGCAGCGTACTGGGGGGGTGTGCTATTGCCAAAAACTCCTTAGTAAGCAATTACTTCCAGTGAAACATGGTGAAAAAGACACAAAAAAACGCCCCCGGCCTTTCGACCGGGGGCGTTTTCATTCAGCCAGAGCTAACTCAGCTGTTCTTGGCTTTCTTGGCAGCGCGGGTACGCTCGCTTTCATCCAGGATCTTCTTGCGAAGACGGATGGACTTCGGCGTTACTTCGCACAGCTCGTCTTCCTGGATGTATTCCAGAGCCTGTTCCAGGGTGAAGCGAACAGGTGGAACCAGCGCGATGACTTCGTCTTTACCCGAAGCACGCATGTTGTCGAGCTTCTTGCCCTTGGTAGGGTTGACGCCCAGGTCGTTGTCGCGGCTGTTCTGGCCGACGATCTGACCGTTGTAGATCTCTTGACCGTGCTCGACGAACAGCTTGCCACGCGCCTGCAGGGTTTCCAGCGAGTAGGTCAGCGCCTTGCCGGTTTCGACCGAAACCAGTACGCCGTTCTGACGGCCGGACATGTGGCCAGACTTCACGGTGTCGTAGCGATCAAAGATCGAAGTCAGGATGCCTGCACCGTTGGTCAGGGTCAGGAACTGGTTACGGAAACCGATCAGACCACGCGCCGGGATGTTGTATTCAAGGCGTACACGGCCTTTGCCATCCGGGACCATGTTGGTCAGGTCGCCTTTACGCAGACCCATTTCTTCCATGACCTTGCCCTGCGATTCTTCAGGGATGTCGATGGTGACGTTCTCGAACGGCTCTTGCTTGACGCCGTCTACTTCGCGAATGATGACTTCCGGGCGGCCCAGGGCCAGTTCGAAGCCTTCGCGACGCATGGTTTCGATCAGTACCGAGAGGTGCAGCTCACCACGGCCCGAAACCTTGAACTTGTCTGGGGAGTCGGTTTCTTCAACGCGCAGGGCAACGTTGTACAGCAGCTCTTTGTCCAGACGGTCCTTGATGTTACGGCTGGTGACGAACTTGCCTTCCTTGCCGCAGAACGGCGAGTCGTTGACCTGGAAGGTCATCGAAACGGTAGGCTCGTCAACGGTCAGCGGCTTCATCGCCTCAACGGCAGTCGGGTCGCACAGGGTGTCGGAGATGAACAGCTCGTCGAAACCGCTGATGCAGACGATGTCGCCAGCTTGGGCTTCTTCGACGTCGACGCGGTGCAGACCGTGGTGGCCCATCAGCTTGAGGATACGGCCGTTACGCTTCTTGCCGTCGGCGTCGATGGCGACAACCGGGGTGTTAGGCTTGACGCGACCACGGGCGATACGGCCAACACCGATCACACCCAGGAAGCTGTTGTAGTCCAGTGCGGAGATCTGCATCTGGAACGGGCCGTCACGGTCAACAGCTGGCGCTGGAACGTGGTCGACGACAGCTTGGTACAGGGCAGTCATGTCTTCGCCCATTTCGGCGTGGTCCAGACCGGCAATGCCGTTCAGGGCCGAGGCGTAGACCACTTTGAAGTCCAGCTGCTCGTCGGTAGCGCCGAGGTTGTCGAACAGGTCGAAGATCTGGTCCAGAACCCAGTCAGGACGCGCGCCCGGACGGTCGACCTTGTTGATCACGACGATCGGCTTCAGGCCGGCTTCGAAGGCCTTCTTGGTCACGAAGCGGGTTTGCGGCATAGGGCCGTCCTGGGCGTCGACCAGCAGCAGCACGGAGTCGACCATCGACATTACACGCTCAACCTCGCCACCGAAGTCGGCGTGGCCGGGGGTGTCGACGATGTTGATGTGGTAGCCGTTCCAGTTGATGGCGGTGTTTTTCGCCAGAATGGTAATACCGCGCTCTTTTTCCTGGTCGTTGGAGTCCATGACGCGCTCGTCGTTGAGCTCGTTACGCTCCAGAGTGCCGGACTGACGCAGGAGTTTGTCGACCAACGTGGTTTTACCATGGTCAACGTGGGCGATGATGGCGATGTTACGCAGATTTTCGATCACAAGTGTATCTCGATCAGAGGATTCGGTTGCCGCCTAGTCTAGGCGACCAATATGTAAGGTATAAGGCTCAGCAGGGCCGGCGGTCGGGAGGGCGATGGCGGATGCTGCCGCCATACAGCCCTGGCGTCTTATGCCGGACGATAAACACGCACATTGGCATGTCCCTCACTGAGCAGGTGGTGTGCGTGCAGACGGCTCATCACACCCTTGTCGCAATACAGCAGGTACTGGCGAGTTTCATCCAGCTGCTTGAAGCGACTATTGATTGCATAAAACGGCATCACCTGGACTTCGACGCCCTCGATCACCAAGGGTTCGTCTTCCTGAGCATCGGGGTGACGGATGTCGATGACGATCTGGCCAGGCAGCGCTTCGCGAACTTCTTCTACCTCGATGTCTTTGCCCAGCTCGTCGATCACGTGGTCGATCGAGATGAACTTGGCGCGTTCGAGGGCGCGCTCCAGCACGGCCATGTCGAATTGCTTTTCTTCATGCTCCATGCGGTGGCGCTTGGCGTGGGTGGTCGGGTTTACCGAGATCACGCCGCAGTATTCAGGCATGTGCTTGGCGAAATCGGCGGTGCCGATTTCGGTGGCCTGGTCGATGATGTCCTGCTTGTGGCTGGCCAGCAGCGGGCGCAGTACCAGCTTGTCGGTCGCCGAGTCGATGATCGACAGGTTCGGCAAGGTCTGGCTGGAGACCTGGGAAATCGCCTCGCCGGTGACCAGCGCTTCGATCTGCAGGCGGTCGGCCATATGGGCAGCGCCGCGCAACATCATGCGCTTGAGGGTCACGCCCATGTAGCTGTTGTCGACCTTGTTGAGAATCTCGCCGACCACTTCTTCAAACGGCACGCTGATGAACAGCACGCGCTGGCTGCTGCCGTACTTCTTCCACAGGTAGTGGGCCACTTCCATCACGCCCAGCTCGTGGGCACGGCCGCCGAGGTTGAAGAAGCAGAAGTGGGTCATCAGGCCACGGCGCATCATCTGGTAGGCCGCCACGGTGGAATCGAAGCCACCCGACATCAGTACCAGGGTTTGCTCCAGGGCGCCCAGCGGGTAGCCGCCGATGCCCTGGTGCTGGTTGTGGATCACGTACAGGCGCTGGTTGCGGATTTCGATGCGCACCAGGACTTCCGGGTTCTTCAGCTCGATGCCGGCGGCGCCGCACTGCTGGCGCAGCTGGCTGCCGACGTAGCGGTCGACGTCCATCGAAGTGAAGTCATGGTGGCCGCCGCGCTTGCAGCGCACGGCAAAGTGCTTGCCCGCGAGCAGATGACCGAAGTGCTGCTTGCACTTCTCGACGATGTCGTCGAAGTCGCCGAGCGGGTATTCCTCTACCTGCAGGAAGTGGGTGATACCCGGGGTGCAGGTGAGGCGCTCGATCATCTCGCGCTGGAGCTTTTCGTCCTCGACGCGGGTGACCACTTCGAGATTATCCCAGACACCATCGACCGCGAGCTCAGGATCGAGATCCTTGAGCACGTTGCGGATGTTCTTGCCGAGCTGACGGATGAAGCGCTTGCGCACCGGCCGGCTCTTGATGGTGATTTCTGGGAAGACTTTGACGATAAGTTTCATTGGTTAACAGCGCGCGCAGGGCCTGCCGAAAATGAGGGGCGCGAATTATAGCGGAAATTGCTCAGGATTTGACCAACTTTTGTACAGAAGGTTTGCTGATGTGGCCAGAGTCAGTATTTGCGCCGCCTGCCCCGGGCCTTTCGCGGGTACACCTACCCCCGCAGGGGTGGATTTGGCCTGTGGCAGCGGCTTTACCCGTCAACAGGCCCTCAAACAAAGCACCACCCTCCACCAGCGCACCAATACAGTGCAACAAGGTGTTTTCTTGCCTCTAATGGGTGCGTTTTTCAGTCATCACCCCTAAGTTAATGCCCGCAAACGCCCCCTTTTATCTCGCCCTCGCCATTTTCGGGCACTGGCATGCAATTTGCTCCCTTGTGAGGCAGGTAAGCTTGGCCGACTATCCGCGCCCGGCAACACCCCTTTTTCCAGGGCAGCGGCCCACCGCGCTCTAGACCATCCGGAGGACAACATGTCGAAGTCGGTTCAACTCATCAAAGATCATGACGTCAAGTGGATTGATCTGCGTTTCACGGACACCAAAGGCATTCAGCACCACGTGACCATGCCAGCGCGTGACGCTCTGGACGAAGACTTCTTCGAAGTCGGCAAGATGTTCGACGGTTCCTCCATCGCTGGCTGGAAAGGCATCGAAGCCTCCGACATGATCCTGATGCCGGTCGACGACACCGCCGTGCTGGACCCATTCACCGAAGAGCCGACCCTGATCATCACCTGCGACATCGTCGACCCGTCGAGCATGCAGGGCTACGATCGCGACCCGCGCGGCATCGCCAAGCGCGCCGAAGAGTACCTCAAGAGCACCGGCATCGGTGACACCGTGTTCGCAGGCCCGGAGCCTGAGTTCTTCATCTTCGACGAAGTGAAGTTCCACTCGGACATCTCCGGCTCGATGTTCAAGATCTTCTCCGAGCAAGGCTCGTGGATGACTGGCGCTGACGTGGAAGGCGGCAACAAAGGCCACCGTCCAGGCGTGAAAGGCGGCTACTTCCCAGTCCCGCCGTTCGACCACGACCACGAAATCCGTACTGCCATGTGCAACGCACTGGAAGAAATGGGCCAGACCGTTGAAGTTCACCACCACGAAGTGGCGACTGCCGGCCAGAACGAAATCGGCGTCAAGTTCAACACCCTGGTGAAGAAAGCTGACGAAGTACAGGCCCTGAAATACGTCGTGCACAACGTTGCCGACGCTTACGGCCGTACCGCCACCTTCATGCCTAAGCCGCTGTACGGCGACAACGGCTCGGGCATGCACGTACACATGTCGATCTGGAAAGACGGCAAGAACACCTTCTCGGGTGAAGGCTATGCCGGCCTGTCCGACACCGCCCTGTACTTCATCGGCGGTATCATCAAGCACGGTAAGGCCCTGAACGGCTTCACCAACCCGTCGACCAACTCCTACAAGCGTCTGGTCCCAGGTTTCGAAGCCCCGGTCATGCTGGCCTACTCGGCGCGCAACCGTTCCGCCTCGATCCGCATTCCTTACGTCGGCAGCCCGAAGGCCCGTCGTATCGAAGCGCGCTTCCCGGACCCATCGGCCAACCCGTACCTGGCCTTCGCGGCCCTGCTGATGGCTGGCCTGGACGGCATCCAGAACAAGATCCACCCAGGCGATGCTGCCGACAAGAACCTGTACGACCTGCCGCCTGAAGAGGCCAAGGATATCCCGCAGGTTTGTGGCAGCCTGAAAGAAGCCCTGGAAGAGCTGGACAAAGGCCGTGCGTTCCTGACCAAGGGCGGCGTGTTCTCCGACGACTTCATCGATGCCTTCATCGAGCTGAAGAGCGAAGAAGAGATCAAGGTCCGTACCTTCGTACACCCGCTGGAATATGAGCTGTACTACAGCTGCTGATCTGATTGGCGCCTGGCGCCGATGACATCACCAAGACGGCCTCCTTCGGGAGGCCGTTTTTGTTTATCGCTGGCCAAATCAGACACCTCCTACAAGCAGAACCTGACCGACTGCGCACAATCAAGTCTCCATCAATAAGGAGGACACCATGGTTCGCGCTACCGGGCAGCTGTGCCCTAAACGCTGAACACAGCAATGCTCTATATTGGTGCATAACAGCTACGAATGCTCTGTCCTGCGGCCCAAAACGGGTCGTAATGAGCGCTCGAACAGCGCTTTCTGGTCCGAATAAGCGCAAAGCCAGGGCTTTCTCAGGTAAATCCGCTTCTTTTCGGAGCCTTGGTTTGTTTCTTGCATTTCTTGAAAGCACAGAGTCTCGCATCAGCGGATCCACAGCGCGCCCAGCTCTGGCCACTTCTGCCAGGCAAGCGCAAAAAGAGGTCAACGACGCCTTATGACCATCAGCGATGCACAGCACCGTCTGCTTCTGGACAACCTGACCACTGCCACGCTCCTGCTCAATGCCGAGCTGCGCCTGGAGTACATGAACCCGGCCGCGGAAATGCTGTTGGCCGTCAGCGGCCAGCGCAGCCACGGGCAGTTCATCAGCGAGTTGTTCACCGAATCGACAGAAGCGCTCAGCTCATTGCGCCAAGCGGTCGAGCAGGCGCACCCGTTCACCAAGCGCGAAGCGCAACTGACCTCGCTGACCGGGCAGACCATCACCGTCGATTACGCCGTCACCCCCATTCTGCACCAGGGCCAGACCCTGCTGCTGCTGGAGGTGCACCCGCGCGATCGGCTGCTGCGCATCACCAAGGAAGAGGCCCAGCTGAGCAAGCAGGAAACCACCAAAATGCTGGTGCGTGGCCTGGCACACGAAATCAAGAACCCACTCGGCGGCATCCGCGGCGCGGCGCAACTGTTGGCCCGTGAGCTGCCCGAAGAAGGCCTGCGCGACTACACCAACGTGATCATCGAAGAGGCCGACCGGCTGCGTAACCTGGTCGACCGCATGCTCGGCTCGAACAAGCTGCCCTCGCTGGCCATGACCAACATCCACGAAGTACTGGAGCGGGTCTGCAGCCTGGTGGAGGCCGAAAGCCAGGGGTGCATCACATTGGTGCGCGACTACGATCCGAGCCTGCCGGATGTGCTGATCGACCGCGAGCAGATGATCCAGGCGGTGCTCAACATCGTGCGCAACGCCATGCAGGCGATCAGCTCGCAGAACGAGCTGCGCCTGGGCCGCATCACCTTGCGCAGCCGTGCCCTGCGCCAGTTCACCATCGGCCACGTGCGGCATCGCCTGGTGGCACGGGTCGAGATCATCGACAACGGCCCGGGCATCCCGTCGGAACTGCAAGACACCCTCTTCTATCCCATGGTCAGTGGCCGCCCGGACGGTACCGGGTTGGGCCTGGCCATCACCCAGAACATCATCAGCCAGCACCAGGGCTTGATCGAATGTGAAAGCCATGCAGGCCACACCGCCTTTTCGATCTACCTGCCTCTGGAACAAGGAGCCACCGCCTCATGAGCCGAAGTGAAACCGTATGGATCGTCGACGATGATCGCTCCATCCGCTGGGTCCTGGAAAAAGCCCTGCAACAAGAAGGCATGACCACCCAGAGCTTCGACAGCGCCGATGGCGTCATGGGCCGCCTGGCACGCCAGCAACCGGATGTGATCATTTCCGATATCCGCATGCCCGGTACCAGTGGCCTCGACTTGCTGGCCCAGATTCGCGAGCAGCACCCGCGCCTGCCGGTCATCATCATGACCGCCCATTCCGACCTCGACAGCGCCGTGGCCTCCTACCAGGGCGGTGCCTTCGAATACCTGCCCAAACCGTTCGACGTCGACGAGGCGGTGTCGCTGGTCAAGCGCGCCAATCAGCATGCCCAGGAGCAGCAAGGCCTGGATGTACCGCAGGCCTTGGCCCGCACGCCGGAGATCATCGGCGAAGCGCCGGCGATGCAGGAGGTGTTCCGCGCGATCGGGCGCCTGAGCCACTCCAACATCACGGTACTGATCAACGGCGAGTCCGGCACCGGCAAGGAGCTGGTGGCCCATGCGCTGCACCGGCACAGCCCGCGTGCGGCGTCACCGTTCATTGCCCTGAACATGGCAGCCATCCCCAAGGACCTGATGGAGTCCGAGCTGTTCGGCCACGAGAAAGGTGCCTTCACCGGTGCCGCCAACCTGCGCCGCGGCCGCTTCGAGCAGGCCGATGGCGGCACGCTGTTTCTCGACGAGATCGGCGACATGCCCGCCGATACCCAGACCCGCCTGTTGCGGGTACTGGCCGATGGCGAGTTTTACCGGGTTGGCGGCCACGTGCCGGTCAAGGTCGATGTGCGCATCATTGCCGCCACCCACCAGAACCTGGAATCGCTGGTGCAGGCGGGCAAGTTCCGCGAGGACTTGTTCCACCGCCTCAACGTGATCCGCATTCATATACCGCGCCTGGCCGACCGCCGCGAAGACATCCCCGCCCTCGCCCGCCACTTCCTCGCCCGCGCGGCCCAGGAGCTGGCCGTGGAGCCGAAGCTGCTGAAGCCGGAGACCGAAGAGTTCATCCGCAACCTGCCGTGGCCGGGCAACGTGCGGCAGATGGAAAACACCTGCCGCTGGATCACCGTGATGGCCTCCAGCCGTGAAGTGCTGATTGGTGACCTGCCGCCAGAGCTGCTGAACCTGCCGCAGGACGCGGCCCCCGTGACCAATTGGGAGCAGGCGTTGCGCCAGTGGGCCGACCAGGCCTTGGCCCGGGGCCAGACCAATCTGCTCGACAGTGCGGTGCCCAGCTTTGAACGGATCATGATCGAGACCGCGCTCAAGCATACCGCCGGGCGGCGCAGGGATGCGGCGCTTCTGCTGGGCTGGGGGCGCAATACCTTGACGCGCAAGATCAAGGAGCTGGGGATGAATGTCGCCGGCGGGGATGATGATGACAGCGAAGAGCATTGAGTCATAGGTAGGCCATGACATCCGGGGGCTGCTTTGCAGCCCCCAACATTTTAAGCCCCATGCACCGATCCTGTGCCCCCCTGCACCGCCCGAAGGCACAAAACCCCTCAAAACTTGGCAAAAAAGCCCTGAAAGCCAATGTTTCCGGGTTTTGCAAAACTGGCACGCCCCCTGCAATAAGTACTGTATCTCCCAGTTTCGGGGTCCTCGGTACAGGCAGGCCGGGAAAACCCCACTTTTATTTGCAGCAGCGCAAGTTTTGGGGACCCTGGTACAGGCAGGCCGGGACATCCCCTCTTTTATTCGTGCAGCCTCACCTGCACACGCCAACGCCCAGCGTCCTCTGCACCGGCCCACTCACCGTGCAGGGGGCGCGCGGCAACCACCGTCAGCAACAAGCCTTCCTCGCTTTTCTGCACGCGCCAGCCGACCGGTTTGCCCTGCAGGTACAATTGCCCTCGCTGGGCCTTGCCCTGGGCCTCGAACAGCACCGCAACCGTCCCTTCAACGTTTTCGCCGTGCAGCTTGGGTTCTTCGTTGAACCACAGGTCGAGCCCGTCCTGCACCACCACGACCTGCTCCAGCACCCGCTCATCAGGGGTGGTCAGGCGGCCGATCATCAGGCCCACCATCAGGCCGACAATGGCCAGCGAAAGCATTACCCGCGGGAAGGCCTTCGAACGCAGGTCCGGTTCAGGGGTAGAATGCTCGTCATCTTCACGCCTGGAGCCGTGCATGTTTCACGTCATCCTTTTTCAACCAGAAATTCCGCCGAATACCGGCAACATCATTCGCCTGTGCGCCAACAGCGGTTGCGCCCTGCACCTGATCGAGCCCATCAGCTTCGAGCTGGATGACAAGCGCCTGCGCAGGGCGGGGCTGGACTACCACGAGTATGCCACGCTCAAGCGCCACGAGAGCCTGGCTGGATGCCTGGAAAGCCTGGGCAACCCTCGGCTGTTCGCCTTCACCACCAAGGGCTCGCACCCCTTCCATGAAGTCACCTACCAGCCGGGCGATGCCTTCCTGTTTGGCCCCGAAAGCCGTGGGCTGCCGGCCGAGGTGCTGGACAGCCTGCCCGCCGAGCAGCGCCTGCGCCTGCCAATGCGGCCGGGGTGCCGCAGCCTGAACCTGTCCAACACCGTGGCGGTTACGGTGTATGAGGCGTGGCGCCAGAATGGGTTTGCCGGGAGCTGATCCATCGCCTGTGCCGGCCTCTTGGCGAATAAAACCGCTCACACAAAAAAGGCGACCTCGAAGGTCGCCTTTTTACAACCGGGCAGCGTTACTGAACGGTCGGAGTTTCGCCAGTTTCCTGCATACGCTGCAGCTCTTGCGCGTACAGGGCGTCGAAGTTGACCGGGGACAGCATCAGTGCCGGGAACGAACCACGGGTCACCAGGCTGTCCAGGGTCTCACGGGCGTAAGGGAACAGGATGTTCGGGCAGAACGCGCCGAGGGTGTGGCTCATCGAAGCCGCGTCGAGGTTGGCGATCAGGAAGATGCCGGCCTGCTGTACTTCGGCGATGAAGGCCACTTCGTCACCGTTCTTGACGGTAACCGACAGGGTCAGCACCACCTCGTGGAAGTCGCCTTCCAGGGCTTTCTGCTTGGTGTTCAGGTCCAGCGCAACGCTCGGCTCCCACTGCTGGCGGAAGATCTGCGGGCTTTTCGGGGCCTCGAACGACAGGTCACGCACGTAGATGCGCTGCAGCGAGAACTGAGGGCTGTTGTCTTCGGCAGCTGCGCCGTTGGTCTGTTGGTCAGTCATGGCAGATCCTTATCCTAATGTTTTTGAATGCAGTGCAAATCAGGCCGCCAGCAGCGCGTCGAGCTTGCCCGCGCGCTCCAGGGCATAGAGGTCATCGCATCCACCGACATGGGTACTGCCGATCCAGATCTGCGGCACCGAAGTACGGCCGGCCTTCTGACTCATTTCGGCACGAACCTGCGGCTTGCCATCGACCTTGATTTCCTCGAACGCAATGCCCTTGCTCTCGAGCAGGTACTTGGCGCGCATGCAGTAGGGGCAATAGTCGCTGGAATAAACGATGACGGGCTTCATATCACTTCACCAGGGGCAGGTTATCGGCTTTCCAGCTGGAAACGCCACCGCTCAGCTTGGCAGCGGTGAAACCAGCCTTGAGCAGTTCGCGGCAGAGCGTGCCGGACTGCTGGCCCATCGCATCGACGATGATCAGGGTCTTCTCTTTGTGTTTTTCCAGCTCGGCCATGCGGCTGACCAGTTTGTCTTGCGGGATGTTCACCGCACCGACGATGTGGCCCGCGGCATACTCCTTGGAGGTGCGGATGTCGATGACCAAGGCCTTGTCGGCGTTGACCAGGGCAGTCAGCTGGCCATTGCTCAGGCTCTGGCCGCCACGGCGGACTTCATTGATGAGCAACAGGACCAGCAGAACAACGAAGATCGCAACCAGGATGTAGTGATCTGTCGCGAATTGAATCAGGTGAGCAACCATCAGCGGTGTTCCAGGCGATTGAAAATGCCGGCCAGTATACACAGCCCCCCAGTGCCACCAAAGCCCGACCGGCCGGCCGGAAAAGCACCTTGGCCCTGTCAGCGTGGCCGCGCCGGTCGGGGGATAGGACGAATATTCGCCGCTGATGGCGCATTTGCCCTAAAATGCGTGTCTTTATCATCTTTGAACAACCGTGAGTTTGATTGATGACGAGTACGCCCAAACCCCTGGTCCTGATCATCCTGGATGGATTCGGCCACAGCGAAAGCCCCGAATACAACGCCATCTTTGCCGCCAACACACCGGTCTATGACCGCCTGCGCGCCACACGGCCGCATGGCCTGATTTCCGGTTCAGGCATGGATGTGGGCCTGCCGGACGGGCAGATGGGCAACTCCGAAGTCGGCCACATGAACCTCGGTGCCGGCCGTGTCGTCTACCAGGACTTCACCCGCGTCACCAAGGCCATTCGTGATGGCGAGTTCTTCAGCAACCCGGTGCTCACCGGCGCGGTGGACAAGGCGGCCGGTGCTGGCAAGGCCGTGCACATCCTCGGCCTGTTGTCCGACGGTGGCGTGCACAGCCACCAGGACCACCTGATTGCCATGGCCGAACTGGCCGCACAGCGTGGCGCCGAAAAAATCTACCTGCACGCCTTCCTCGACGGCCGCGATACGCCGCCACGCAGCGCGCAGTCGTCCATCGAACTGCTCGACACGACCTTCGCCAAGCTCGGCAAGGGCCGCATCGCCAGCCTCATCGGCCGCTACTTCGCGATGGACCGCGACAACCGCTGGGACCGCGTCGCCGCTGCCTACAACCTGATCGTCGACAGCGTTGCCGACTACACGGCAGAAACCGCCCTCGCCGGCCTGGAAGCCGCCTACGCCCGTGAAGAGAACGACGAATTCGTCAAAGCCACGCGCATTGGCGAGGCAGTCAAGGTCGAAGACGGCGACGCGGTGATCTTCATGAACTTCCGTGCTGACCGCGCCCGCGAACTGTCGCGTGCCTTCGTCGAGCCGGACTTCAACGAGTTCCCCCGGGCGCGCCTGCCGAAGATGGCGGCCTATATCGGCCTGACCCAGTACTCGGCGAAAATCCCGGCCCCGGCCGCCTTCGCCCCCTCCAGCCTGAACAACGTACTGGGCGAGTACCTGGCCAAGAACGGCAAGACCCAGCTGCGCATCGCCGAGACCGAGAAGTACGCGCACGTCACGTTCTTCTTCTCCGGTGGCCGCGAAGAGCCGTTCGAAGGCGAAGAGCGCATCCTCATCCCATCGCCGAAGGTCGCCACCTATGACCTGCAGCCGGAGATGAACGCGCCTGTAGTCACCGACCGTATCGTCGAAGCCATCGAGCAGCAGCGTTACGACGTGATCGTGGTCAACTACGCCAACGGCGACATGGTCGGCCACACCGGCGTGTTCGAGGCTGCGGTCAAGGCGGTCGAAGCGCTGGATACCTGTGTCGGGCGTATCGTCGAGGCGCTGGAAAAGGTCGACGGTGAGGCACTGATCACCGCCGACCACGGCAACGTCGAACAGATGGAAGACGAATGCACCGGCCAGGCGCACACCGCCCACACCACCGAGCCGGTACCGTTCATCTATGTTGGCCAGCGCAAGCTCAAGGTTCGCGAAGGCGGCGTGCTGGCCGACGTGGCGCCGACCATGCTGCAACTGCTGGGGCTGGAAAAGCCTGTGGAAATGACCGGCACGTCGATTCTGGTCGATGCCTGATCGGTGTATCGGGGCCGCTTTGCGGCCCCTTTACCGATGAATTCCAGACAAACGCCTCGCCGCATCTGCCGCGAGGCGTTTTTTTTGCAGGCCCGCGCGGGCATACTAGGCCAGTCTCCATCCCTGGTACGCCCAACCCCATGCTTCGCGCCCTGATCCTACTCGCCCTGTCTTGCCTGCTCAGCCCGGCGTTCGCCGATGAGCGTGCGCAGACCCAGCAACAACTGGACGCCACCCGCCAGGACATCGCCGAGCTCAAAAAGATGCTGGGCAAGCTCCAGGAAGAGAAGTCGGGCGTGCAGAAAGACCTCAAGTCCACCGAGACCGACATCGGCGATCTCGAAAAGCAGGTGGAGGCACTGCAACAAGAACTAAAAAAGACCGAGGGCGAGCTGGAGCGCCTTGATACCGAGAAAAAAAAACTCCAGAGCGCCCGCGTTGAACAACAGCGACTGATCGCCATCCAGGCCCGTTCCGCCTACCAGAACGGCCGCGAGGAATACCTCAAGCTGCTGCTCAACCAGCAGAACCCCGAGAAATTCGCCCGCACCCTGACCTATTACGATTACCTGAGCAAGGCGCGCCTGGAACAACTGCGCACCTTCAACGAGACCCTGCGCCAACTGGCCAATGTCGAACAGGACATCGGCCGCCAGCAAGCGCAACTGCTGGCCCAGCGCGGCGACCTCGACAGCCGCCGCCAGGCGCTCGAAACCGAACGCAGCAAGCGCCAGCAAGTACTGGCCAAGCTCAACAGCGACATGAAAGACCGCGACCAGAAGCTGCAGGCCCGCGAGCAGGACCAGGCCGACCTTGGCAAAGTCCTCAAGACCATCGAGGAAACCCTGGCGCGCCAGGCCCGCGAAGCCGAGGAAGCGCGCAAGAAAGCCCTGCTGGCCCAGCAGGAGGCGGAAAAACGTCGCCAACAGGAAGCCCTGGCTGCCGCCGCCGCACGCAACGATGCCCGCGAAGCCGCAGAGCCACCGAAAAAAGCCCGCACCACCCTTGGCCCGATAGTGTCCAGCGATGGCGCAAACTACGGCGGCGCATTTTCTGCTGCGCGGGGAAAACTTCCGTGGCCCGTCAATGGTCGATTGCTGGCACGCTTCGGCGATGCACGCGGCAGTGACGCCCGCGCCAAATGGGACGGGGTGATGATCAGCGCCAACCCAGGCACTCAAGTACGCGCCGTACACGGCGGCCGTGTGGTGTTTGCCGACTGGTTGCGCGGTGCTGGACTTCTGGTCATTCTCGACCATGGTAATGGTTACCTGAGCCTGTACGGTCACAACCAGAGCCTGCTCAAGAGCGCCGGCGACATCGTCAAGGCCGGCGACGCCATTTCCACCGTGGGTGACAGCGGTGGCCAGGACAGCGCAGGCTTGTACTTCGCCATCCGCCAGCAGGGCCGGCCTACCGACCCTTCACAGTGGTGCAGAGGTTAGGGTTGCAACCCAATTCACCTTTTTACGGCGTAGCCTGAATGCTGCGCCGATGCTCCTCAAGGAGCGCCTACAGGATCAGGAGTTCGTTCGACATGCTGCACTCGCCTCGTCTCACCCAGCTGGCCCTGTCCATCGCCCTGGCGGTCGGTGCGCCCCTGGCCACTGCCGCAGAGCCGGCCAAGCCAGCCGCGGTGCCGGCCACCGAGGTGACGGCCAAGGCGCCGCTGCCGCTGGAGGAGCTGCGCACCTTCGCCGAGGTCATGGACCGCATCAAGGCCGCCTATGTGGAGCCTGTGGACGACAAGACCCTGCTGGAAAACGCCATCAAGGGCATGCTCAGCAACCTGGACCCGCACTCGGCCTACCTTGGCCCCGAAGACTTCCAGGAGCTGCAAGAAAGCACCAGCGGCGAATTCGGTGGCCTGGGCATAGAAGTTGGCCAGGAAGACGGCTTCATCAAGGTGGTCTCGCCCATCGATGACACCCCAGCGTCGCGGGCCGGTGTGCAGGCCGGTGACCTGATCGTCAAGATCAACGGCGCACCGACTCGGGGCCAGACCATGACCGAAGCGGTCGACAAGATGCGCGGCAAGATCGGCGAGAAGATCACCCTGACCCTGGTCCGTGACGGCGGTAACCCGTTCGACGTGACCCTCGCCCGCGCGGTGATCCAGGTCAAGAGCGTGAAGAGCCAACTGCTGGAAAACGACTACGGCTACATCCGTATCACCCAGTTCCAGGTCAAGACCGGTGACGAAGTGGGCAAGGCCCTGGCCAAGCTGCGCAAGGACAACGGCAAGAAATTGCGCGGCGTGGTGCTCGACCTGCGCAACAACCCCGGCGGCGTGCTGCAGTCGGCGGTAGAAGTGGCCGACCACTTCCTGACCAAGGGCCTGATCGTCTACACCAAAGGCCGTATCGCCAACTCCGAACTGCGTTTCTCTGCCGACCCGGCCGATGCCAGCGAAGGCGTACCGCTGGTGGTGCTGATCAACGGCGGCAGCGCTTCGGCTTCGGAAATCGTCGCCGGCGCCCTGCAAGACCAGAAACGTGCGGTGCTGATGGGCACCGACAGCTTCGGCAAAGGCTCGGTGCAAACCGTGCTGCCGCTGGCCAACGATCGCGCCCTGAAGCTCACCACCGCACTGTATTACACCCCTAATGGCCGTTCGATCCAGGCCCAGGGCATCGTGCCCGACATCGAGGTGCGCCCGGCCAAGCTCACCGCCGAGGTCGACACCGACAACTTCAAGGAAGCCGACCTGCAGGGCCACCTGGGCAACGGCAACGGCGGCGCCGACCGCCCGACCGGCAGCAGCAAGCGCAAGGAACGCCCGCAGGATGATGACTTCCAGCTGAGCCAGGCGCTGAGCCTGCTCAAGGGCCTGAACATCACCTCGGGCAAATGATCCAGCCGATGCGCTATCTGCTGTGTCTGCTGTTCTGTGTGTTGGCTGGCGTCGCCCAAGCGGCGCCGACCAACAAGGCCTACATGAGCATCATCATCGACGACCTGGGCCAAAGCAGCGAGCGCGACCACCGCACGCTTGCCCTGCCCGGCCCGGTCACGATGGCGATCATGCCCGACACCCCGCACGCCACCGACTTCGCCCGCCAGGCGCACAAGGCCGGCAAGACGGTGATCCTGCACATGCCCATGGACCCTGCCACCGGCCCATACGCCTGGCACCCCGGCCTGCCGCTGCCCGAACTGGCCAGCCGCCTGGATGCGGCCCTGGCCAAGGTGCCCTACGCCGCCGGCATCAACAACCACATGGGCAGCCGAATGACGGCCCAGCGGGACCCGATGACCTGGCTGATGGGTGAACTGCAACGGCGGCATCTGTTCTTCGTCGATAGCCGTACCAGTGCAGCCACCGTGGCAGCGGCCCAGGCGCAGGCCGTTGGCCTGGCGCACGTTTCGCGTGACGTATTCCTCGATGACGAGCGCTCCGTGGAGGCAATCGACCGCCAGTTGCGCCAGGGGGTTGAGCTTGCACGGCGGCAAGGCTCAGCCGTGTTGATCGGCCACCCCTACCCCCAGACCCTGCAGGTGCTGGAACGCGAACTGCCCCGGCTGAAGGCAGAAGGCATCGTGCTGATCGGCCTTACGCAGATGATCGCCGAGCGTGGCAACCAGGCCATGCCTGCCCACGGCAAGCACGGCCGTTACAGCAACCGCTGAGCCCCTCAGTCGAACGGGATGATGCCGCTCGCCTGCTCCAGGGTCAGCTTGCCGCGGTGTACACGAACGCTCGCGGCAGCTTCTTCGCGTCCACTCATACGGCGCTGGCTCCAGGTTTTCAGGTGGCCCTGGGTAAAGTCCCGGGCAAGCGCATCAGCTGAGCGCATATGAAAATGCGCCACCCACAATGGCCGCCCCGACGTTGCTCCAGGTTGCGCCAGACGCATGATCTTGTACTCATCGAAGGTGCTGCCATTGCTCATGACTTGCCTGGGGCTGACATATTCCACCTTGAGCAAGCGTTGCTCATGCAAGAACCGCAATGCTTCAGCGCTGGGGTAGTGTGTATTGGTGTAAAGCGTGGTCAGCTTGAGGTTCTTCTCCGCTCGAAGCCGGTCCGAGGCCGCTTCCAGGCTTTTTATCAAGGCGGGGTTTGCGCCCTCCTCACCCAGCGATGTCGCCGCGCGGCCGAGCTTGTCTATCTGGTGTTCGAACAACCGCGCCAGCCGAGGGCCCTTGAGGTCGTTGTCGATGTACGCTTGCGCCTTGAGGCTCAGCTCGTCGTTTTCGTCCAGCAGGGTCTGCACGCGCATGGCTGTATCAACGGGCTCTGCCTGCGATTCGAGCGGAACCTGCTCAGCCACACGCTCTCGCCACTGGCCATGCTCCCAGTCGAAAATGGCCAGTACGACGCCGCTGAAAGGGTCACGCACCTCAAGCACTTTTTGCCCGTCGTCATCGCGCTCGGTACCGATGAGTGTTTGCCCCTCGGCGTTTCGCACTACCCGTTGCGGCTCGCTCGAAACAAGGTAGGCCGCCCGCTTCGGCGGCACGTTTGCGCCTTCCTGTTCTTTGATGGCCTCGACCAGGCGGCGACCGGCATCGAGCTTCAGTTTTTCCAGCTGGGTGCGGTACCGGTCGGTCATCGAGACTTCGACCAGCGCCCCACCATCACTGCGAATGCGTGCGCTGTTGACCAACGCCTCGGCATACTCGTCCCACGCTTCCTGAAGGATGACAACCCGGTCTTCCACCGGCAGGTTGGCGAAATCGAGCTCGCCATGAGCGCCGGCCGCATTGCGCAAGGCAGCCCCGGTAAGCTCCTCCCTGAACCGGGCTACTTTGCGCTGGCCGCTGGTGACGTCCAGGTGCAGCGCCAGATTCGCTAGGTTCATCGCCTGATGGAAACGGAACTGCACTGTGCTGAATTTGCGCAGCGCAATGAGTGAGTCAACGGTGCGACTGTGCATTTCAATGGGGCTGCTGATTACCAGATCGCCAGGCGCACCCGGCAACAGCTCGTCCAGGCGCTCGTAGACGGCGAGTATGCGGTCTTGAAGGCCCACTACATATTCGAGTCTACGACGCAATGCTCGATAGGGTTCGAGCACCTGCAGCAGCGGCTGCCCATCTAGCCTGGCTTGCATGCGATCCAGCCCTGGGTAATCCGCCAGGTTCCACAACTCATTGAGGATGAAATCGCTGTTACGGATCTGATTGATCAGAACAGTGCGCCGCTGCTCTGAAATGACCTCTTCCCACCCGCTCCGAGCGCTGGCGAACTTGGGTTCGAACAGGGTTTCAAGAACACTTTGTATGGCTGTGTCACTTTGAACAGCCTCTTCGAGGTACCCGACCGCCTCTTCGCGCTTACTGACGATTTGTGCCTCCCACTCAGCGATACGCACAGCGTACTGACTGATGAGAGCTTGGGACGCTTCCCGCTCACCGTCACTGACAGCGGCGTCCACCCTGGCCTGTGCCCTTGCGCGCAAGGTCTTGAGCTGGGTGAGTTTGTGTTGCAGTGCCGTGATTTCAGTTCCAACCGTTCCAAACTGCGCCGTCGCACTGTTCACCTTGCCATTGAGGTTGTCGGCAAACTCCCTCAGCTTGTCAAAGCGCCGGGCCAGTTGCGCCCGCGTGTCGCCCCGCCTCATTCCGCCAACCAGGCGTAACGCAGTATCCACTCGCCAAACACCCAGCGTACAGGCCAGCCATGGCCCATACCCGCCTTTAGAGTCGATCACTCGCACACCGTCCGGGCCCACTTCAACGGGGTAAGCATCGCCCCCCATGGCCGCGTAGAGTCTCCCTTGGACTCGATACAAACCTTCAGCATCGCCACTTGCCTGCAAGTTCGACTCATCCAGTGCTATGTCCACCCGCATGGCCCGCAGCGCCTGCCGCTGCGCAGGCGGCAGCCAGTTGAACCCGTGGTTGCCGCGCCAGCTCAAGTCAAGCTGACGCCCAGGCAGCGCTGCCAGCGCACCAATCGCCGCTTCGGCTTCAGTGGCAGGCGCCACCGACACTTCGGCAAATGCCCCGCGTTGCGCGGCAGGGCCTTCGAACTGGTCTGCGCCGGGGGGCTGCCCGGCCACACCAAGCTGCAGACTGGGTTGCCGCGCATGCAGCAACACCATCCCCAGGTTCAGCAGCAAGTCAGCGATGGCGGCGGAGCGGTCGAATTCCCCCCCCTGCTCGAGGGCCAACAGGTCGTTTTCCAGCGACGTCAGCAGTTGTACCAGCCACGCCACGCTGGCCACCGGGCCGCGCAGCGCCAGGGTGGCCAGGTCAAACAGCAGCCAAGCGCCCTGGCACAGGGTTTGCCAACGGCGCTCTGCATTGGAGGTGGATTGCATGTCAGCCAACTCGACGAGCAGGTCGCGGTTGGCGTTGTAGAGTTTGTCGTCGATATCGCTGCCCCACAGCTGCGGATCGATGACGGGTGGCTCAGGCTTCTCAGGCAGGCTGAAAGGGTCCGGCCCCAGACTCGTGACATGGGGTTCGCGGAACCCACCATGGTCATAGATAGAGCGAACCTGGGGGTCCAGCCAATCCAGAATGCTCACTTGCAACAAGGGGGACTGTTGGATGTGCTCCAGCAACGCCGCCAGGCTTGCGTATTCGCGCAGCGTGTCCTGCCTGTACAAAGGGCGATAGAACAGCACCCGCGACGGCTCGACGCAGAACAGCAAATACATGCCACGCACGTTGTCATGTTGCCCAGAGTGAGGCTGGCGCCTGAATGCCAGCGGCATCAGGACCATGCGCGGGGTTTGCGGGTCGACATGGCCAGCGCAGAAATCAACCACACACTGCAAGCCGGCATCCGTGAGCTTGCCTTCAAGCTTGCTGGTCAGCGCGCTGAACCGCAGGGCGCTGCGCCATTCCCGGCCAAATCGCCTGACGCGCTGTGCACGCTGCAGCGGGTCGTCCAGTTGACGGGCAACGTACGCCGGGTAATTGCCACCGATATCGACCTGGCTCACCAACTGATTGGCTGCGTCGGCATCCAGCCAGGCAGGTACGTCTGCACCGTTGGCGCACCGGATACGCAGCACCGAGGCCCCCCCGAGAGCACCGAGGTTGCCGATGGCGAATTCGGTGAGGGTCTTCTCGCCTTCGAGTACCAACGGCTCGCCGCCCCCTGTGCCCGTTCCGGCGCCACCCGGTACCCCACGGGCCACGAAGAACTGCAACATCAGATCGTCCGGGGATGTGTGATCGCCGTGGGCCAGGCGCATCTGCTCGCTCAGGCGCTGACGGGTGTAGTCGGCCAGGCCCTGGATGCCATCCAAGGCTGGGATACTCTCAGCGTCGAGCTGGTCGAGCGCGAGCTGCAGCAAGCCCGCGTGATAAGCCAGGCTGTCATCACCGTCGCTCAGCGACAAGCCAGGCGGAGGCTCGACCGCCGGGGTATCGTCGGGGTAACGGTCGAACCACTGTGCGGGGTCGCTCATCTGAGCAAACAGCCGCTCAAGTGCCGCGACATCGGCCAACTGCCCATAGCGCACCCTGTCGACCTGAGTGAACAGCGTCTCGAGCAGCAGCCCGACTTGCTGAGCGAATACATTGCCCTCGACCGGGTAGCGTTGCCATGACAGGCCATCGAAGCTGTAGCGCTGTGCAAGCTCGTCACGCAGGGCAAGGGCGAACGCGGCCAAGGATGGAAAACCTCGCACATTGCCAGAAGGGGCGCACCACAACACGACCTGCCGTTCGTCCCATTCGCCGGTGATCAGCAGATGGCACAGCGTCTCATCCCAATGCCCGGAGCCCGTCGTCAGCCGGGTTTGCACGAAGCTCACCGCCGGTTGGTCACGACCGCCCCGTATCAGGTCACGGACGCAGGCTTGCTCTTGCGCATCCAGGCCTTGCAACGGCAGGCCGCGCAGCAGAGCTGTTTTCAACAGCAACTGCAGCCACTCATCACGGCTTGCACCGCTGCTGCCCTGGCTGCGCCAATAGTCGAGCTGCGCCTGGCAAAAGTGCTGCGGCAGTTGTTCGATCAGGTCATTGATAGGGCCCGTCAAGCCACTGAGCTGCCGGGTGTCGAACGCGCTGTCGGAACCGGCGAACCGGTACGGATCGACCAAGCCGAGATTATGGTGGCGCCCATCGACAGGCTCCAGGTCGACCGAGTTGGTCTGGAGCATGGCCTGCAGCACCCTGTCGACCAGCGGCTCAGTGGACCAGTAAGGTGTGGAAGGGTCAGGGCTGTCCAACATCAGCGCGTCGGCAGACGGCAAGGTAGGCTCGACGGCTGCCAACCACGGCAGCTCACTCAGCAACAGCGTGAGCAGTTGCTCGCTGACGACCTGACGCAGGGTCGGACGGTCGCCGAACTGCAGGGCAGCGGCGCGTTTGAAATCGAATGTCGAAGTGTCGGAACTGGACATGTCCAGGGCCTCCTGGTGGATGGACCAGAAGCCTTGCGCGAACGCCTGCGGTAGCGGTGCTACTTAATACATGCACAAAGGCAACAGGCCCTGCTTATCGGGCAGGGCCTGTTGCAACCGCATCAGCTGTACACACGCCCCAACAACTGGCGGTGGCTTTCGAACTGGTCCAGCACATCACGCACGATCTGTTCCGGGGCAAAGCCCATCAGGTCGTACTCCTGGCTGCCATCATGCAGGTAGACCTCGGCACGGTAGAAGCGCTGGCGCACTTCCGGCTCACCCTCGACCGGGGCCTCGCTCGGCGCGGCCATGTAGCCGTCCAGGCTTACTTCGTAGACGAAGGGGTTGCCCTCTTCCATCATCACCCGCAGGCCCATGGTGTTGCGAGACTGGCCAACCCGGGACTCCACTTCGAAGCCCAAGGTGCGCAACTGCTCGGCCGCTTCCTTCAAGGCCGGGCTGACCTGCTTGTCCATGAAGCGCTGTACCACCGCCTGGGTTGGCTGCAGGTCCAGCTGGGTCAGCCGCTCGCTGAAGCCGCGGCGGCCACGGGCGGCCAATTGGGCGCGCTCCTGCTCGACGGCGACGTCCTGCTTCATGGCCTTGTACAAGCCGAACATGAACAGCACCAACACCACCGAGAACGGCAGGCCGGCCAGCACCACCATGGTCTGCATGGCTTCGAAGTTGCCGGCGAACAGCAGGCCGATGGTGACCAGGGTGATGATCACCGACCAGAACACCACCATCCAGTGCGGGGCGTCTTCATCGACCTTGCCGCCTTTGCACGACAGGTTGGCCATCATCACCGCACCGGAGTCGGCCGGGGTGAGGAACAGCACGAAGCCGACGAATACCGCCACGCCGATCACGATCTTGGCCGCCGGGAAGTATTCCAGCAGTTGGTAGATCGACATCGACGGCTGTTCAAGGGCTGTCTTGCCCAGCTCCACGGCGCCCTGGTTGATCACCAGGTCCAGCGCGGTGTTGCCGAAGATCGACAGCCAGGCCAAGGTGAAGCCCAACGGGATCAGCAACACGCCGCTGACCAGCTGGCGCACAGTGCGGCCCTTGGAGATACGGGCAATGAACATGCCGACGAACGGGCCCCAGGAAATCCACCAGGCCCAGTAGAACACGGTCCACAGGCCCAGCCAGCGCTCGGATTTACCAGCCTCGCCTTCGTAGACGTACAGGTCGAAGGTTTTCAGCACGATGCCGTTGAGGTAGTCGCCGACGTTCTGCACGAAGCCGTTGAGCAGGTGCAGGGTCTCGCCACCCAGCAGCACGAAGATCAGCAGGCCGCTGAACAGCATGATGTTCAGGTTGGACAGACGGCGGATGCCGTTCTCCACGCCCGATACCGCCGCCACGGTGGCAACGCCGGCCATCACCAGGATCACCATCAGCAGGTTGGTCTGGCTGTGCTCCATGCCGAACAGGTACTCCAGGCCCGAAGAGACCTGCATCGAACCGATACCCAGGTTGGTCACCAGGCCCAGCAAGGTGACGAACATGCCGAAGATGTCCACGGCATTGCCGGCAGCGCCCTTGACCCAACGCTCGCCGACCAGCGGGTACAGCGCCGAGCGCAGTGCCAGCGGCTGGTTGTGGCGGTAGGCGAAGTAGCCCACGGCCAGGCCGACCAGGGCGTAGATCGCCCAGCCGTGCAGGCCCCAATGCAGGAAGGTCAGCTGCAGGCCCTGGCGCGCGGCCTCAAGGCTGGCAGGGGTGCCTTCTGGCGGGTTGAAGTAGTGGTCCAGGGGCTCGGAGGCGCCGAAGTACAGCAGCGAAATACCGATACCGGACGAAAACAGCATGCCGGCCCAGGCGCCGTAGCTGAAGTCGGGCTGGTCATCCTTGCCGCCAAGCTTGAGCTTGCCGTAGTCGGAGAACGCCAGGTAGACGACGAACAGCAGGTAACCGCAGATCACCAGCATGTAGTACCAGCCGAAGGTGCGCGTCAGCCATTTCTGGGCCACGCCCAGCACTTGGCCTGCGGTTTCGGGTACAGCGATAAGCAAGGCAGTCAACGCAAGGATCAGCAGCGCCGAGGTGTAGAACACCACGCTGTTGACCCGGACCCTCTCGGCGGGGGGTTTGGTAAGGGAGGCAGAACTCATTGCACGAATGCTCCGGGCAGTACGGCTATGGAGGCTAATCAGTGTTTTCCCGAGCAATTGGTGGAATACCCCCACTGCATCAGGTGTTATAAAAGCACCCTGGAAACCGTGATCCCGAATCGAATCGTTGCAAAAAAAACAGACTCAGGCCCGCTCCAAGGGCCCTGCGCGCGGCCTTTGACCGCTCGGCAGAATCTGCATTTCGCATCGCTCATGCCCGTCAACGCCTTGTATTCCGGGGGTTACACGATTTTCCTGGGGTGTCGATTCGTGCTGCCTGGCTGCCCTCAAAGGGTGTCAATGGCACAAATTGTCGCAGAGCTTATTCTTTATTGATTGAACGTTCAATCAAAACAAAATAGACTGGCCTTCGCCGAGTCAGCCGCCCGTCGTCTGCTCGCAGGCCTGAGGAGATAGCAAGATGCCCAAGGTCGGTATGCAACCCATCCGCCGCCAGCAGTTGATCGAAGCCACCTTGTTGGCGGTCGATCAGGTCGGACTGGGGGACGCCAGCATTGCGCTGATTGCCCGGTTGGCCGGGGTGTCGAACGGCATCATCAGTCACTACTTTCGGGACAAGAACGGCCTGATCGCAGCGACGATGGGTTACATCATGAGCATGCTCAACGAAGGCGTTGCAGCGCGGCGCCAGGCACTGACGGACGACAGCCCGCGTGCCCACCTGAAAGTGATCATCGAAGGTAACTTCGATGCCAGCCAGGTGAACGGCCCGGCAATGAAAACCTGGTTGGCCTTCTGGGCTTCCAGCATGCACCAGCCCGACTTGCACAGGTTGCAGCGGATCAACGATCACCGCTTGTATTCCAACCTCTGCTGTCAGTTCCGCCGCGTCCTGCCGCTTTACCATGCGCGCAAGGCAGCCCGCGGGCTGGCGGCCCTGATCGACGGCCTGTGGCTGCGAGGCGCCCTGTCGGGAGATGCTTTCGACACCGACCAGGCGATACGAATCGCTTACGAATACATGGATCTACAACTGGCTAAACAGCAGACCCTGGGCACAATCGACCAGGCCTCTGAACAACCGCGCACGGCGATTGCCAAACAGGCAGGCGCGTGACGCAGTAGCCAACCACACACTGCACTTGCGAGGACACTATGGCCCGTTTCGGAACGCAAAAACTCTACATTGATGGCGGTTATGTCGACGCTGGCAGCGATGCCACCTTCGAAGCCATCAACCCGGCTACCGGCGAAGTCCTCGCCCATGTGCAGCGCGCCACTCAGGCCGACGTCGAAAAAGCCGTCGAAAGCGCCGAACGCGGCCAGAAAGTCTGGGCAGCGATGACCGCCATGCAGCGCTCGCGCATCCTGCGCCGCGCCGTCGACATCCTGCGCGAGCGCAACGATGAGCTGGCCCAGCTGGAAACCCTGGACACCGGCAAGTCGTACTCCGAAACCCGTTACGTCGACATCGTCACCGGCGCCGACGTGCTGGAGTACTACGCAGGCCTGGTTCCGGCCATCGAAGGCGAGCAGATCCCACTGCGTGAAAGCTCCTTCGTCTATACCCGCCGCGAGCCGCTGGGTGTGACCGTGGGTATCGGCGCCTGGAACTACCCGATCCAGATCGCCCTGTGGAAGTCCGCGCCAGCCCTGGCCGCCGGCAACGCGATGATCTTCAAGCCTTCGGAAGTCACCTCGCTGACCACCCTGAAACTGGCCGAGATCTACACCGCAGCGGGCCTGCCTGACGGCGTGTTCAACGTCCTGACCGGCAGCGGCCGCGAAGTCGGCACCTGGCTGACCGAACACCCGCGCATCGAAAAAGTTTCCTTCACCGGCGGCACCACCACCGGCAAGAAAGTCATGGCCAGCGCCTCGAGCTCGTCGCTCAAGGAAGTCACCATGGAACTGGGCGGCAAGTCGCCACTGATCATCTGCGCCGACGCCGACCTGGACAAGGCCGCCGACATCGCCATGATGGCCAACTTCTACAGCTCCGGTCAGGTGTGCACCAACGGCACCCGCGTGTTCATCCCTGCCCCGATGAAAGCCGCCTTCGAAGCCAAGATCGCCGAGCGCGTTGCCCGCATCCGTGTGGGCAACCCGGAAGACGAAAACACCAACTTCGGCCCGCTGGTCAGCTTCCAGCACATGGAAAGCGTGCTGGGCTACATCGCCAAGGGTAAAGAGCAAGGTGCCCGCGTGCTGTGTGGCGGTGAGCGTCTGACCGAGGGTGATTTCGCCAAGGGCGCCTTCGTCGCCCCGACCGTGTTCACCGACTGCACCGACGACATGACCATCGTCAAGGAAGAAATCTTCGGCCCAGTGATGAGCATCCTCAGCTACGAGACCGAAGAAGAAGTCATCCGCCGCGCCAACGACACCGAATACGGCCTGGCCGCTGGCGTGTGCACCAACGACATCACCCGTGCCCACCGCATCATCCACAAGCTCGAAGCCGGCATCTGCTGGATCAACGCCTGGGGTGAATCGCCGGCCGAAATGCCGGTCGGTGGCTACAAGCAGTCGGGCGTTGGCCGTGAAAACGGCGTCAGCTCGCTGGCTCAATACACTCGCATCAAGTCGGTCCAGGTCGAGCTGGGCGGCTACAACTCGGTTTTCTAAACCCTGTCTAGCCACGCCCGTGCCGCCGTGCACGGGCGTCCCCGCTCCCTGATCACCGCCAAACGAGGGTACTTTCATGTCCCAAGAATTCGATTACATCATCGTCGGCGCAGGTTCGGCCGGTAACACCCTGGCCACGCGCCTGACCGAAGACGCCAGCGTCACCGTGCTGCTGCTCGAAGCCGGTGGCCCCGACTACCGCTTCGACTTCCGCACCCAGATGCCGGCCGCCCTGGCGTTCCCGCTGCAGGGCCGTCGCTACAACTGGGCCTACGAGACCGACCCGGAGCCGCACATGGACGGCCGCCGCATGGAATGTGGCCGCGGCAAGGGCCTGGGTGGCTCCTCGCTGATCAACGGCATGTGCTACATCCGCGGTAACGCCATGGACTTCGACGGCTGGGCTGAACTGCCAGGCCTTGAGGACTGGACGTACCTGGACTGCCTGCCGTACTTCCGCAAGGCAGAAACCCGCGATATCGGCCCTAACGACTACCACGGCGGCGAAGGCCCGGTCAGCGTCGCCACGCCCAAGGCTGGCAACAACCCGCTGTTCCACGCCATGGTCGAGGCCGGCGTGCAGGCCGGTTACCCGCGCACCGAAGACCTCAACGGCTACCAGCAGGAAGGCTTCGGCCCGATGGACCGTTCGGTGACCAAGAACGGCCGCCGTTCCAGCACCGCCCGCGGCTACCTGGACCAGGCCAAGAAGCGCCCGAACCTGACCATCGTCACCCACGCCCTGAGCGACCGCATCCTGTTCGACGGCAAGCGCGCCGTTGGCGTGACCTACCTGGTCGGCGACAGCGAAGAGCGCGTCGAAGCCCGCGCCCGCAAGGAAGTCATCGTCAGCTCCGGCGCCATCGCCTCGCCGCAACTGCTGCAGCGCTCTGGTGTTGGCCCGCGCGCCCTGCTGGAAAGCCTCGACATCCCGGTGGTGCACGACCTGCCGGGCGTCGGCGAAAACCTGCAGGACCACCTTGAGTTGTACCTGCAGTACGCCTGCACCCAGCCGGTGTCGCTGTACCCGTCGCTGCTGTGGTGGAACCAGCCGGCCATTGGTGCCGAGTGGCTGTTCAACGGCACCGGCATCGGCGCCAGCAACCAGTTCGAGGCCGGTGGTTTCATCCGTACCCGTCCTGAGTTCAAATGGCCGAACATCCAGTACCACTTCCTGCCGGTAGCGATCAATTACAACGGCTCCAACGGCGTCAAGGAACATGGCTTCCAGGCGCACATGGGTTCGATGCGCTCGCCAAGCCGTGGCCGCATCCAGGCCAAGTCGAAAGACCCACGCCAGCACCCGAGCATCCTGTTCAACTACATGGCCACCGAGCAGGACTGGCAGGAGTTCCGTGACGGCATCCGCCTGACCCGCGAAATCATGGCCCAGCCGGCGCTGGACCCATACCGTGGTCGCGAGATCAGCCCGGGCGCACACGTGCAGACGGACGAAGAGCTGGACACGTTCATCCGCGAGCACGCCGAAACCGCCTTCCACCCGTCCTGCTCGTGCAAGATGGGCACCGACGACATGGCGGTGGTCGATGGCGAAGGCCGCGTGCACGGCATGCAGGGCCTGCGTGTGGTCGATGCGTCGATCATGCCGATCATCATCACCGGCAACCTCAACGCCACCACGATCATGATCGCCGAGAAAATCTCGGACAAGATCCGCAACCGCAAGCCATTGGCGCGCAGCACTGCCAAGTACTACGTGGCTAACGGTGCGCCGGTCAAAGGCAAGCCGATGCGTGAAGTGAAGCAGGGCTGACCCGCGAAGAGGCCCACCCTGGCAGTACAAGAAAAGGCACCCACCGCGGTGCCTTTTCTACATCTGCAGAAACGCTTTACATGCTGCCAATTCATCAGGTTAGAATCGATTGGCACGCGACCTGCTAGTCATCAACGCTATCGAGTCTTCTTCCCCGCGTTTCCCGGAGTACTGCCTTTGGATGCCAGCACCATCAACAGCCTGTTTCTGATCGGCGCTTTGCTGGTGGGTGCAAGTATCCTGGTCAGTTCATTGTCGTCACGCCTGGGTATCCCTATTCTGGTCATCATCCTCGCCGTCGGCATGGTCGCAGGCGTGGACGGTGGCGGCATCATCTTCAACAACTACCCGACCGCGTACCTGGTGGGCAACCTGGCCCTGGCGGTGATCCTGCTCGACGGCGGCTTGCGCACGCGTGTGGCCAGTTTCCGCGTGGCGTTGTGGCCGGCCTTGTCGCTGGCCACCGTCGGCGTGATGATCACCACCGCCCTCACCGGCCTGGTCGCGGCCTGGCTGTTCGACCTGAGCCTGATCCAGGGCTTGTTGATCGGCGCCATCGTCGGCTCCACCGACGCCGCAGCAGTGTTCTCGCTGCTGGGTGGCAAAGGGCTGAACGAACGGGTCACGGCCACGCTGGAGATCGAGTCGGGCAGCAACGACCCGATGGCGGTGTTCCTCACCGTTACCCTGATCGAGATGATTGCCAGCGGCCAGACCGGCCTGCACTGGAGCCTGCTGGGCCACCTGCTGCGCGAGTTCGGTATCGGCGGCCTGCTGGGCCTGGGCGGCGGCTGGCTGATGCTGCAATTGGTCAACCGCATCAACCTGGCCGGCGGCTTGTACCCGATTCTGGTCGTGGCCGGCGGCCTGGTGGTGTTCTCGCTGACCAACGCCCTGCATGGTAGCGGCTTCCTTGCCGTGTACCTGTGCGGCCTGGTGCTGGGCAACAAGCCGATCCGCAGCCGCCATGGCATCCTGCACATGCTCGACGGCATGGCCTGGCTGGCGCAGATCGGCATGTTCCTGGTGCTGGGCCTGCTGGTCACACCCCACGACCTGCTACCCATCGCCTTGCCCGCCTTGGGCCTGGCCCTGTGGATGATCCTGATCGCCCGGCCGCTGTCGGTGGTTGCCGCACTGCTGCCGTTCAAGGCCTTCCACGGTCGCGAAAAGGGCTTCATTTCCTGGGTCGGCCTGCGCGGTGCGGTACCGATCATTCTGGCGGTGTTCCCGCTGATGGCCGGGCTGCCGGATGCACAGCTGTTCTTCAACCTGGCGTTCTTCATCGTGCTGGTGTCACTGCTGGTGCAGGGCACCAGCCTGCCGTGGATGGCCAAGCTGCTGAAGGTCACCGTACCGCCAGACCCTGCGCCCATCTCACGCTCTGCCCTGGAAGTGCACATCACCAGCGAGTGGGAGCTGTTCGTCTACCGCCTGGGGGCGGAAAAATGGTGCATCGGCGCTGCCCTGCGCGAGCTGAAGATGCCTGAGGGCACCCGTATCGCCGCGCTGTTCCGTGGCGAGCAACTGCTGCACCCATCGGGCAGTACCGTGCTGGAAGTCGGCGACATGCTTTGCGTGATCGGCCACGAACATAACTTGCCCGCGCTGGGCAAGCTGTTCAGCCAGGCGCCGCAACGTGGCCTGGACCTGCGCTTCTTCGGCGACTTCGTGCTTGAAGGCGATGCCGAACTTGGCGCCGTGGCGGCGCTTTATGGCCTGAAACTCGACGGCCTGGACGCGAAAATGCCGCTGGCGCAGTTCATCCGACAGAAGGTCGGAGGCGCTCCAGTAGTAGGCGACCAGGTCGAATGGCATGGCACGATCTGGACCGTGGCGACCATGGACGGGAACAATGTGCAGAAAGTGGGCGTCAGATTCCCCGAAGGAACGCGACCCGGACCAGGATTGTTCCTCTAAACTGCGATTCTGCCCCGATCCACAATGTAGTCTGCCTATGTCCCTGCGCGTGTACCTTCGCACAGCCCTACTCGGGTTGTGCCTGTCCTTCTCGTTCGCGGCCACCGCGAACGCCGCGGCCGAAGCGCCGACCACTGCCAGCATCCAGCACAGCCTCGACAAGATTGCCGAGCGCAAGCTGCCCGAGGCCGATCAAAAGGCCCTGCAGCAGGTGCTGGAGCAAACCCTGAGCCTGCTTGCCAGCAAGGAAGACAGCGAGAAGAAGCTGGCCGCGCTCAAGCAACAGTTGGCCGGCGCGCCGAAAGAAACCAACGACAGCCAGAAAGAACTGGCCAGGCTCAAGGACAGCAAGCCGCAACCGGTCGCCCAGCGCTACGCCACCCTCACGGTGCCGCAGTTGGAGCAACTGCTCAGCGAGCGCAGCACCCTGCAGGGTGAGCTGCAAAAGGCGCTGTCCGAAGCCAACAGCCTGATCATCAATTCCCAGACCCGCCCAGAGCGCGCCCAGGCCGAGATCAGCAACAGCCAGGCCCGCACCCAGCAGATCAACAACAACCTCAAGTCGGGCAAGGACAACGGCAAGGCGCTCAACGCCGACCAACGCAACCAGCTCAACGCCGAGCTGGCCTCGCTCAACGCGTTGACCCTGCTGCGCCGTCAGGAGCTGGCCGGCAACAGCCTGCTGCAAGACCTTGGCAATGCCCGACACGACCTGCTGATCGAGCGCGCGGCGCGCCTGGAGCAGGAAATCCAGGACCTGCAAACGCTGATCAACGACAAGCGCCTGGCCCAGTCCCAGGAGGCCGTCACCCAGCAGTCGATCGAAGCCCAGAAGGCCGGCGGCAGCAGCCTGCTGGCCAGCGAAAGCACGATCAACCTCAAGCTTTCCGACTACCTGCTCAAAAGCACCGATCGCCTCAACGAACTGACCCAGCAGAACCTGCGCACCAAGCAGCAGCTCGACAGCCTGACCCAGGCCGACCAGGCGCTGGACGAGCAGATCAACGTGCTCAAGGGCAGCCTGCTGCTGTCCAAGATCCTCTACAAGCAGAAGCAGACCCTGCCGCACCTGAAGGTCGACCGCGACCTGGCCGACCAGATCGCCGACACCCGCCTGTACCAGTTCGAGATCAACCAGCAGCGCGAGCAGATGAGCAGCCCGGTCACCTATGTCGACAAGCTGCTGGCCAACCAACCGCCGGAAGACGTCACCCCGCCACTGCGCAAAGCGCTGCTGGAAGTGGCGATCACCCGCAGCGACCTGCTGGAGCGCCTCAACCGCGAACTCTCGGCCCTGCTCAACGAATCGATCACCCTGCAGCTCAACCAGAAGCAACTGCTGGGCACCGCCCAAGGCCTGCGCACCACCCTCGACGAGCAGATGTTCTGGATCCCCAGCAACAAGCCGCTGGACTGGGACTGGCTGCGCTACGTCCCTGAGCGGTTCGCCGACCAGGTCGCCAGCCTGCCCTGGGGCTCGGGCATCAAGGAACTGGCCGACGGCCTGAGCCAGCGGCCGTTGCTGTTCCTGCCGCTGCTGCTGGTGATCGGCGGCCTGCTGTGGCGGCGCAAGTACCTGTATCAACGGCTCGGCAAGGTGCACCAGGACATCGGCCACTTCCGCCGGGACAGCCAGTGGCACACGCCCCAGGCGATCCTGATCAATATCCTCCTGGCGATGCCGGTGAGCCTGGGCCTGGCGCTGTGCAGCTATGCCTTGCAGATCGACGCCCGCGGGCAGAATGCCAACCTGGGCGCCGCGCTCTGGCAACTGGCCCAGGCCTGGCTGGTGTTCTACACCGCCTACCGCATCCTGGCGCCTGGCGGCGTGGCGGAAATCCACTTCCGCTGGCACAAGCCCCAGGTCGAGTTCCTGCGCGGCTGGGTGCGCAGGCTTGGCACCGTGGTGCTGGCACTGGTCGGCGTGGTGGCGGTGGCCGAACATCAACCTTCGGCGCTGGCTGATGACGTGCTCGGCATCGGCGTAGTGCTGACCTGCTACGCGCTGATGGCCTGGCTGCTCAGCCGCCTGCTGCTGAGCAGCCCGGCGCATCGCGACACCTCGCTGTTCCGCCGGGCGGTCGGGGTGGCGTTCACGGCCCTGCCCATCGCCTTGTTCGTAGCGGTGTGCTTCGGTTACTACTACACCGCCCTCAAGCTCACCGACCGGCTGATCTACACCCTCTACCTGCTGATGTTCTGGCTGGTGATCGAGGCCGCCTTTGTCCGTGGCCTGTCTGTGGCCGCGCGGCGCCTGGCCTACCAGCGCGCCCTGAGCAAACGTGCAGCGGCCAAGGAAGGGCTGGATGGCGAAGTCATCACCGAAGAGCCGACGCTGGACATCGAACAGGTCAACCAGCAGTCGCTGCGCCTTATCCGCCTGGCCTTGCTCGGCGGCTTCATCGCCGGCCTGTACTGGGTATGGTCGGACCTGATCTCGGTGTTCGCCTACCTCAACAACTTCACCTTGTACGAATACACCAGCGGCACCGGCGCGGCCGCCAGCATGGTGCCGATCAGCCTCGGCGACCTGCTTGGCGCGCTGGTGATCGTCGGCATCACCTTCGCCCTGGCCGGTAACTTGCCAGGTTTGCTGGAGGTGCTGGTGCTGTCGCGCCTGAACCTGGCCCAGGGCAGTGCCTACGCCACCACCACGCTGCTGTCGTACACCATCGTCGGTATCGGCATCGTCAGCACCCTGTCGACCCTGGGGGTCAGCTGGGACAAGCTGCAATGGCTGGTGGCGGCGCTGTCGGTCGGCCTGGGCTTCGGCATGCAGGAGATCTTCGCCAACTTCATCTCCGGCATCATGATCCTGTTCGAGCGCCCGGTGCGCATCGGCGACACCATCACCATCGGCAACCTGTCCGGCACGGTGAGCAAGATCCGCATCCGCGCCACCACCATCACCGACTTCGACCGCAAGGACATCATCGTCCCCAACAAGACCTTCATCACCGGCCAGTTGATCAACTGGTCGCTGACCGACACGGTTACCCGGGTGACGCTGAAACTGGGCATCGACTACGGCTCCGACCTGGACCTGGTGCGCGACCTGCTGCTCAAGGGCGCCCACGAAAACCCAAGGGTGCTCAAGGACCCGGAGCCGATCGTGTACTTCCTGAACTTCGGCGAAAGCTCGCTGGACCACGAACTGCGCATGCACGTGCGTGACCTGGGGGACCGCAACCCGACCCTGGACGAGATCAACCGCTACATCAACCGCGAGTTCAAGGCGCACAACATCAAGATCTCGGTGCGCCAGGTCGAGGTGTTCCTGATGGACACGAAGGGCGGCAAGCAGCAGCTGGTGCCCGTGGAACAGCCGAAATCGGATGGCACTGCGCAGGCCTGAGTGGGCTCGAATGCTTTATTCTGTGCTGAACCCCAGGAGCAGCCCGTGAAAGCCCTCGACCAACTCACCTTCGACAACCGCTTCGCCCGCCTGGGCGATGCGTTCTCTACCCAGGTCCTGCCCGAGCCCATCGCAGACCCACGCCTGGTGGTGGCAAGCGCGTCGGCCATGGCCCTGCTCGACCTGGACCCAGCCCAGGCCGATTCGCCCTTGTTCGCCGAAGTGTTCAGCGGCCAGAAACTCTGGGAAGAGGCCGACCCACGCGCGATGGTCTACTCCGGCCACCAGTTCGGCTCCTACAACCCGCGCCTGGGCGATGGCCGCGGCCTGCTGCTGGCCGAGGTGCTCAACGAGGCGGGCGAACACTGGGACCTGCACCTCAAGGGCGCCGGCCAGACGCCGTATTCGCGGATGGGCGACGGCCGTGCCGTGCTTCGCTCGTCGATCCGCGAGTTTCTTGCCTCCGAAGCCCTGTATGCCTTGGGCATCCCGACCAGCCGGGCGCTGTGCGTGATCGGCTCCAGCACCCCGGTCTGGCGCGAAACCCAAGAGAGCGCCGCCATGCTCACCCGCCTGGCGCAGAGCCACGTGCGCTTCGGCCATTTCGAATACTTCTACTACACCAAGCAGCCGGAACAGCAGCGCGTGCTGATCGACCATGTGCTGGAACAGCACTACCCCGAATGCCGCGAGGCCGAACAGCCCTACCTGGCCATGTTCCGCACCATCGTCGAGCGCAACGCCGAGCTGATCGCTCGCTGGCAAGCCTATGGGTTCTGCCACGGGGTGATGAACACCGACAACATGTCGATCCTGGGCATCACCTTCGATTTCGGCCCCTATGCCTTCCTCGACGACTTCGACGCCAACTTCATCTGTAACCATTCCGATGATCGCGGCCGTTACAGCTACAGCAACCAGGTGCCGATTGCCCACTGGAACCTCAGTGCGCTGGCCCAGGCCCTGACCACGGTGATCGAGGTGGAACCGCTGAAGGAAGCGCTGGGGCTGTTCCTGCCGCTGTACCAGGCGCATTACCTGGACCTCATGCGCCGCCGCCTGGGGCTGACCAGCGCCGAAGACGAAGACCTGGCGTTGATCGAGCGCCTGCTGCAGTGCATGCAAAAGGGGGGCGTGGATTACACCCTGTTCTTCCGCAAGCTGGGCGACCAGCCAGTGGCCGAGGCACTGCAGGTGGTGCGTGACGATTTCATCGACCTGGCGGGTTTTGATGCCTGGAGCGTGGATTACCTGGCCCGTTGTCAGCGCGAGGCAGCCAATGAACAAGGGCGCCGTGAGCGCATGCATGCGGTGAACCCGCTGTACGTGCTGCGCAATTACCTGGCGCAGAAGGCCATCGAAGCGGCCGAAACGGGTGACTACAGTGAGGTGCGGCGGCTGCATCAGGTACTGAGCCGGCCGTTCGACGAGCAGGCCGGGATGCAGGCCTATGCCCAGCGGCCGCCTGAGTGGGGCAAGCACCTGGAGATCAGCTGTTCTTCGTGATCCGGGGGCCGGCGCACGGTCCCCAAAATTTCAAAGGAAACCCAAATGACCGACCCACTGCTGATCCCCTGCCCCCACTGCAACGGCCTCAACCGCCTGCCCGCCACACGCCTGAGCGACGCCCCAAAATGCGGCCGCTGCAAACAGGAGGTGCTGCTGAGCCAGCCCTTCGAACTGACCGAAGCCAGCTACGCCAGCCAGGTCAAAGGCGACCTGCCGCTGCTGGTGGACGTCTGGGCCGACTGGTGCGGCCCGTGCAAATCGTTCGCCCCCACCTTCGAACAGGCGGCCCGCCAGTTGAGCGGGCGCTGCCGCTTGGCCAAGCTGGACAGCGAAGCCAACCGCAACCTGGCAGGGCAATTGGGCATCCGCTCGATCCCTAGCCTGATCCTGTTCAAGAACGGTCGAGAAGTCAGTCGCCAGGCTGGGGCGTTTCCGCTGCAGTCGTTGCTGGAGTGGCTACGCAGCCAGGGGGTTTAGCGCTGGTTTCAGGTGCATGCCATGGCATCTTTGGCGCCCATGAAATCGAGCGCCGCCCGCTCGCGATGCGCCGCGCGGGCGGCGCTCGATTTCATGGATGCTGCAACCCCCAAGGCATGCACCTATCAGCCCTGACACGATCCCCAGACCTATCTCAACTATTTTCCTCAAGCAGCGAATGCAACTCCACAAACTGCTGCGTCAGCTTGTGCCGTGGCTCCAGGTGAATCAACGGCAAGCTGGCGTGGTGCGACTCGCGCATCTTCACCGAGCTGCTCAGGTACACCGGTAGCACCGGCAAACCCTCGGCCAGCAGCTCGTCGAGCATCTGCTGCGGCAGGCTGGCGCGGGACTGGAACTGGTTGACCACGATGCCTTCGACCATCAGGTCTTCGTTGTGGTCGTCCTTGAGCTCTTCGATTTCGGCCAGCAGGCCGTAGAGCGCCTGGCGCGAGAAGCTGTCACAGTCGAAGGGTATCAGCACACGATCCGCCGCGATCAACGCAGATACCGCATAGAAATTGAGCGCAGGCGGCGTATCGATGTAGATCCGTTCGTAATCCTCATCCAGCTCGTCGAGCAACTTACGCAGCTTGTTGATCTTGTGCTTGGCTTCGAGCTTGGGCTGCAGGTCGGCCAGCTCGGCAGTCGCCGTGACCACATGCAGGTTGTCGAACGGTGTTTCGTAGATATCGACTTTGTTCTTCTTGCTGAAGGGCCCGCTGGACAGGCTTTGCTTGAAGAAGTCGGCGATCCCCATGGGGATATCTTCACCCGTCAGGCCGGTGAGGTACTGAGTCGAGTTTGCCTGGGCATCCAGGTCGATCAACAAGGTCCGGTAACCTTCGCTGGCGCTGACCGCCGCCAGGTTACAAGCGATGCTCGACTTGCCCACGCCACCTTTCTGATTGAACACCACGCGACGCATGAGAGACCTCCGTGTATCAACGAATGCCCGAGTATGTGGCGCCTCGGCAGCTAAGGCCAGTGGCAATTGTCGGGCGAAGATGGCCAGCCATTCACCTCACCACACTTGCCCGGTCAACAGCTCGGCGAAGGCCTTGGCCATCGCCGAGCCCCCGCGCTCACGCTGCACCAGCCACACTGCCGTCGTCGCGCCTTCGTCCAGCAGCGTGCGATACACCACACCCTCGATGCGCATGCGCTGGAACGACGCCGGTAGTACCGACACCCCCAAGCCCGCCGACACCAACCCGATGATGGTCATCGCTTCGCCCGCCTCCTGGGCAAAATGCGGGCTGAACCCCGCGTGGCGCGCCAGGCTGAGCAATTGCGCATGCAGCCCGCTGCCATAGCTGCGCGGGAAGAACACGAACGGCTCCGGTGCCAGGGAGGCCATGTGCACCCCCTGCTCGGTACCCACGGCCAATGGATGCGAGGCATTGATCACCGCCACCAACGGTTCGCGAAACAGCTCGGTCGCCACCAGCCCTTCCGGCAATGGCATGGGCCGCATCAGCCCCACTTCGATCGACTCGTCGAAAACCGCTTCGGCAACATCGCGGCTGCTCATTTCCTTGAGGTTCAGGTGCACCGCCGGAAAACGCTGGCGAAAAGCATGGATGGCCTTGGGGATCTTCGACGTGAACGGTGCCGACGAGGTAAAGCCGATCTTCATCTCGCCCAGCTCACCCAATTGCGCACGCCGGGCCACGTCGGCCGCCTTTTCGACTTGCGCCAGCACTTGGCGGGCTTCTTCCAGAAACAACCGCCCCGCTTCACTCAGTTCGACCCGACGGTTGGTACGCTCGAACAGGCGAGCCCCCAGTTCCTGCTCCAGCGCCTGGATCTGCTGGCTCAAGGGCGGCTGCGAAATGCCCAGCTGCTGGGCCGCACGGCCAAAGTGCAGCTCTTCGGCCACGGCGATGAAGTAACGCAGATGGCGCAGTTCCATAATCGGCTCCAAACAAGTCGTAGAACGTCTTAAATAGGTCGAACAATATATTGGATGTAATCATTAGCCAGCTATATGCTTTTTTCATTGCGCCAGAGGTACCCGCCCGTGAAAACTGCTGTAGCCCCCCTACCCGCCGACCCAGAACCTGCCCCCCTGAACGACATGTGGATCGAAAAAGGCACCCCCGCCTTCATGAAGACTGTACTGGCCCTGTTCAGCGGCGGCTTCGCCACCTTCGCCCTGCTTTACTGCGTGCAGCCGATGATGCCGCTGTTGTCGCAGGAGTTTTCCATCAACGCGGCCCAGAGCAGCCTGGTGTTGTCGGTTTCGACCGCAATGCTGGCGTTCGGCCTGTTGATCACCGGGCCGATCTCTGACCGCATCGGCCGCAAGCCGGTGATGGTCTTTGCGCTGGTCTGTGCGGCCCTGTCGACCCTGGCCAGTGCGGTGATGCCGACCTGGGAAGCCGTACTGGCGACGCGAGCACTGGTCGGCCTTTCGCTGAGCGGCCTGGCGGCAGTGGCGATGACTTACCTGAGCGAAGAGATCCACCCGCAGCACATCGGCCTGGCCATGGGCTTGTACATTGGTGGCAACGCCATCGGCGGCATGAGCGGGCGGCTGATCACCGGGGTGCTGATCGACTTCGTCAGCTGGCACACGGCGATGCTGACCATCGGTGGCCTGGCCTTGGTCGCGGCGCTGGTGTTCTGGAAGGTATTGCCCGAATCGCGCAACTTCCGCCCGCAGGCCGCGAACCCGCGTAGCCTGCTGAATGGCTTCGTCATGCACTTCAAGGACGCCGGGCTGCCTTGGCTGTTCCTTGAGGCGTTTCTGCTGATGGGGGCCTTCGTCACGCTGTTCAACTACATCGGCTACCGCTTGCTGGCAGGGCCTTACCACATGAACCAGGCGTTGGTCGGCCTGCTGTCGGTGGTGTACCTGTCGGGTATCTACAGTTCTGCGCAGGTGGGCGCGCTGGCCGACAAGCTGGGGCGGCGCAAGGTGTTCTGGGTCAGTATCGTGGTGATGGCCAGCGGCTTGTTGATGACATTGGCCAGCCCGCTGCTGATGGTGATCCTCGGCATGCTGGTGTTCACCTTCGGCTTCTTCGGCGCGCACTCGGTGGCCAGCAGCTGGATCGGGCGACGGGCATTGAAGGCCAAGGGGCAGGCATCGTCGCTGTACCTGTTCAGCTATTACGCGGGGTCGAGTGTGGCGGGGACGGCGGGCGGGGTGTTCTGGCACCAGTGGGGCTGGAACGGGATCGGGTTGTTCATCGGTGGCTTGCTGACGATAGCGTTGCTGGTGGCATGGCACCTGAGCAAGCTGGCGCCTAAGACACCTTGAACAAGGGGCCGCGTTGCGGCCCCGAAATCGTGGATCAGTTGACGATCTCGACAATATCCACATCCACTTCGCGGCTCATCAAGTGCTTCTCCACCTCGCCGGTCAGCTTGACCTTGGTCTTGTCATTGAACGGGGTCGGTGGCAGGTCTTCATCGTCGATTTCGACGGTGATGGTGCCGGTGGTGTCCTTGAACTCGTACTTGTCGTCGTTGTTGACCTTCTTGGTCACATACCCCTGCAGCACCACCGGTGTGTCATCTGCGGCATCGTTTGCAGCCGCCACGGTGGTCACCGACTGGGCACCCGGGCCGGTATAGCTGGCCGCCAGGGCAGCGGTGCTGAACAGGGGAGCGAGGATCAGAGCAAGGTAACGGATTTTCATGAGGATCAGGTCCTGTTTCGGTTTCGATGGGACCAGATTAACGACGATCGCTGAACTCAAACTTAATGCAACAAAAAACCCGGCATCAAGGCCGGGTTCTTTGTTGCAGCTGCATCAGATCACTGGTGGTACTGCGCCGACAGCTCATGCACGGCGTTGATGAACACACCGGCGTGCTCCGGGTCGACCTCAGGCGTAATGCCATGGCCGAGGTTGAACACGTGGCCAGTGCCCTTGCCATAGCTGGCCAGAATGCGCGCCACTTCCTTGCGGATGGCCTCAGGCTTGGCGTACAGCACGGTCGGGTCCATGTTGCCTTGCAGCGCAACCTTGTCACCGACACGGCGGCGGGCATCACCGATGTCGCAGGTCCAGTCCAGGCCCAGCGCATCTGCACCCGCTTCGGCAATGCTCTCCAGCCACAGGCCACCGTTTTTGGTGAACATGATGACCGGCACCTTGCGCCCATCGTGCTCACGGATCAGGCCGCTGACGATCTTGCGCATGTAGGCCAGGGAGAACTCCTGGTAAGCCGCCGCCGACAGGTTGCCACCCCAAGTGTCGAAGATCTGCACCGCCTGTGCGCCGGCCAGGATCTGGCCGTTGAGGTAGCTGGTGACCGACTGGGCCAGCTTGTCCAGCAGCAGGTGCAGGGCCTCTGGGTTGTCGTAGGCCATGGCCTTGGTCTTGCGGAAGTCCTTGGACGAGCCGCCTTCGACCATGTAGGTGGCCAAGGTCCAGGGGCTGCCGGAGAAGCCGATCAGCGGCACGCGGCCGTTGAGCTCGCGGCGGATGGTGCTGACCGCGTCCATCACGTAGCCCAGGTCTTTTTGCGGGTCGGGAATCGGCAACGCTTCGATGTCGGCCGGAGTGCTGATCACCTTCTTGAAACGCGGGCCTTCGCCGGTCTCGAAGTACAGGCCCAGGCCCATGGCGTCGGGGATGGTGAGGATGTCCGAGAAGAGGATCGCCGCGTCCAGCGGGTAGCGGTCCAGCGGCTGCAGGGTGACCTCGCAGGCGAACTGCGGGTTCATGCACAGGCTCATGAAGTCACCGGCCTTGGCGCGGCTGGCGCGGTATTCCGGCAGGTAGCGGCCGGCCTGGCGCATCATCCACACCGGGGTGACGTCTACGGGTTGCTTGAGCAGTGCACGCAGGAAACGATCGTTCTTCAGGGCAGTCATGTCGGCATCCGGCAAAAAAGTGCGGGCATTTTCTCAGACGCCAGCACAAAAGGCACGGCCGAGGCCATGCGTTTTGTCTATTGGGTGCCGTGGATCAAGCAATTTTGTATACAAAGTATGCCAAGGGCTGCTGTGCAGCCCCCGCAATCGGTCAGACTTCGAGGTAGTCCAGAATACCTTCAGCCGCTGTACGGCCTTCGAAAATGGCCGTTACCACCAAGTCCGAACCCCGCACCATGTCGCCACCGGCAAACACTTTAGGGTTGCTGGTCTGGTGCTTGAACTTACCTTTCTCCGGTGCTACCACGCGACCCTGGCTGTCCATCTGGATGCCAAACTGCTCGAACCACGGCGCCGGGCTCGGGCGGAAGCCGAAGGCGATCACCACGGCGTCAGCCGGCAGGATCTCTTCGGAGCCCGGGATCGGCTCAGGGCTGCGACGGCCACGGGCATCCGGCTCGCCGAGACGGGTCTCGACCACTTTGACGCCTTCGACCTTGTCCTCGCCGACAATGGCGATCGGCTGACGGTTATAGAGGAACTTCACGCCTTCTTCCTTGGCGTTCTTCACCTCTTTGCGCGAGCCCGGCATGTTGGCCTCGTCACGGCGGTAGGCACAGGTCACCGACTTGGCGCCCTGGCGAATCGAAGTGCGGTTGCAGTCCATCGCGGTGTCACCACCGCCCAGTACCACGACCTTCTTACCCTGCATGTCGACGAAATCTTCAGGCGACTTTTCGAAGCCCAGGTTGCGGTTGACGTTGGCGATCAGGAAATCCAGCGCGTCATGCACCCCCGGCAGGTCCTCACCCGGGAAGCCGCCCTTCATGTAGGTGTAGGTGCCCATGCCCATGAACACGGCATCGTACTCGGCGAGCAGTTGCTCCAGGGTGATGTCCTTGCCCACCTCGGTGTTCAGGCGAAACTCGATGCCCATGCCGGTGAAGACTTCGCGGCGATTGCTCAGCACGGTCTTTTCCAGCTTGAATTCGGGGATGCCGAAGGTCAGCAAGCCGCCGATTTCCGGGTTGCGATCGAACACAACCGGGGTCACACCGGCACGTACCAGCACGTCAGCGCAGCCCAGACCCGCTGGGCCGGCACCGATGATGGCAACACGCTTGCCGGTCGGCTTGACCTTGGACATGTCCGGGCGCCAGCCCATGGCGAAGGCGGTGTCGGTGATGTACTTCTCCACCGAGCCGATGGTCACCGCGCCAAAACCGTCGTTCAGGGTGCAGGCACCCTCGCACAGACGGTCCTGCGGGCATACCCGGCCGCACACCTCAGGCAGGGTGTTGGTCTGGTGCGACAGCTCGGCCGCCGCCAGGATGTTGCCTTCGGAAACCAGCTTCAACCAGTTGGGGATGAAGTTGTGCACCGGGCACTTCCACTCGCAATACGGGTTACCGCAGCCCAGGCAGCGGTGCGCCTGCTCCACGGACTGCTGCGGCTTGAAGGGCTCGTAGATTTCGACGAACTCTTTCTTGCGCTGGCGCAGCAGCTTTTTCTTCGGGTCTTTACGCCCCACTTCGATGAACTGGAAGTCGTTGTTCAGACGTTCAGCCATTTTTCAAAACCTCTTTACCGCAGTCGCAAGCCAGAAGCTGCAAGCTGCAAGTCGATCACTTGGGTCCGGCAAGCCTCGCACTGCATTACCTGCAGCTTGAGGCTTGCCACTTGCAGTTGTTGTTACTGCGGGTTGGCGCGGGTGCTGGACAGCAGTTGCTTGAGGGTGGCCGCCTTGGGCTTGACCAACCAGAAGCGACGCACGTAGTCGTCCAGGTTTTCCGAGAGCTCACGCCCCCACTCGCTGCCGGTCTCGTCCACGTATTCGGCAAGGACCCGCGCCAGGTGGCTGCGGTAGGCCTCCATCGCTTCACCACTGATGCGCTGGATTTCCACCAGTTCATGGTTGAGCTTGTCGACGAAGCTGTTGTCCATGTCGAGCACGTAGGCGAAGCCGCCCGTCATGCCAGAACCGAAGTTGTAACCAGTCTTGCCCAGGACGCAGACAAAGCCGCCGGTCATGTATTCACAGCAGTGATCGCCAGTGCCCTCGACAACAGCGTGGGCGCCAGAGTTACGCACAGCGAAGCGCTCGCCCGCGGTACCGGCGGCAAACAGCTTGCCGCCAGTGGCGCCGTACAGGCAGGTGTTGCCGACGATGGCGCTGTGCTGGGTTTCGAACGGGCTGCCGGCAGGTGGCACGATGGTCACCTTGCCACCGGTCATGCCCTTGCCGACGTAGTCGTTGGCGTCGCCTTCCAGATGCAGGTTCAGGCCACCGGCGTTCCACACGCCGAAGCTCTGGCCCGCAGTGCCCTTGAAGCGGAAGGTGATCGGCGCAGCGGCCATGCCCTGGTTGCCGTGCAGGCGGGCGATCTCACCAGAGATACGCGCGCCGATGGAACGGTCGCAGTTGCAGATGTCGAGGCTGAACTCGCCACCGGACTGGTCGCGGATCGCCGACATGGCCATCTCGACCATCTTCTCGGCCAGCTCGCCCTTGTCGAACGGCGGGTTCTTGTCGACTTCGCAGAACTGCGGCTTGTCCGCAGGAATGTGCGAGCTGCCCAGCAGTGGCGACAGGTCCAGGTACTGCTGGCGCTCGGTGTCGCCTGGCAGTATGTCGAGCAGGTCGGTGCGGCCGATCAGCTCGCCCAGGCTGCGCACGCCCAGTTTGGCCAGCCACTCGCGGGTTTCTTCGGCGACGAAGGTGAAGAAGTTGATCACCATGTCGACGGTGCCGATGTAGTGGTCCTTGCGCAGCTTGTCGTTCTGGGTGGCTACGCCGGTGGCGCAGTTGTTCAGGTGGCAGATACGCAGGTACTTGCAGCCCAGGGCAATCATCGGTGCGGTGCCGAAGCCGAAGCTCTCGGCGCCAAGGATGGCGGCCTTGATCACGTCCAGGCCGGTTTTCAGGCCACCGTCGGTCTGTACCCGCACCTTGCCGCGCAGGTCGTTGCCGCGCAGGGTCTGGTGGGTTTCGGCAAGGCCGAGTTCCCACGGCGCGCCGGCGTACTTGATGGAGGTCAACGGCGAAGCGCCGGTACCGCCGTCGTAGCCGGAGATGGTGATCAGGTCGGCATAGGCCTTGGCCACGCCTGCAGCGATGGTGCCAACGCCTGCCTCGGCCACCAGCTTGACCGAAACCAGCGCCTGCGGGTTGACCTGCTTGAGGTCGTAGATCAGCTGGGCCAAGTCTTCGATCGAGTAGATGTCGTGGTGCGGCGGTGGCGAGATCAGGGTCACACCCGGTACCGCGTAGCGCAGCTTGGCGATCAGGCCGTTGACCTTGCCGCCCGGCAACTGGCCGCCTTCGCCCGGCTTGGCGCCCTGGGCCACCTTGATCTGCAGCACTTCGGCGTTGACCAGGTATTCCGGGGTGACGCCGAAGCGGCCGGTGGCCACTTGCTTGATCTTGGAGCTGCGCACCGTGCCGTAGCGCGACGGGTCTTCACCGCCCTCGCCGGAGTTCGAGCGCGCGCCCAGGCGGTTCATGGCCTCGGCCAGCGCCTCGTGGGCTTCTGGTGACAAGGCGCCCAGCGAGATACCGGCGGAATCGAAGCGCTTGAGGATGGCCTCCAACGGCTCGATCTGCTCGATCGCCAGCGGCTGGTCAGCCACTTTGACCTTGAGCAGGTCGCGGATCATCGACACCGGGCGCTGGTCGACCAGCGAGGTGTATTCCTTGAACTTGGCGTAGTCGCCCTGCTGCACAGCGGCCTGCAGGGTGTTGACCACGTCCGGGTTGTAGGCGTGGTATTCGCCACCGTGGACGAACTTGAGCAGGCCACCTTGCTGGATCGGCTTGCGCGCGCTCCAGGCTTCGGCAGCAAGCAGCTTCTGGTCGCTTTCCAAGTCTTCGAAACGCGCACCCTTGATGCGGCTCGATACACCTTTGAAGCTCAGGCCGACCACGTCTTCGGCCAGGCCGATGGCTTCGAACAGCTGCGCACCGCGGTACGAAGCGATGGTGGAGATGCCCATCTTCGACAGGATCTTCAGCAAGCCCTTGGAGATGCCTTTGCGGTAGTACTTGAACACCTCGTCCAGGTCGCCCAGCACTTCGCCGGTGCGAATAAGGTCAGCCAGCACTTCATAGGCCAGGTACGGGTAAACGGCCGAGGCACCGAAGCCCAGCAGCACGGCAAAGTGGTGCGGGTCACGGGCAGTGGCGGTTTCGACCAGGATGTTGCTGTCGCAACGCAGGCCTTGCTCGGTCAGGCGGTGGTGCACCGCACCCACGGCGAGCGAAGCGTGCACCGGCAATTTGCCCGGGGCGATGTAGCGGTCGCTCAGTACCAGTTGGGTCTTGCCGCCGCGCACCGCTTCTTCAGCCTGGTCGGCGATGTTGCGGATAGCCGCTTCCAGGCCGACACCTTGCTCGTAGTTGAGGTCGATCAGCTGGCGGTCGAAGCCTTCGCGCTCCAGGTTCATCAACGAGCGCCACTTGGCAGGCGAGATCACCGGCGAGCTGAGGATCACCCGCGAAGCGTGCTCCGGGGACTCCTGGAAGATATTGCGCTCGGCGCCCAGGCAGATTTCCAGCGACATGACGATCGCTTCGCGCAGCGGGTCGATCGGCGGGTTGGTCACCTGGGCGAACTGCTGGCGGAAGAAGTCGTACGGCGAACGCACGCGCTGCGACAGCACGGCCATCGGCGTGTCGTCACCCATCGAGCCGACCGCTTCCTGGCCCTGCTCACCCAGCGGGCGCAGTACCTGGTCACGCTCTTCGAAGGTGACCTGGAACATCTTCATGTACTGCTTGAGCTGGTCAGCGTCGTAGCTGGCCGCGCCCTGGTCGTCGGTAAGGGTCGCCTGGATGCGCGTGGCATGCTGACGCAACCAGCGCTTGTACGGGTGGCGCGACTTCAGCCGGTTGTCGATGGCGTCGGTATCGAGGATCTGGCCGGTTTCGGTGTCCACCGCGAAGATCTGGCCCGGGCCGACACGGCCCTTGGCGATCACCTCTTCAGGCTGGTAGCCCCATACGCCGATTTCCGAGGCGATGGTGATGTAGCCGTTGGTGGTGGTTACCCAGCGCGCCGGGCGCAGGCCGTTGCGGTCGAGCAGGCACACCGCGTGGCGGCCTTCGGTCATGACGATACCGGCCGGGCCATCCCACGGCTCCATGTGCATGGAGTTGTATTCGTAGAAGGCGCGCAGGTCGGCGTCCATGGTCTCGACGTTCTGCCAGGCCGGCGGTACCAGCATGCGCACGCCGCGGAACAGGTCGATGCCACCGGTGACCATCAGTTCGAGCATGTTGTCCATGCTCGACGAGTCGGAACCGACGCGGTTGACCAGCGGGCCGAGTTCTTCGAGGTCCGGGATCTGGTCATTGGCAAACTTGGTGCGACGGGCCATGGCCCAGTTGCGGTTGCCGGTGATGGTGTTGATCTCGCCGTTGTGGGCGAGGAAGCGGAACGGCTGCGCCAGCGGCCATTTCGGCAGCGTGTTGGTGGAGAAGCGCTGGTGGAACACGCAGATCGCGGTCTGCAGGCGCGGGTCATCCAGGTCTGGATAGAACGCCGCGAGATCGCGCGGCATCATCAGGCCTTTGTAGATGATGGTCTTGTGCGAGAAGCTGCAGATGTAGTGGTCGGTGTCGTGGGCGTTGGCCACGGACGAGCGACGACGGGCACTGAACAGCTTGATGGCGAATGCCTGATCGCTCAGGCCTTCACCGCCGATGAACACCTGCTCGATCTGCGGCAGGCGCTCCAGGGCCAGGCGACCGAGCACGCTGGTGTCGATCGGGACCTTGCGCCAGCCAACCAGCGTGAGGCCGGCGGCGAGGATTTCGCGGTCCATGTTGGCGCGGGCAGCTTCTGCTTTGACCGGGTCCTGGTTGAAGAACACCATGCCGACGGCGTACTGCTTGGGCAGTTCGACGGCAAAATGCTCCTGGGCCACGGCCCGCAGGAACTGATCGGGCTTCTGCATGAGCAGACCACAACCGTCACCGGTCTTGCCGTCGGCGTTGATACCGCCGCGGTGGGTCATGCACGTCAGCGCCTGCATGGCGGTTTGCAGAAGGTGGTGGCTCGGTTCGCCCGTCATATGGGCGATCAGGCCAAAACCACAGTTGTCCTTGAATTCTTCGGGATGGTACAGACCTGTTTTCATAGACACTTTCTCACCAGGTTCACCTCTCAACGGAGGTAAATCTCTTTTTTAACAACCACTTACCATCCACGCCGATCAAATGCCAGCTTTTTTGCGGTGGCCATGGAAAACCATTGTTGCACAGCGACAGCGATGCCCACAAATTTTCATGTCTCACCATTGAAAATTTATGTCGCTATTTTGAATGTTTTTGCGCCATGCGCCGTGATAGCGGCTTGGCTGGAGTCTGAAGCGTTTCAGCCATGACTGCAAGAGAGGCTTGTGGCCGGCAGTCTGGGACAGAAAAGCCTGCCGCGCTCGGGCGCAGCAGGCTAGACGAAAAGTCAGGGTTCGCTCAGCAACTGGGCGGCGGGGTGTTGCCGCCCGGCAGGTATCAGCGGGCCGAGGCCAGCTCTTGTTGGACGCTGGCGACGGTACGTGGCCAAGGTTTACCAGCCTGGACCTTCGCTGGCAAGTTCTTGATTGCCGCAACCGCTGCGTCGCGGTTGGCGAAGCTGCCGTAAGTTACGACGTACAGCGGCTTGCCCTGCAGGTTTTTCTTGAAGTAGCGATAGTCGCCACCCTGGGCCTTGACGAACGCCTGGGCCGAGGCTTCAGAGCTGGTACCGAGGATCTGCACCACATAATTGCCCGGTTTCTGGCCTGCATACCAACCCCCACCGGCGCTGCCACTGGCGACTGGTTTTTCGGCAGGTTTGGCGGCCGGCTTGGCACTAGCGACCTGGGTCGGCGCCGGGGCAGGCTTGGCGGGTGCAACCGGTTTAGCAGGCTGGGTTGCAACGGGTTTTGGCGCAGGCGCAACCGGCTGAACCGGGGCACTGGCGATTGGCTGCGCGGGTACCGGGGCCGGGCCAGCCGGCACACCTTGCGGTGGCGCGATGGTGGTCACGGTCGGCGGGTTGCCAGGCTGCAGTGCGGTATTGCCCGCCGGGCTGCCTTCTTCGCCATCACCCATGCCAGCGGCCTGGGCCAGTGGCTCGCGCATCACCGGTTGCGACTGACCTACCAACGGCAGCGGCATCGGCTGGGACGAGCCGGAGAATTCGATGGCCGGGTTGCCATTATTGGCCTGGGCAGCACCTGGCTGGCCTTCACCGAGGGGCAACTGAGCCTGGGCGGCCGGCACCTCGGCAGGTGCCTTGTCGCCTTTCTTGGGCATGAGAACCGCGGCAGCAACGGCGACCACGACCACAGCGGACAGCGCGAGCACGTGTTTCTTAGGCATTTTCAACCCCATGGATGGTCGCTTGGCCGTCGAACGGCTGGCGATCATGGCTTCGATCAAAGTGTCACGGGCAACCTGGTTGATAGTGCCAGGCCAACCGTCGGAGTGCTCATGGATATCGACGATCTGTTCACGGGTGAACACCTCGATGCCCCGGCCGGCGCCATCCAGACGCTGCTCCAGGTACTCGCGGGTCTCTTCTTCGCTGTAGGGGGCGAGTTCGATGACGTGGAAACGTTCTTCCTCGATGCTGAGCTCATCCAACCCGGCAATCAGCGACGATTCGCCGAACAGGAACACGTGCGGGCGCCCTTCCGGAACACCCGCTGCCAGTTCCAGCAACGCTTGGAGTGCCGACTCGTCGAGTTGTTCCGCATCATCCACCAGCAAATACACTTCCTGCCCGGTCAGCGCCAGTTGCACCACCTTGGACAAGATAGCCTGGACCTCAGGCTGGGCGACTTCCAGCGACTGCGCGACCTGGCCAAGCACACTGGCCGCATCGCTGGCGCCACGGGCGGAAACCACCACGCTTTGCACCGACTGCTTGTTGGTGCTGGCCACCAGGGCCTGGCGCAGCAGGGTCTTGCCGCTGCCCAGGGGGCCGGTGACAACCAGCATCAACTGGCTGTAACGCGCCAGGTGGTGCAACTGGCCCAGCACCGGCTTGCGCTGGGCAGGGAAGAACTTGAAACCGGGCACGCGGGGCGCGAACGGATCGTGGCTCAACTGGTAATGGTCGAGAAAGGCCTCATCGGCATGCAAACTGGTCATTGCGCTGTCACAACCTCAAAGCTGGGCCACGATCGCGCGGTAATCCGCCGACAGCGTGGCCTGAAGAATCTCTTTCGGATAGTCGTCGGTGATCACGGCCTCGCCCATCTGGCGCAACAGCACCAGACGCAGACGACCGTCGAGCACCTTCTTGTCGACCGCCATATGCTCCATGAAATGCGCCGGGGTCATTTCCTGTGGTGGCACCACCGGCAAACCTGCGTCCTGCAACAGGCGGATTGCGCGATCACGCTCGGCCTGGTCGATCCAGCCAAGGCGCATGGACATTTCCAGGGCCATCACCGTGCCCGCCGACACGGCTTCGCCATGCAGCCAGACACCGTAGCCCATGTGGGTTTCGATGGCGTGCCCAAAGGTATGCCCAAGGTTCAGGGTCGCCCGCACGCCCGATTCACGCTCGTCGGCGCCGACCACGGCAGCCTTGGCCGCGCAGGAGCGGCTGATGGCTTCGGTCAGGGCCGCAGAATCCAGGGCACGCAGGGCATTCATATTGTCCTCGAGCCAACCGAGGAAAGGCTTGTCGCAGATCAGACCGTACTTGATCACTTCGGCCAGGCCTGCGGACAGTTCACGCGCTGGCAGGGTCTTGAGGCTGGTGGTATCGATCAGCACTGCGTTGGGCTGGTAGAAGGCACCGACCATGTTCTTGCCCAACGGGTGGTTGATGCCGGTCTTGCCACCGACCGAGGAATCGACCTGGGACAACAGGGTAGTCGGCACCTGGATGAAATCGACACCGCGCTGGTAACAGGCTGCGGCAAAGCCGGCCATGTCGCCGATCACGCCGCCACCGAGGGCTACCACCGTGGTGCGGCGGTCGTGTCGCGCGGTGAGCAAGCCATCGAAGATCAGCTGCAGCGTTTCCCAGTTCTTGTAGGCTTCGCCATCCGGCAACACCACGGGCAACACTGAATACGCACCCAGGGTCTTGGCCAGGCGTTCGAGGTACAGAGGCGCGACGGTTTCATTGGAAACGATGGCGACCTGCCGCCCGGCAATATGCGGCGCCAGCAGCTCAGGCTGGTCCAGCAGGCCTTCGCCAATGTAGATCGGGTAGCTACGCTCGCCCAGGTCGACCTTTAGTGTCTGCATGTATCCCCACAATGTACTTGGGTGCGGCGCCGTTTGGGCGACGCACGCGGTAAGTTGAACCTCGCCTCGGCGCTGGTGGCCGAGAATAGTCCCGGCTTATCGGGGCGGCAACTGCTGCAAGCGCTCGAGAATATCGATCACCACCATGCGCGGTGGCCGCTCATCGGTTTCAACGACCAGGTCGGCAATTTCGCGGTAAAGCGGATCGCGGGCTTCGAGCAGGGCGCGAAGGGTCGCTTCCGGGTTGGCGGTGCGCAACAGCGGGCGATTGCGATCGCGTGCGGTACGACCGACCTGCTGCTCCACCGAGGCATGCAGGTAGATGACCCGGCCACCCTGGTACAACGCCTGACGGTTGGCATCACGCATGACCGCGCCGCCACCGGTGGCCAGCACCACACCGTCGAGCGCGCAGAGCTCGGCGATCATCGCCTGCTCACGGTCACGGAAGCCCGGCTCGCCTTCCTTGTCGAAGATCCACGGGATGTTGGCGCCGCATCGCAGTTCGATTTCCTTGTCGGAATCCTTGAACAGCAGGCGCAGCTCTTTGGCCAAGAGGCGTCCAATGGTGCTTTTACCAGCGCCCATGGGCCCCACAAGTATCAAATTTCGCACAGAATCAACGACTCACAGCAATCGCCTGGTCACTCATGATACGCGGAGTCAGGAAGACCAGCAGCTCGGATTTTTTCTCTTGTAATACATCGCGTCGAAACAGCCGCCCAACATACGGCAGATCGCCGAAAAATGGCACCTTGTCGACCACATTGTTTTGCGTGGTCGAGTAGACACCACCGATCACGATCGTCTCGCCGTCGGCCACGCGAACCTTGGCATTGACCTCGTTCTTGCGGATCGGCGGTACGTTGTTCAAGGCATTGACGTAATCAGGCTCGTCCTTGGTTACCCTGACGGTCATGATGACCTTGTTGTCCGGGGTGATTTGCGGGGTGACTTCGAGCGACAGCGAAGCCTCGCGAAACGACACCGAAGTGGCGCCGCTCTTGCTGGTTTCCTGGTAGGGCACTTCAGTGCCCTTGAGGATCCTGGCGGTTTCCTTGTCGGCCGTGACCACCTTCGGCTGCGAGATGATTTCGCCATTGCCGCTCTTCTCCATGGCACTGAGTTCAAGGTCGAGCAAGATGCCCCCGCGCAGCACACCCAGGCCCACACTGGAGCCGGCACGCTCCACGCCAAGGTCGACGAACAGCTCCTTGCCTGGCCGCACGCGCTCACCGTACAAAGGCCCACCCCAACGCACCCCCAGGCTCTTTTCGTAATCGACGCTGGCCTCGACAATACGCGCCTCGATCGCCACCTGGCGCACCGGCACATCCAGCTGCGCCACCAGTTGGCGCAGCTCGTCAAGGCGATCGGCGGGTTGGTAGGCCACCAGGGTGTTGGTGCGCGCATCGACGCTCAAACTGCCTCGCCCGGTCAGGATGCCGTCGTCCGCCAGTGTCGCCAGCAGCAGTTGCGCGAGCGCTGAAGCTTCGGCGTGATGGATCGGCATCAGCTCACGCTGCAGGGGTTGCAACTGGGCATCCAGCACCTGGCCCATGCGGGCGTCGAGCGACTGCCCGGCAAGCTCGGCCGCAGGCGCCACCAGCAGCACATTACCCTCTTCGCGACGGGCCAGGCCCTTGCTACGCAGCACCAGATCAAGCGCCTGGTCCCAGGGCACATCCTGAAGCCGCAGGGTGATATTGCCCTGCACCGCGTCGCTGGCGACCAGGTTCACACCGGCGTAGTCCGCCAGCACCTGCAACACCGCGCGCACCTGCACATCCTGAAAGTTCAGCGACAGCGGCTCACCCCGGTAGGGCGTTGCCGACGCTAGCGGGATCGCCAAGACCCACGCCACCATCCATTTCCAGAGCTTCTTCATGCGGGTCCGGGACCTCCTTGTCCAGGGCTTTTCGGAGCGTGAGTATCGCGGTGCGTTCTTGCCAGGCACTGGCCATGAACCAACGTTCGCGCACTTCGACCTGCCGCTCGTCGACACGCACCACAACACCTTCATCGCGCCCCAGCCGATCACCTGGGCGCACGCGATACAGCCGCCCTGCGGACAGCAGCAGGGCTTCATACGCTGTGCCACGTACCAGGCTGCCGACCATTTCCAACTGTGCCAAGGGCACGCCGCCCAGTTCGCCGGGCGGCATTCGCGCCGCACCAGAGGCGAACGGGTCGAGCAAAGGCGGCATGGCCGCTGCCCTGGCGGGCAAATCCGCCAGTGACGCGGGCGCCGGAGGCGCCGCATCGGCATGGTAGGCATGAACCCTCAGGCGCAAGCGCAACACGGTAGGCCGCCCCTCGGCTTGATGCAGGCTCATGTCTTCGACGCGCAGCAGCCGCGCCTGGCCCAGCCAGTCGTCCAGCCAAAGGCGCAACGCCGTGTAGCGCCCCACCACGTGCACATCCAGGGGGGTGGTTCGGTAATCGGCCTGACTCACTTCGTCATGTATGTCTAGCCGCTCGAACAACAGGCCATATTCATGCGCCGAGGCCGCCAGGGCATCGAGCAAGTCACTCATGCGCTGCCCTGCCGAAAGTTGCCATCGGGCGAGCTGCAATGCCTGCCGCGCGGCAGCCAGAGAACCCTCTGCGCGCGCCAGCTCAACTACCTGCGCCGCCTTGGCCGCATGTGCCTCATTCAACTGCTTATGCTGCGCAGTTACCTGCGCTTGAGCCTGCCGTAGCTCCGGCAGGCGGACTGCACACCCTAGCGCCAACACCAGCACACCCAGCAGGAACGAAGCGCCCCACCGGAAGCGGCGGGACCGCTCGACCCTTGCTTGCCAACGCATCCACCACGCTGCACTCACGACCAGAACGCCGACACGCGCGCAGTCAGGACGAACTCGTCACCCGAAGGCAGGTGCTTCACATGCTTGAGTGCCAGGCCTTGCAACACTTCGGAGCGTTCGAGGTCGCGCATGAACTGGGCGACCACGGCGCCGGATGCGGCCACACCGGTGACGTGCAAACGGCCGTGCGCAAGCGTTAGCTCAGTGAGCTGCAAGCCTGCGGGCAACGCGGCCTCCACATCTGCGAGCAAGGCAGGCAGCACCCCCTGATCGGCCCTCAGGCGGGCCAGGGCCGCAACCTGCGCCTGGGTGGCATCATGGTCGGCACGCACGTCGGTGTGCTGCTCCAGCTGCTTGCCCAGCAGCGCCAGCGCAGACTGGTGGCTGGCATTGCTCGTCGCTTGCTGCTGGGCGCGCTGGCGTGCCAGTTGGTCAATCAGCATCACGCAACAAAGCGCCAGGATTGCACTGCCAAGCAACATCCACTGGAAGCGCCGAAGCATCGAGCGGCGCTGCCGCTCGCGCCAAGGTAATAGGTTCAGACGCATCATGGGCGCATGCCCCCTGAGGCCAAGGCGCATGCCAGCAGCATGCCCCCGTCTTCCGGCGCCAGCCCCGCACGCAGCGGCAGTTGCCGACAGGGCAGGTTCACCGCTTCACTCAGGCCTTCAAGCCACCCCTGCTCGATCACCGAGCTGCTGACGACCAGCAAGCACTTCAGCTGGGCTTCGCCCGCCAAATGCGCATGCAATTGGGCAGGCATTTGCCCGAGGTGCAACTCGCGGCGCTGCGCTGGCACGCCCTGTTGCCAGCAATGCAACGTCGCACCTTGCGCCTCCAGGCGTAACAAGGCCGAGCCCGCAAGCTCGCTCTGCGGCAACATTCGCTGCAACGCGACGCTGTCGACTTCCATCACCTCCAGCTGCAGCCCGGCGGCATCAAGCAGGGCTTCAATCGGCTCCAATGAGCGCTGGCGACAGGCAGCCACCATCACATCCAGGCAGCCGGCCTGATCCTTGGAAGGGCCAAGCACCTGAAAGTCCAAGGCCAGATCCTCCAGCGCAAAGGGAAACAGGCGATCGGCATCGGCCAGCAACTGCGCTTCCATGTCCGCCTCACTCTGGCCTGCCGGTAGCTGGCAAGGCTTGCAGATCACCTGATTTGCCGGCAGCGCTAGCGCAGCCCGCCGCTGCCGAATGCCGCTGCGCCTGCAGGCACGCTGCAAGGCACCTACCACGCGCACAGGGTCGCTTGCCCAGTCACCGCCACTGTAGGGCTCATACGGTTCGTGCGCCCAGGCCGCGACCTGGCAACGCCCATTGCGCCGCCGCAGCTGCACAACCCGAACCGAGTCGGGGGCAATTTCCACCCCCATCAATGAACCGGCATCCATGCCGAAACGTCCAAGCATCACTGCTCCTTTGCTGTATGCCGCAAACCCGCGTCAACACTAGGCCTGCACGGCCGAACGGATCGACGGGCCGCCTGGCCGGTCACCCGGCGAGGCGAAAAAATGCTTATAATGCCCAGCGTTTTTGGTCCGCCGGACCCGTACGCAATTCACTTATCAACCTGGACGCCCAAAAGCCTTGATACGTCTGCTGAAGTTCTTCTGGTGGTCTTCCGTCGCAGTCATTAGCGCGCTCGTACTCGGTGTGAGCGGTGCGTTTCTGTATCTTAGCCCTAGCCTGCCCTCGGTCGAGTCACTCAGAAGCATCCAGTTGCAGATCCCCCTCAGGGTGTACAGCAGCGACGGCAAGCTGATTGCCGAGTTCGGCGAAATGCGCCGCTCGCCGATCCGCTTCGCGGAAATCCCCCCACAATTTATCCAGGCGCTTCTGTCAGCCGAGGACGACAACTTCCTCAATCACTATGGCGTCGACCCCAGCAGCCTGATGCGCGCGGCCACTCAGTTGGTCAAAACCGGTCATATCCAGACCGGTGGCAGCACCATCACCATGCAGGTGGCGAAGAACTTCTTCCTGACCAGCGAACGCAGCTTCTCGCGCAAGACCAACGAAATCCTCCTGGCCCTGCAGATCGAACGTGAGCTGACCAAGGACGAAATCCTCGAGCTGTACGTGAACAAGATCTACCTGGGCAACCGGGCGTACGGCATCGATGCGGCCGCACAGGTCTACTACGGCAAGTCGATCCGCGACGTGAGCCTGGCGCAGATGGCAATGATCGCCGGCCTGCCCAAGGCTCCTTCGCGCTTCAACCCGCTGGCCAACCCGGTGCGCGCCAAAGAGCGCCGCGACTGGATCCTGGGCCGCATGTACAAGCTCGGCAAGATTGACCAGGCCAGCTACCAGACCGCCCTGGCCGAACCGCTCAACGCCAGCTACCACGTGCCGACCCCCGAGGTGAACGCCCCGTACATCGCTGAAATGGCCCGCGCCGAGATGGTCGGCCGCTATGGCAGCGATGCCTACACCGAAGGCTTCCGTGTCACCACGACCGTGCCGAGCGACATGCAGGAGATGGCCAACAAAGCCATTCTCGGCGGCCTTTCCGACTACGACGAACGCCACGGCTACCGCGGCCCCGATGCGCGCTTCCCGGGCAAGACCCACGCAGCCTGGCTGCTGGAGCTGGGCAAGCAGCGCACCCTGGGCGGCCTTGAGCCGGCCATCGTCACCCAGGTCGACAAGGCCGGGCTTACGGTGCTGACCCGTAGCGGCCAAGAAGAAACCGTCGACTGGGACACCATGAAGTGGGCGCGCCCGTTCCTCAATAGCAACTCCCAGGGCCGCACACCGCAGAGCCCGGCAGATGTTGCACAGGTCGGCGACCTGGTGCGCCTGCAACGCCTGGATGACGGCACGCTCAAGTTCAGCCAGGTGCCGGGCGCACAGAGCGCGCTGGTCACCCTCGACCCTTACAACGGCGCCATCCGCGCCCTGGTCGGCGGTTTCTCGTTCGAGCAGAGCAACTACAACCGCGCCATGCAGGCCAAGCGCCAACCCGGTTCAAGCTTCAAGCCTTTCATCTATAGCGCGGCACTGGACAGCGGCTACACCGCCGCCAGCCTGGTCAACGATGCGCCGATCGTGTTCGTCGACGAGTACCTGGACAAGGTCTGGCGACCGAAGAACGACACCAACACCTTCCTCGGCCCGATCCGCATGCGCGAGGCGCTGTACAAGTCGCGCAACCTGGTATCGATCCGCCTGCTGCAGGCAATGGGCGTGGACCGCACCATCGACTACATCGCCAAGTTCGGCTTCAACAAGCAGGACCTGCCCCGCAACCTGTCGCTGGCACTGGGTACGGCTACCCTGACCCCGATGGAGATCGCCACTGGCTGGAGCACTTTTGCCAACGGCGGCTACAAGATCACCCCCTACCTGATCGATCGCATCGAGAGCCGCAACGGCGAGACACTGTTCACCGCCAACCCGGCCCGTGTACCTCAAGGTGCCGAGGACCAGGCTGGCCTTGCCGCGCCTGAACAGCCGATTAGCACCGTAGCGATGCCGGGCGAGGCGCCAGCCGCCTTTGGCCAGGCCACACCGGCGCCACAAGTGCCGGCAGTGGCTGAGCAGATCATCGACGGGCGCACCAGCTACATCCTCACCAGCATGCTGCAGGACGTGATCAAACGCGGCACCGGCCGCCGTGCACTGGCCCTGGGCCGCACCGACCTGGCGGGCAAGACCGGTACCACCAACGAGTCCAAGGATGCCTGGTTCTCCGGCTACAACGCCGATTACGTGACCACGGTATGGGTCGGTTTCGACCAACCCGAAACCCTGGGCCGTCGCGAATACGGTGGCACAGCGGCACTGCCGATCTGGATGAGCTTCATGGGCGCGGCGCTCAAGGACAAGCCCAACCACGCCCCTGCGGAGCCGGAAGGCATCCTCAGCCTGCGGGTTGACCCGGTCAGCGGTCGCGCCGCCTCGCCGAGCACGCCCAACGCCTATTTCGAGCTGTTCAAGGCTGAAGACTCGCCGCCGTCGGTGGATGAGCTGGGCAACGGTGCGGCACCGGGCAGCCCGCTGCCGGCAGATGAAGCGGCGCCGATGGATCTGTTCTAAAAGCGCAGTGCTGTCTTGAGGTTTGAGTGGGCGCGTAAATCGAGCGCCGCCCGCGCGGCGCCCAATTTCGCAGCCGACAAAAGTGTGGTGACGAATCCCACTGCCCCTACGCCTCCAAGATCGAGTAGGAGGCGGGTTTACACCCGCCGTCCTCTCACACCACCGTGCGTACGGTTCCGTACACGGCGGTTCAGGTCATGCGGCTAAGCCGGTTGATCGTATCCAGTATCGAGACAAGCCCGAGTCGATCCCAGAGCTTCTTCGGCAGCGCCTGATTCATATGTGGCGCTCCAGAGTTCCACCATGGGCCGCGACCATTGAAAGCCGACTTACAGGCACGCTCCTCACCCAGCCCTAGACGCATCAGGTTGCGCGCCCTCGTGGAGGGCCGCTTCCATTGGCGCCAGATAACGCAGCGAAGTTTGTGCCTGACCCAGCCGTCCAAATCCACAAGAGGCCCTTTGCTCTGAATGAGCTTGAAGTAGCCAGCCCAGCCTCGCAGGACGGGGTTGATTCGCTCGATGACAGTCGCCACCTTGCGAGCCCGTACACTACGCAGCAGCATTCTGAGCCGGTCGCGTAAGCGGCCTAGGCTCACCCTTGCCACGCGCAGCCTTGGCTGCTGGTGCCAGCTCATCCCATAGCCTAGGTAGTCGCACTTCCACGCCCTTGCCACTTGGCTTTTCTTCCTGTTCACCGTCAGCTTCAGACGTTCTCTCAGGAAGCGCTCGACGCTGACCAACACCCGTTCGCCAGCCCGAGGACTGCGCACATAGATGTTCGCATCATCGGCATAACGTACGAAGCGATGGCCCCGTCGCTCCAGCTCGCGGTCGAGTTCGTCGAGCAAGATGTTCGACAGCAACGGCGAAAGCGGGCCGCCTTGCGGCGTTCCCTCCTGCCGTGGGCTGACGACACCGCCCGACATGATCCCGGCTTCAAGGTAGCGGCGGATAAGCCTGAGTGCGCACTTGTCTTTGACCCGACGTTCGATGCAGGCCATGAGGATGTCGTGATTGACCCGATCGAAAAACCTCTCCAGATCGAGTTCCACACACCAGCGGTGTCCCGCTGTCACATGAGCACGAGCCATCTCGATGGCTTGATGCGTACTTCTGCCCGGACGAAAACCATAGCTGTAGTCCGAGAACAGTGGGTCGAAGATAGGTGTGAGCTGCTGCTGCAGTGCTTGCTGGATCAGGCGATCCACGACGCTGGGGATTCCCAGTTGCCGTGTGCCGCCCTGCGGCTTGGGAATTTCAACCGCTCGCACTGCTTGGGGATGGTATTCACCGGCCAGTAACCTGGCCCTGAGGGTTGGCCAATACTGTTTCACGTAGCCCGCCAAGTCAGCGACCGTCATGCCATCGGCACCCGGTGCTCCCTTGTTGCTGACCACGCGTTGATACGCACGTCTGAGGTTGGCCGGTGCAAGCACCTGCTCCATCAGCGTGTCCGGCTCCGCGTTCGTCCACGTCACGGACGCCGTCGATACCTTTGCACTGTCAGGCGTCACCCTCGGCTTCTGGCCGGGACTCGGGATGACAGTTTCCGCTGTGGGAAATTTCTGCATTACGGTTACCAACGAGACGGTGACGCCTACTGGCGGCATAACCTGTTCGGCCCTTGGTAGCGCGGTTAACCGCCACTTACTACGGCTTCGGCTGACTTCTGCACGCTCATCCCGTCGCCTTTCGACGCGCGGTAGCACAATGGCAAACGTACAGATCTCCCAGGGTAATTCGCGCGACCTTCCTGCTTATGCCTGTCGGATCTACGTCACAGCGCTCCGTGCAAGTATTGGGCTTTGGCGATTTGTGCCACCTCACCCCGCTGTGCCGCCTCTATCCGCTTCCTGTTCGTCAGGCCAGCATTTTGCCTCGGGCTTCCTTCAGATTCGCAGTCACCCGCGACACCCTTGCCTCCGGCTAACACTTCCCCTTGCCGGGTGTGTAGAGGACTTTCACCTCCAAGTCACCCACTTGGCCACCACAGCCAAGCGGGTTGCGCTTACGCGCAACGCGCCATGCCTGGCGCACACAAAAAAAGCCCCGACTCTCACGAGCCGGGGCTTTCTTGTGTGGCTACGACCAGAATCAGCCGTTGAACACTTCATCCACGCTGTTCAGCGGGTAGTGCTTCGGATACGGCAGGGTCGCCACGCCGGATTCGATGGCTGCCTTGGCAACGGCATCGGAAACGACGGTGATCAGACGGGCATCCAGAGGCTTCGGAATGATGTACTCACGGCCGAACTCCAGGCCTTCGACGCCGTAGGCTTCGCAGACTTCCTTCGGCACCGGCAGCTTGGCCAGGTCTTTCAGGGCGATGGCGGCGGCGATCTTCATTTCTTCGTTGATGCGCTTGGCGCGAACGTCCAGGGCACCACGGAAGATGAACGGGAAGCCCAGTACGTTGTTGACCTGGTTCGGGTAGTCGGAACGACCGGTGGCCATGATCACATCGTTGCGGGTGGCGTGAGCCAGCTCTGGCGAGATTTCCGGATCGGGGTTCGAGCAGGCGAACACGATTGGGTTGGCCGCCATCGACTTCAGGCCTTCTGCGCTCAGCAGGTTCGGGCCGGACAGGCCAACGAACACGTCGGCACCGTTCAGGGCGTCAGCCAGGGTGCGCTTGTCGGTTGCGTGGGCGAACTGCGCCTTGTACTGGTTCAGGTCGTCGCGGCCAGCGTGAATCACGCCGCTGCGGTCGATCATGTAGATGTTTTCGACCTTGGCACCCATGCTGACCAGCAGCTTCATGCACGAGATGGCGGCAGCGCCGGCACCCAGGCAGACGATCTTGGCTTCTTCCAGCTTCTTGCCGGCGATTTCCAGGGCGTTGATCATGCCGGCGGCGGTAACGATCGCGGTGCCGTGCTGGTCATCGTGGAAGACCGGGATGTCGCACTGTTCGATCAGGGTGCGCTCGATTTCGAAGCACTCGGGTGCCTTGATGTCTTCGAGGTTGATGCCACCAAAAGTGATCGAAATGCGGCGAACGGTGTCGATGAAGGCCTGTGGGCTCTCCGACTCGACTTCGATGTCGAACACATCGATACCGGCGAAACGCTTGAACAGAACACCCTTGCCTTCCATGACCGGCTTCGAGGCCAGTGGGCCCAGGTCACCCAGACCGAGGATGGCGGTACCATCAGAGATCACCGCAACCAGGTTGCCCTTGCCGGTGTACTTGTAGGCCAGCTCTGGATCACGGCCGATTTCGCGCACGGGTTCGGCAACACCTGGGCTGTAAGCCAGGGCGAGGTCGCGGGCGGTGGCGGTGGGCTTGGAGAGCTCGACGCTCAGTTTCCCCGGACGAGGTTGAGCGTGGTATTCGAGAGCGGCGGTTTTCAGGTCTGACATGGTGGGCATTCCGCTATTTACTGTTCTGACGGACCGCCGAGGATACGCAAAGAGCCGGGGAGTCACAAGACTGGTCGGTCACTTGTGTCAAGGCCTTTAGCCTACGACTTTACGCTATAACCCACGGGGCATAAGACTGACAGTGTGTACAATCCAATAGCGAAATGTCTACATCTTTTCAGCCTGAAATGCGTTCCAACATGCTCGGATCGGTCAATGGCAACACCCAGCGTCGCTGCCCAGGCTGCAGGCCGCCCTTGCGGGAACGATCCAGCACCCAGCCACGCGCCTCGACCTGGCGTCCTTTGAGGTTATCGAAGAAGCTGGGCGGGAAGTTGCGTTGCAGACGAGCGGGAACCTGCAGCACCACGGTGGAATCCAGCGTCAGCCAGACGCCGCCGCGATTACGCTCGACACCTTGAATGCGGCCACCGATGACAGCGAAGCCGGACTGCCGGACATCCCTCGCGCGCGCCACCGGCGAACTGCGCCACAGGCCGATACCCGCCTTGCGCGCTACTTGCTCGGCCAGTTGCTGGCAACCCACCAAGCGCACATTGGGGGCAACGGCGACGCGGTAGCCAAGCCCCTCGCTGAGCAGCTGTGCTTCAAGATTGTTGCCATTGCGGCCGTAGATATGTGCCAGCGTGCGGCCGTATTTGTCTTTGGCCTCGGCACCCGGCACCAGCCCGACACGCCCGTCGCTGGCCTTGACCAAGGCCTGCAGGCGCCGCTTGGCGGCCTCGGCATAGGGCTCGCTGGTACGCCCCTTGCGCCCGATCTCCGGGGCATTGATGCCGATCATGCGTACACTGCGGCCATCGGTCAGGCGCAAGGTATCGCCATCCACCACCTGCCGCACCACCACGGGCTGCGGGTTGGCCGGCAGCGGGCAGAACGCCAGGGCCGGCAAATGCCAGATCGCGGCCACAAAAAAAGCGCCCACAAGGGGCGCTTTTTTTTGCAACAGCGCGAAACCCGAGGGATTCGCCATGCGCATTATTACTTCTTGGCACCGAACATGCCGAAGCGATCGGCAAACTTCTGTACGCGACCACCGGTGTCCAGGACTTTCTGCTTACCGGTGTAGAACGGGTGGCACAGGTTGCAAACGTCGATCGCCAGGGTGCTACCCAGGGTCGAACGGCTTTCAAACTTGTTGCCGCAGCTGCAGGTGACTGCAACTACTTCGTAGTTCGGATGAATATTTGCTTTCATGGTCACTTCCTCGAGCTGCGTGCCGCCACCCAACACCAATTGTTGAATACCGCACGTAATTAGGCGGCGAATAATACCAGAGCCCAGCCTCAGCGCAAGTTGTCGCTTGCACCGACTGTCGTCTGCTAGGCTCGCCAGTCTTTGAAACGCCCTTGCGAGACCTTCCGCGTGTCCGATGTCATCCTGCGCCTTGCCCTGCCCTCCCCGCTGCGTCGCCTTTTCGACTACAGGGCACCGGCGAGCATGGCGCGCCAGCCCCTCACGCCCGGCATGCGCATTCGCGTGCCCTTCGGGCGCCGCGAGATGATCGGGGTGCTGGTGGAAGTGTGCGACCAGAGCGAAGTGCCCGCCGACAAGCTCAAACCGGCCACCGCACTGCTGGACCCGGTGTCGCCGCTGCCACCCGCCTTGTTCAAGCTGTGCTTATGGACCGCCCAGTACTACCAGCACAGCCTGGGCGACACCCTGAACTGGGCGTTGCCGACCTTGCTGCGCCAGGGTGAACCGGCAGAGATGCGCCAGGAGCGGTTCTGGCATGTGGCCGCTGATGCCCGCCACGATGACCCGCGTATCGCTCGCGCCCCACGCCAGCGCGATGCGCTGAAGACCCTGGCGCAGCATCCACACGGCGTGGCGCACAGCCTTCTGGGCAAGCTCAACCTGAACAAGGACAGCCTCGACCTGCTGCTGGCCAAGGAACTGGTCACGGTCGAAGTTCGCCGCCACTTGCCGACCCCGCGCCACGAGCACTGGCTGGCGCAGCCCGAACTGCCGCTCAATGAAGAACAGCGCAACGCCTTCGACGCGGTATGCACGGGGTTCGGCAGTTTCAATGCCTTCCTTCTGGCCGGGGTGACCGGCAGCGGCAAGACCGAGGTCTACCTGCAGCTGATCCGCGAAACACTCGAGGCCGGCAAGCAGGCACTGGTACTGATCCCGGAAATCAACCTGGGCCCGCAGACCCTCGCGCGCTTCGAGCAGCGCTTCAACGCCCGCATTGCCTTGTTGCACTCGGCCGTCGGCGACCGCGAACGCTTGGATGCCTGGCTGGCCGCCCGCGATGGCGAGGCAGACATCATCATCGGTACCCGCTCGGCGCTGTTCACGCCGATGAAAAACCCCGGCCTGATCATCATCGACGAAGAACACGACGGCTCTTATAAGCAGCAGGAAGGCCTGCGCTACCACGCCCGCGACCTGGCCTTGGTGCGCGCCCACCAGGAGAACATTCCGATCCTGCTCGGCTCGGCCACGCCTTCGCTGGAGACCCTGCACAACGCCCAGACCGGCCGTTACACCTTGCTACGCATGAACCACCGCGCCGGCGGCGCCCGCCCGCCGCGCATGCTGCGCCTGGATGTGAAAAGCCTGCCACTGGACAGCGGCATCAGCGGCCCGTTACAGCAGGCCATCCGCCAAACCCTGGAAGCGGGCCAGCAAGTGCTGGTGTTCCTCAACCGCCGCGGCTTTGCCCCGACGTTGCTGTGCCACGATTGCGGCTGGTTGTCCGAATGCCCTCGCTGCGATGCACGCATGACCGTGCACCAACGTTCCGGCGTGCTGCGCTGCCACCACTGCGGCTATGACGAACGCCTGCCGCACCAGTGCCCACAGTGCAACCACGTCGACCTGCGCCCGGTGGGCGCGGGCACCGAACGGGCCGAAGAGCGCCTCAAGGTGCTGTTCCCGGACTACCCGATCCTGCGCGTAGACCGTGACAGCACGGCGCGCAAAGACGCCATGCACAACCTGTTCGGCACGATCCAGCGCGGCCAGCCGAGCATCCTGGTGGGCACCCAGATGCTCGCCAAGGGGCACCACTTCCCACGGGTGACCCTGGTGGCCATCCTTGACGCCGACGGCGGGCTGTTCTCGGGCGATTTCCGCGCCAGCGAGCGCATGGCGCAATTGATCGTGCAGGTGGCCGGGCGCGCCGGGCGTGCAGAAGAGCCCGGCAAGGTCATCATCCAGACCCATCTGGCCGACCACCCGTTGCTGGTACAGCTGACCGAACAAGGCTATTTCGCCTTCGCCGAACAGGCCCTGGACGAGCGCCGCGCGGCCGGCCTGCCGCCCTTTTCGCACCTCGCCCTGCTGCGCGCCGAGGCGCACAAACCGGGCCAGGCCGAGGGTTTTCTCGACGAAGCCTGCAGCGCGGCAGAGCGCCTGGTGGCCGAACAGCAGCTCCCAGGTATTGAACTGTTGGGCCCCGTACCGGCTCCGATGGAGCGCCGAGCAGGCCGCTTCCGCGCCCAACTGTTGATACAGGCCAATACCCGGGCACCTCTGCATCGACTGATCAGTGCCTGGTTGCTAGTGTTGGAGCAGATGCCGAGCGGCCGGCAGGTTCGCTGGTCCCTGGATGTGGACCCGGTAGACCTTTACTGACAGCCCGAACCTTGGCAAAGGTTGGCAACCCGCTCTCGGCAACGGATAATGCCCAGTTTTTCCACCTGCGCATCGAAGCGCTCCACCGCGCTTGCGGTCGAAAAGAGAACCCCATGAAAGACACCATTCGCCAGCTGATCCAGCAAGCCCTCACCCAACTCGTCACCGACGGTGTGCTGCCTGAAGGGCTGTCGCCGGCGATCCAGGTGGAAAACGCCCGGGACAAGACCCACGGCGATTTCGCCAGCAACATCGCGATGATGCTGGCCAAACCGGCCGGCATGAAGCCACGCGACCTGGCAGAAAAGCTGATCACCGCGCTGCCGGCCAGTGACGACATCAGCAAGGTCGAGATCGCCGGCCCGGGCTTCCTGAACTTCTTCCAGAACACCAGTGCCCTGGCCAACCGCCTGGACGCCGCCCTGGCCGACGACCACCTGGGTGTGCGCAAGGCCGGTGCCAGCGAGAAGGTGGTGATCGACATGTCGGCACCCAACCTGGCCAAGGAGATGCACGTCGGCCACCTGCGCTCGACCATCATCGGCGACAGCGTCGCACGGGTACTGGAGTTCCTTGGCGACCAGGTCGTGCGCCAGAACCACGTGGGCGACTGGGGTACCCAGTTCGGCATGCTGATGGCCTACCTGCAGGAAAACCCGATCACCAGCGACGAGCTGTCGGACCTGGAGAACTTCTATCGTGCGGCGAAGAAGCGCTTCGATGAATCCGAAGAATTCGCCACCCGTGCCCGTGGCCTGGTGGTCAAGCTGCAGGCCGGTGACCCTGAGTGCCTGGCGCTGTGGACCCGCTTCAAGGACATTTCGCTGTCCCACTGCCAGAAAACCTACGAGCTGCTCAACGTCAAATTGACCATGGCCGACGTCATGGGCGAAAGCGCCTACAACGACGACCTGGCCAACGTGGTCGCCGACCTCAAGGCCAAGGGCCTGCTGGTCGAGGACCAGGGCGCGCAGTGCGTGTTCCTCGAAGAATTCAAGAACAGCGAAGGCGAGCCCCTGCCGGTGATCGTGCAGAAGGCCGACGGTGGCTACCTGTACGCCACCACTGACCTGGCGGCGGTGCGTTACCGCAGCAATGTGCTCAAGGCCGACCGCGCCCTGTACTTTGTCGACCAGCGCCAGGCCCTGCACTTCAACCAGGTGTTCGAAGTGGCGCGCCGCGCCGGCTTCGTCGGCCACCCGATGCAGATGGAGCACATGGGCTTCGGCACCATGAACGGCGCCGATGGCCGCCCGTTCAAGACCCGCGACGGCGGCACCGTGAAGCTGATCGACCTGCTCAACGAGGCCAAGGAGCGTGCCTACGCCCTGGTCAAGGAGAAGAACCCGAGCCTGTCCGAAGACGAACTGCGCCACATCGGTGAAGTGGTCGGCATCGGCGCGGTCAAGTACGCCGACCTGTCCAAGCACCGGACCAGCGACTACAGCTTCAACTTCGAGCTGATGCTCAACTTCGAAGGCAATACCGCGCCTTACCTGCTGTATGCCTACACCCGCGTGGCGGGCGTGTTCCGCAAGCTGGGCAAGGGCTTCGACGAGGTCGATGGCCAGATCGTGCTGCAGGCCGAGAAGGAACAGGACCTTGCCGCGCGCCTGGCGCAGTTTGGCGAAGTGCTCAACAGCGTGGCCGACAAGGGCACTCCGCACGTGCTGTGCAGCTACCTGTACGACCTGGCGGGCCTGTTCTCGAGCTTCTACGAGAACTGCCCGATCCTCGCTGCCGACACCCCAGAGCAGCAACAAAGCCGCCTGCGCCTGGCCGCACTGACCGGTCGCACCCTCAAGCAAGGTCTGGAACTGCTCGGCCTGGAAACCCTGGAGCGCATGTAAGTTGGCTGCCAAGAAAAAACCTGCTCCAAAGCGCGGCGCCAGCCGCCAACAGGCGCCGGCCAAACAGCCGATTCCCGGCTGGGTATGGCTGGCGGTCGGGCTGACCGTAGGCGCGTTCATCGTCTTTCTGATGAAGCTGGAACCGGGTGGCGGTGACATTACGCGCACCAAGCCGGAGCAGCAAAAACCGGAAAAGGCCGCCGAAGCCAGCAAGACCCCAGCGACCGCCCCGCAGCAGCCGGTGAAGCCGAAGTACGACTTCTACACCCTGCTGCCGGAGTCCGAAGTCATCGTGCCGCCGGAAGCGGTACCCGAGAAAACCCCACCGGTACCAGCCCAGCCGGTGACCCCGGTTACCCCGGCGGAAGCGGCGAAGATCGACACGGCGCGGGCCCAGGCTGCACTGCTGGGCCAGACGCCACCCCCGGCACCGCCGGTGATCAAGCCAGCGGCGACCACCCAGTTCTTCCTGCAGGCCGGCTCGTTCCGCAAGCAGGCTGACGCCGACAAGGTCCGCGCGCAGATCATTCTGCTGGGCCAGTCGGTGAAGGTGGAGTCGGGCACGGTCAAGGACGAGACCTGGTACCGCGTGCTGGTCGGGCCGTTCAGCAATCGTGAACAGCTGACCGGGGCGCAGAAGCAGCTTGCCGGCGCTGGCTTCAGCAACCTGCTGTTGCAACAGCGCCAGACCCGCCAGTAACCAGAAGGCCTTGCCGCAGTGATGCGCCAAGGCCTTTTTCTTACCCTTTTTTCGTACCCTCAGCGCCGGTCGCTGTTGGCTTCGGAGATCTGGCTGTTCAGGGTCCAGAAGTCGTACAGCACGCCGACCAGGAACAGGCCACCGGTAAAGAAGTAGATGATCGCGGTGACCCATTTACCTTGGTACAGGCGATGCACGCCGAAGATGCCCAGGAACGTCAGCAGAATCCAGGCGATGTTGTAGTCGATTCGGCCGGCCCGGAAGCGCAAGTCAGCCTCGCGGTCCATCGCGGGAATCAGGAACAGGTCGATCAGCCAACCGATGCCCAGCAGGCCCAAGGTGAAGAACCAAAGGGTCCCGGTGATCGGCTTGCCATAGTAGAAGCGGTGCGAGCCGGTGAAGCCAAAAATCCACAACAGGTAACCGATGACCTTGCTGTGGGTGTCGTGAAGCGGTTCACTCTGTTGATAACTGTTCATTCATAGCCCTCGTGGGTTATCCGAAAATTTTCTAAGAAAAAATGTGACTTTCTCGTTGCTGGCCGACGTATGGCACCCTGCCAATCGACCAACGGATCAAAAATTGATCAAAAAGCTGTTATAAAGTTGCGCGCCCAACACATAACTATTCATAAAGAGCTTCATCTATGCCGCCTTTACTCAAGACATGGCTGACCCTCTGTCTATTATTACCCCTGGCCGCCCACGCCACCAATCGTGAGCAACGTCTTCCCAATGGTTTCACCGGCTATACCACCAATGCCTCGGTGAAACACGCGCCGACCAAGCACACCACGCTGCGCGCGCGCCCGAACAATGCCGCCAGCAGCCGCAGCGCGCCGGTGGCTGCCATGTCGCCGAAGCAGAGCAGCGATGTGCTCAGCCGCGCGGTCAATGTGCTCGGTACGCCCTATGTGTGGGGCGGCAGCAGCCCGAAGAAGGGCTTCGACTGCAGCGGGCTGGTCAAATACGCCTTCAACGACGTGGCCGACGTCGACCTGCCGCGCACGTCTAATGCCATGGCCCAGGGCCACGGCGTTAAGGTCGCCAAGGGCGACCTCAAGCCGGGTGATCTGATCTTCTTCAACATCAAGAGCCGCCGGGTGAACCACGTTGCCATCTACCTGGGCAACGATCGCTTCATCCATGCCCCGCGCCGCGGCAAGCGGGTGAGCATCGACAACCTGAGCAAGCCTTACTGGCAGAAGCACTATGTCGTGGCCAAGCGCGTATTGCCGAAAGAGCAGCAACTGGCGTTGGCCAAGCGCTGATCAAGCTTTGTGTGTATGTGTAGGAGCGGCCTTGCGTCGCGATAGGGCCGCAGCGCGGCCCCGGCGATCTTTGATGCGAAGCTGAAAACCTGGGGCCGCGCTGCGGCCCTTTCGCGACGCAAGGCCGCTACAAGGTTTCGGTCAATCCTTTAGCGTGCAGCTCACGCAACGCCGCCTCCATCGTCCGCATGCCCGCCGCGGCTCCCGACTGCATCACCGACTGCAACTGCGCCAGCCGCCCCTCACGGATCAAGTTACGCACCGCCGTGTTGGCCACCAGCACTTCCCGCGCCGCCACACGGCCGCCGCCCACGCGCTTGACCAGCACCTGCGCCACCACCACCCGCAACGACTCGGCCAGCATCGCCCGCACCAGTGGCTTTTCCTCGGCAGCAAAGACCTCGACCAATCGGTCGATGCTATTGATGGCCGAACGGGTGTGCACCGTCGCCAGCACCAGGTGCCCCGTCTCCGCCGCCCGCAACGCCAGGCGTATGGTCTGCAGATCACGCAACTCACCAATCACGATCACATCCGGGTCCTGTCGCAGCGCACTGCGCAGCCCCTGAGCGAAGCCGCCACAATGGCGGCCAATTTCGCGCTGATTGACCAGGCTGCGCTGGCTGCTGTGGATAACTTCGATAGGGTCTTCCAGCGTGATGATATGCACAGGCCGTTCGCGGTTGAGTTGATCGAGCAGCGCCGCCAAGGTGCTGGACTTGCCGCTGCCGGTTGGCCCGCCCACCAGAACCAGGCCATCGGTACACTGCGCAACAGCTAGAAACACTTCGCCCAGGTCGAGTTCATCGAGCGTCGCTATGCGTTTCGGGATCACGCGAAAGGTTGCCGCCAGGCCGTTCAACTGGCGAAACAGGTTCAGGCGAAAGCGGCCCAGCGCTGGCAGTTGCAACGCGACGTCCAGCTCATCACCCTGTGCCCATTGCTGGCACTGCTCATCCGCCAGCAAGGGTGTCATCGCATCGCTCAGGGCCGCCGACAGCAGTGGCGGCGCGTCCATGCGTTGCAGCTCGCCATCAAGGCGCAGCATCGGTACCTGGCCTGCAGCCAGGTGCAGGTCCGAAGCCCCCGCTTCCACGGCACGGGCCAACAGGTCGGTCACATCCATGAGACTCCCCAAAGGCGATCAAGCAGGTAGAATGCCGCAGACCCTATCGCCGCCGGCATCGATCCATGTCCACCATAGCAGACAACCTATCCGCCCTCGCCGCCCGCATCACCAGCGCCGCACAGGCCGCCGGGCGGGACCCGGCCAGCATCCAGTTGCTGGCGGTGAGCAAGACCAAGCCCGCCAGCGCTATCCGTGAAATCCACGCCGCAGGCGTGCGCGATGTCGGCGAGAACTACCTGCAGGAAGCGCTGACCAAGCAGCAGGCATTGGGCGACCTGCCCTTGATCTGGCACTTCATCGGCCCCATTCAGTCGAACAAGACCAAAGCCATTGCCGAGCATTTCGACTGGGTGCATTCCGTGGACCGCCTGAAGATCGCCCAACGCCTCTCGGAGCAGCGCCCTGCCGCACTGGGGCCGCTGAACATCTGCCTGCAGGTGAATGTCAGTGGCGAAGACAGCAAGTCCGGCTGCGCCCCTGCCGACCTTCCGGCATTGGCCAAGGCGGTCGCCAGCCTGCCCAATCTGCGCCTGCGTGGGCTGATGGCGATCCCTGAACCTAGCGATGAGCGTGCCGTGCAGGAGGCGGCGTTCGCCACCCTGCGCGAGCTTCGGCAAGGTCTGGACCTTGGCCTGGACACCTTGTCCATGGGCATGAGCCACGACCTGGAGGCGGCGATCGCCCAGGGAGCGACCTGGGTACGTATCGGCACCGCCCTGTTCGGCGCCCGCGATTACGGGCCCGTCTGATTCCATGCTTTACTCACTCTTTCCCACAAGGACCTGACATGAGCAAGACACGTATTGCCTTTATCGGCGCCGGCAACATGGCCGCCAGCCTGATCGGCGGCCTGCGTGCCCAGGGCCTGGAGGCTTCGCAGATCCGCGCCAGCGACCCGGGCGCCGAGACCCGCACCCGCATCCAGGCCGAGCACGGCATCGAAACCTTCGAAGACAACGCCCAGGCAATCGCCGGTGCCGACGTGATCGTGCTGGCGGTCAAGCCGCAGGTCATGAAGGACGTCTGCCAGGCCCTGCAAGCCCACCTGCAGGAAGGCCAACTGATCGTTTCCATCGCCGCCGGCATCACCTGCGCCAGCCTGCAAAGCTGGGTTGGCCCACGCCCGGTGGTGCGCTGCATGCCCAACACGCCAGCGTTGCTGCGCCAAGGCGTCAGCGGCCTGTATGCCACCGAGCAAGTCAGCACGGCACAACGCCAGCAGGCCGAGCAACTGCTGTCTGCCGTGGGCACCGCCCTGTGGCTTGATCAAGAGCAGCAACTGGACGCTGTGACCGCCGTTTCCGGCAGCGGCCCGGCGTACTTCTTCCTGTTGATCGAGGCCATGACCGCCGCCGGCGAAAAACTCGGCCTGCCCCGCGAAACCGCCTCCCAGCTGACCCTGCAGACCGCTTTGGGCGCTGCGCGCATGGCCGTTGCCAGCGATGTAGACGCTGCCGAACTGCGCCGCCGCGTCACCTCGCCAGCCGGCACCACCGAAGCTGCGATCAAGTCGTTCCAGGCCAGCGGCTTCGAAGCCATCGTCGAGCAGGCGCTGCAGGCCGCAGCGACGCGGTCCGCCGAGCTGGCCGAACAACTGGGCAAATAAGGAGCTCTAAATGAATGCACTGTCAGGCGCCGCGATTTTCGTGGTGCAAACCCTGGTCAGCCTGTACCTGGTGATCGTCCTGTTGCGCTTCGTGCTGCAACTGGTCAAGGCCAACTTCTACAACCCGCTGTGCCAGTTCACAGTGCGCGCCACCCAGCCGCTGCTCAAGCCGATCCGCCGCGTCATCCCCAGCATCGGCGGCCTGGACACCTCGTCCCTGCTGCTGGCGGTGATCATTCAGGCGCTGCTGATGGCCTTCGTGCTGATGGTCACCTATGGCACCTTCGGTGATGTGCTGCACCTGTTGATGTGGGCCATCATCGGCATCACCTCGCTGTTCCTGAAGATCTTCTGGGTCGCGATGATCGTCATGGTGATCGTCTCGTGGGTCGCACCCAACAGCCACAACCCGGCTGCGGAGCTCGCGTACCAGATCAGCGAACCGGTACTGGCTCCGTTCCGGCGCCTGGTGCCAAACCTGGGCGGCATGGACATCTCGCCGATCTTCGCCTTCCTGGCCATTCAGGTCATTCAGTCGTTCGTCATGCCTCCGCTTGCCGCCTATGCGGGCATGCCGCAAGAGCTGTGGCGGATGATCTGACACCCTCCTTGGCCATCGGCGCCTTCTGCGGCAAGCCATTGCTTGCCGCAGGGGGTAGCGCTCTTTAGACTTACGCCTCCGTCAAGCGTGAGCAGGGTCGATGTCCACTGTCCTTCCCGAAGATTCCGTCGGTCTGGTTACACCGCAAACAGCCCGGTTCGAAGAGCCGCTGGCACTGGCCTGTGGCCGCTCCCTAGCCAGCTACGAGCTGGTCTATGAGACCTATGGCACCCTGAACGCCAGCGCGAGCAATGCCGTGCTGATCTGCCATGCCTTGTCCGGCCACCACCATGCCGCGGGCTACCATGCCGAAACCGACCGCAAGCCAGGGTGGTGGGACAGCTGCATCGGCCCCGGCAAGCCGATCGACACCAACCGTTTCTTCGTGGTCAGCCTGAACAACCTCGGCGGCTGCAATGGCAGCACCGGCCCCAGCAGCCTCAACCCGGCCACCGGCAAGCCCTATGGTGCCGACTTCCCGGTACTGACCGTGGAAGACTGGGTGCACAGCCAGGTGCGCCTGGCCGACCGCCTGGGCATTGGCCAGTGGGCCGCGATCGTGGGCGGAAGCCTCGGTGGCATGCAGGCGCTGCAATGGACCATCACCTACCCCGACCGGGTGCGGCACTGCGTCGATATCGCCTCGGCGCCCAAGCTGTCGGCGCAGAACATCGCCTTCAACGAAGTGGCCCGCCAGGCCATCCTCACCGACCCGGAATTCCACGGTGGTTCGTTCCAGGACCAGGGCGTGATCCCCAAGCGCGGGTTGATGTTGGCGCGCATGGTGGGCCATATCACCTACCTGTCCGATGATTCGATGGGTGAAAAATTCGGCCGTGAGCTCAAGAGCGACAAGCTCAACTACGACTTCCACAGCGTCGAGTTCCAGGTCGAAAGCTACCTGCGCTATCAGGGCGAGGAGTTTTCCGGCCGTTTCGACGCCAATACCTACCTGCTGATGACCAAGGCGCTGGATTACTTCGACCCCGCGGCGGCCCACGGTGGCGACCTTGCCGCCACCCTCGCCGGCGTCACGGCAGACTACTGCATCATGTCGTTCACCACCGACTGGCGCTTCTCGCCGGCCCGTTCCCGCGAGATCGTCGACGCACTGATGGCCGCACGCAAGAACGTCTGTTACCTGGAGATCGACTCGCCCTACGGGCACGATGCCTTCCTGATCCCCACACCTCGCTACATGCAGGGTTTCTCGAACTACATGAACCGCATCGCCATCTGAGGACAGCATGAGAGCCGATCTGGAAATCATCCACGACTGGATTCCCGCCGGCAGCCGGGTACTCGACCTGGGCTGCGGCAGTGGCGAACTGCTGGCCTCGCTGCGTGACCGCAAGCAGGTCACCGGTTACGGCCTGGAGATCGACCCCGACAACATCGCCGCGTGCGTGGCCAAGGGCGTCAACGTCATCGAGCAGGACCTGGACCAGGGCCTGGGCAACTTCGCCAGCAACAGCTTCGACGTGGTGATCATGACCCAGGCCCTGCAGGCCGTGGAGTACCCCGACCGCATCCTCGACGAGATGCTGCGCGTGGGCCGTCAATGCATCATCACCTTCCCCAACTTCGGCCACTGGCGCTGCCGTTGGTACCTGGCGACCAAAGGCCGCATGCCGGTTTCGGACTTCATGCCGTATACCTGGTACAACACGCCGAACATCCACTTCTGCACCTTCGCCGACTTCGAAGAGCTGTGCCACGAGCGCCATGCCAAGGTCCTTGACCGCCTGGCCGTCGACCACTTGCACCGTAATGGGTGGGGCGGCCGGCTATGGCCTAATCTTCTAGGTGAGATCGGCATCTATCGCGTCAGCAGCCCTGGCCTGCAGGAGCACCAGCTCGCGGTTTGACGCCCACTGGAGGAATCGCACCATGCGTCGCCTGACCCTGTTCCTGATCAGCCTGTGCCTGGCCCTGCCCGTACTGGCTGCCGATGCCGCCCGTCCCGAGCGCAAGGAAGTGTTTGGCGACGTGACGGTACACTACAGCGCGTTCACCTCGAGCATGCTGACACCAGAGGTGGCTGCGGCCACGGGCCTGGTGCGCAGCAAGAACCAGGGCGTGCTCAACATTGCCGTGCTCAAGGCCAACAAGCCGGCCATGGCGGTCGTCAGCGGCACGGTGAAGGACCTGACCGGGCGCAGTAGCCCGCTGTCCTTCAAGCAGATCAACGAACAGGGTGCGGTGTACTACATCGCCCAGTTCAAGATCGAACAGCCCGAAACCGTGACCTTCGACCTCAATGTCGAAACCGGCGGCATCAGTAACTCTCTCAGCTTCAACCAGGAAGTGTTCCCAGGCGAATGATGAATTTCCAGCAACTCGTATTGGCCAGCCACAATGCCGGCAAACTCAAGGAACTCCAGGCGATGCTCGGAGCATCCGTACAGCTGCGCTCGATCGGCGAATTCAGCCAGGTCGAGCCAGAGGAAACCGGCCTGTCGTTCGTCGAGAACGCCATTCTCAAGGCACGCAATGCCGCGCGCATCTCTGGCCTGCCGGCACTGGCCGACGACTCGGGCCTGGCAGTCGACTACCTGGGTGGTGCGCCGGGCATCTACTCCGCACGCTATGCCGATGGCAAGGGTGATGCGGCGAACAATGCCAAGCTGCTGGAGGCCTTGAAAGAGGTGCCTGAGGCTGAGCGTGGCGCGCAGTTCGTCTGCGTGCTGGCGCTGGTGCGTCACGCCGACGACCCACTGCCGATCCTGTGCGAAGGCCTGTGGCACGGGCGCATCATGTTCGAAGCCAGCGGCGAGCACGGCTTTGGCTACGACCCGCTGTTCTGGGTACCGGAGCGCAATTGCTCGAGCGCGGACCTCGCCCCGGTCGACAAGAACCAGCTCAGCCACCGCGCCCGCGCCATGGCCCTGCTGCGTCAACGCCTGGGCCTGGCATGATCGAAACGTTGTCCACCCGGCCGTTCCCGACGGGGGCGGCGGGTTTCGCCGTGCTGCCGCCCTTGGCGTTGTACATCCACATCCCGTGGTGCGTGCGCAAGTGCCCTTATTGCGACTTCAACTCCCACGCGGCTGGCCCCGAGCTGCCTGAAGAGGCGTACGTCGACGCCCTGCTGACCGACCTCGATCAAGAGCTTGAGGCCGTGCAGGGGCGCCCGATCAGCTCGATCTTCTTCGGTGGCGGCACGCCGAGCCTGTTCAGCGCCAATGCCCTCGGCCGCCTGCTGCGCGGTGTTGAACAACGCATCCCGTTCGCACCAGACATCGAAATCACCCTGGAAGCCAACCCAGGCACGTTCGAGCAGGAGAAATTCAAGGCGTACCGGCAAACCGGCATCAACCGCCTGTCCATCGGCGTGCAAAGCTTCCAGCCCGCCAAGCTCGAGGCGCTCGGGCGCATCCACAATGGCGACGAAGCGATCCGCGCTGCGGGCATGGCCCGCGCCGCAGGGTTCGACAACTTCAACATGGACTTGATGCACGGCCTGCCCGAGCAGTCGCTGGACGATGCCCTGGGTGACCTGCGCCAAGCCATCGAGCTGGGGCCAACCCACTTGTCCTGGTACCAGCTGACCGTAGAGCCCAACACGGTGTTCTGGAACCAGCCCCCCGAGCTGCCCGAAGACGACATCCTGTGGGACATCCAGGAAGCGGGGCAGGCGCTGATGGCCGAGCACGGCTACCGCCAGTACGAGGTTTCCGCCTATGCCCAGCCAGGCCGTGCAGCCAAGCACAACCTCAACTACTGGCGCTTTGGTGATTTCATCGGTATCGGTGCCGGCGCCCACGGCAAGCTGACCTTCGCCGACGGGCGCATCTTGCGCACCTGGAAAACCCGCCTGCCCAAGGACTACCTGAACCTGGCCAAGCCGTTCAAGGCCGGTGAAAAGCTGCTGCCGGCCGACGAGCTGCCCTTCGAATTCCTGATGAATGCCTTGCGCCTGACCGATGGCGTGGAAGCCGAACTGTTTACCCAGCGCACCGGCCTGCCGCTGGCACAGCTGGTCGAGGCACGGCGTGCTGCCGAACAAAAGGGCCTTTTGCAGGTCGAACCGGATCGACTGGTAGCCACGCCACGCGGCCAGTTGTTCCTCAATGACCTGCTGCAGTATTTCTTGACCTAAGGATGACCCATGGATCTGGTACTTGATCTGCTCGCGACGGTTTCCCGCTGGAGCCGCAGCAACCTGTCGGAGATTTCGCTGGCCTTGGTAGGCTGCCTGCTGGTGCTGTTCGGCACCGATATCAAAGCCTGGGCCGAGCAACGCATCGGCAGCTTGGCGGGCGCGCTGCGCGTGCCAGTGATGGCCTTGCTGGTGATGATCGGCAGCGGTGCGGCGCTGATCTATGCCACGCCATGGGTGGTGAAGGGGCTGAGCCAGTTCAATAACTATGCGCTGGCACCGGTGCTGCTGGTGGTGCTGGTGTTGATCGGCGTGGTGGCTGATCGGCGGGGTTGATCTGCGTCTGCAGAGCTGCGTGTAAGCAGGGACTCCGTCCTACGCTCGCATAAAAAAACCGCCTCTCTCAAGGCGGTTTTTTTTGCCTGCATTTCTGCAGGCGCTGCGGTTCAATCGGCTGAATCAGGTGATCAATCCACCTTTTCGAACTTCAAATCCCAAACCCCATGCCCCAAGCGCTCACCACGGCGCTCGAACTTGGTGATCGGCCGCTCTTGCGGGCGCGGCACATAGGCGCCATCCGCCGCCTGGTTACGGTAACCCGGCGCAGCGCTCATCACCTCCAGCATGTACTCGGCATACGGCTCCCAGTCGGTCGCCATGTGGAACACGCCACCGGGCTTGAGCTTGCGCCGTACCAGCTCGGCGAACTCCAGCTGGACGATGCGGCGTTTGTGATGGCGTGCCTTGTGCCAAGGGTCCGGGAAGAACAGCATCAACCGGTCGAGGCTGTTGTCGGCCACGCAGCGGTTCAGCACTTCGATGGCATCGCAATCGTACACCCGCAGGTTCTTCAGGCCCTGGGTCAACACGCCATTGAGCAGCGCGCCAACACCCGGACGGTGTACTTCGACACCGATGAAGTCCAGTTCAGGGGCGGCAGCCGCCATCTCCAGCAGGGAGTGGCCCATGCCGAAACCGATCTCCAGGGTGCGCGGCGCAGCGCGGCCGAACACCTGGTCATAGTCCACCGGGCTGTCGGCCAGGGGCAGGATGAACTGTGGGCCACCCTGGTCCAGGCCGCGTTGCTGGCCTTCGGTCATGCGACCGGCGCGCATCACGAAACTCTTGATACGGCGGTGTGGGCGCTCTTCGCCTTCGGCGGTGATCGGCGTTTCTTGCGATTCAGTCATCAGGAGCTCTTACTTGATCAGACCATCCAGCGGCGAAGAGGCGCTGGCATAGAGTTTCTTCGGCATGCGGCCGGCCAGGTAGGCCATGCGACCTGCCACGATAGCGTGCTTCATGGCTTCGGCCATCAGCACCGGTTGCTGGGCGTGGGCGATGGCCGAGTTCATCAGCACCGCCTCGCAACCCATTTCCATGGCGATGGTGGCATCGGAGGCGGTACCCACGCCGGCATCGACCAGCACCGGCACCTTGGATTCTTCCAGGATGATCTGCAGGTTGTAGGGGTTGCAGATGCCCAGGCCGGTACCGATCAGGCCTGCCAGCGGCATGACCGCAATGCAGCCGACTTCGGCCAGCTGACGGGCGATGATCGGGTCGTCGCTGGTGTAGACCATCACGTCGAAACCGTCCTTGACCAGTACTTCAGCGGCCTTGAGGGTCTCGATCACGTTGGGGAACAACGTCTTCTGGTCGGCCAGGACTTCCAGCTTGACCAGGTTGTGGCCATCGAGCAGTTCACGGGCCAGGCGGCAGGTGCGCACGGCTTCGACCGCGTCGTAGCAGCCAGCGGTGTTCGGCAGGATGGTGTAACGGTCTGGCGGCAGTACGTCGAGCAGGTTCGGCTCGCCCGGGTTCTGGCCGATGTTGGTACGACGCACAGCGACGGTGACGATCTCGGCACCCGAGGCCTCGATGGCCAGGCGGGTTTCTTCCATGTCACGGTATTTGCCGGTGCCGACCAGCAGGCGCGACTGGAAAGTGCGCCCGGCCAGGGTAAAGGGCTTGTCGCTACGAACGTTGCTCATCGTTGTTCCTCGGGAAAAGGTTACTGGGCTTGCATGTGAACCGCCGAGCTGTAATCAGCCGCCGCCGATGGCGTGGACCACTTCGACCTGGTCGCCGTCGTTCAGCTGCGTGCTGTCATGCAGGCTACGCGGCACGATGTCCAGGTTCAGTTCCACGGCTACCCGGCGCCCGGTGAGTTCCAGGCGGGTCAGCAGGGCCGCGACGCTTTCGCCAGCGGGCAGTTCGTAAGGTTCACCGTTCAGTTGAATGCGCATGCGCACGGCCACCGTTGTTCTTTGGGGCCCGCATTCTAGCGCTGAACAACCCTTGAACCCAAGGGCGGTGCACGCCATTAGTCGCGATTGTGGACCGCTCGGTCAGCCCAGCCGCCAGGCTGCCAGGCCCAGGCACAACCAACCGGCCAGGAAGCACAGCCCGCCAATGGGCGTGATGATGCCGAGCTTGCTTACACCCGTCAGGGTCAGCAGGTACAGGCTACCGGAGAACAGTACGATACCCAGCGCGAACAGACCGCCGGCCCAGCCGACCAGGCGCCCAGGCAAGTGCGCCGCCAGCACGGCAACACCGAAAATCGCCAGGGCATGCACCAGTTGGTAGGTAACCCCGGTATGAAAGATCGCCAGGTAATCTGCCGTAAGGCGGTTTTTCAGCCCGTGCGCGGCAAATGCGCCCAAGGCCACACCGGTAAAGCCGAAAAAGGCGGCAAGCATCAGGAAGCTGCGAAGCATGGGAGGACTCCTACTATCGGGTCTGTATAATGGCCCCTTCCACCTGCCCGGCCAAGCCATCGACATGCTGCCATCCCTTATCCGCCGCCTCACCCGCGCCCTGCTCTGGTTCGCTGCCGGCAGTATCGTGCTGGTGCTGGTGTTTCGCTGGGTACCGCCACCCGGCACGGCGTTGATGGCCGAGCGCAAGGTGCAGTCCTGGGTGAGTGGCGAGCCAATCGACCTGCAGCGCGACTGGCAACCGTGGCAGAACATCGCCGATGACCTGAAGGTGGCGGTCATTGCCGGTGAAGACCAGAAGTTCGCCAGCCATTGGGGCTTTGACATCCCGGCCATTCAGGCAGCGCTGGCTTATAACGAACGGGGTGGCAACATTCGTGGGGCCAGCACCTTGACCCAGCAGGTGGCCAAGAACCTGTTCCTGTGGTCGGGCCGCAGCTGGTTCCGCAAGGGCCTGGAGGCGTGGTTTACCGCGCTGATCGAGCTGTTCTGGTCGAAAGAGCGGATCCTCGAGGTTTACCTCAACAGCGCCGAATGGGGCAATGGGGTGTTTGGCGCCCAGGCTGCCGCGCGCTACCACTTCGGTGTCGATGCCAGCCGCCTCAGCCGCCAGCAGGCCGCGCAGTTGGCTGCCGTGCTGCCCAGCCCGATCAAGTGGAGCGCCAGCCGGCCCAGCGCCTATGTGGCCAATCGGGCGGGTTGGATCCGGCGGCAGATGAGCCAGCTGGGCGGGCCTAGCTACCTGATGCAGCTGGATGCCTCGCGCAAACGCTGATTATCCGGGGCTGCAGTGCAGCCCCAGAAGCCCATAAAAAAGCCGCGCCCCTCACAGGGCACGGCTTTTCATCCAGCAAGGCGCGAATCAGGCCGCGATCAACGCCTTGACCTTGTTCATTGCGTTCTTTTCCAACTGCCGAATACGCTCGGCCGAAACGCTGTATTTGTCCGCCAGCTCGTGCAAGGTCGCCTTCTCTTCAGCCAACCAGCGCTGGTAGAGGATGTCACGGCTACGCTCGTCCAGGCCTTGCAACGCTTCGTGCAGGTTGCTGGTGGAGTTGTCACTCCAGTCGGCATCCTCCAGCTGTACCGCCGGATCGTAGCGGTGGTCTTCCAGATAATGCGCTGGCGACTGGAAAGCGCTGTCGTCGTCGGCTTCCGCCGCCGGGTCAAAGGCCATGTCCTGACCACTCAGCCGGCTTTCCATCTCACGCACTTCACGGGGTTCAACGCCAAGGCTTTCAGCCACGCGATGAACTTCATCGTTGTTCAGCCAGGCCAGACGCTTCTTCTGGCTGCGCAGGTTGAAGAACAGTTTGCGCTGGGCCTTGGTGGTAGCCACCTTGACGATGCGCCAGTTACGCAGGATGAATTCGTGGATTTCTGCCTTGATCCAGTGCACGGCAAAGGACACCAGGCGCACCCCCATCTCAGGGTTGAAGCGCTTGACGGCCTTCATCAAGCCGACGTTGCCTTCCTGAATCAGGTCGGCCTGGGCCAGGCCATAGCCTGCATAGCTACGGGCGATATGTACGACGAAACGCAGGTGGGCCATCACCATTTGCCGAGCGGCCTCAAGATCCTGCTCATAATAGAGACGCTCGGCCAGATCACGCTCCTGCTCGACCGTCAGCAGCGGGATGCTGTTGACCGTGTGCACATAGGCTTCCAGGTTTGCACCGGGTACCAAGGCATAGGCAGGTTGCAACGATGTGGTCATTCAAGAACCTCCGACTTACTAGACTCGCGCCTTGTGGGCACTGCCAACATTGACCGGAAACCGATGAACAAGTTCCCAAAACGGTAATAAAGTCAATGCTGGCACGGGAAAAACTATCGAGGCGCTAGCTCGTTCAAGTGCCGAGCGACCGCGATCCATGCACCGATATACCCTAACAGCACCGCTCCGATCAAGAGCGACAGACCATCGGACGCCGGCACGCCGCCCAGGGCGAAGTCACTGCCGTACAAGCCGGACAGCCCGACAACCGCCTGGTTCAGCCAGTTGAGGCCGAACGCCAGGATACCCCAAGCCAAGAAACCCGCACCCAGGCCGTACAAGGCCCCCATGTACAGGAAAGGCCGGCGCACGTAGCTGTCGGTGCCGCCTACCAGCTTGATGACTTCGATCTCGGTGCGGCGGTTTTCAATATGTAGACGAATTGTGTTACCGATTACTAACAGCAACGCAGAAATCAGCATGACCGCCAACCCGAAGACAAAGCGGTCACCCAACTTGAGGATCGCCGCCAGGCGTTCGACCCATACCAAGTCCAGCTGTGCCACTTCGACCTTGGGCAGCTCCGATAGGCGCTGACGCAACGCCTCCAGCGCGGGCTTGTCGACCTCGCTCGGGGTCACCACCACCACGCCAGGCAGCGGGTTTTCGGGGAGTTCGCGCAAGGCCTCGCCCAGCCCGGACTGCTGCTGGAACTCTTCCAGCGCCTGGTCGCGGCTGACATACAACGCATCGGCCACCCCGGGCATGCGCTTGATCTCGTCACGCAGGGCCTCGCCGTCCTTGCTGCCAGCGTCAAGCTTCAGGTATAGCGAAATCTGCGCGGCGCGCTGCCAGGACCCGCCGAGCTTCTCGACGTTCTTCAGCAGCAACGACAGGCCCATGGGCATGCTCAAGGCCACGGCCATGACCAGGCAGGTAAAGAAGCTGCCGATCGGCTGCTTGCCGAGGCGACGCAAGCTGTCGGCCATGCTTGCCCGGTGGCTCTCCAGCCAGGCATGCAGCAAGGTGCGAAAGTCCGGGCCGTCATCGTCGTCGCGTTTTTTCTTTCCAGGCTGCGGGTCAGCGGGTTTCGGCGCAACCCGCTCGGAAACCTTCGGCGTACGTGTAGTGCTCATTGCCCGGCCTCCCCATCGCCGATCAGACGGCCGCGCTGCAGCGTCAGCATGCGGTGGCGCATGCGCGCGATCAGTGCCAGGTCGTGGCTGGCGATCAATACCGTGGTGCCCAGGCGGTTGATGTCCTCGAACACGCCCATGATCTCCGCGGCCAGGCGCGGGTCAAGGTTGCCGGTGGGTTCGTCGGCCAGCAACAGGGCTGGCTGATGGACGATGGCCCGCGCAATACCCACCCGCTGCTGCTGCCCCGTGGACAGGTCCGCCGGGAACAGCTCGCCCTTGTCGGCCAGCGACACACGCTCCAGCGCCGAATCCACGCGTTTGGTGATATCGGCCTTGGACAAACCGAGGATCTGCAGCGGCAAGGCGATGTTGTTGAACACCGTGCGATCGAACAGCAACTGGTGGTTCTGGAACACCACACCGATCTGCCGACGCAGGAAGGGGATCTGCGCATTGCTGATCTGGCCCAGGTCCTGCCCTGCCAGCAGCAGCTTGCCGCTGGTCGGGCGTTCCATGGCCAGCAACAAACGCAGCAAAGTGCTCTTACCGGCACCCGAGTGCCCGGTGACGAACAGGAATTCGCCCCGGCGCGCCCGGAAACTCAGCTCATGCAAGCCTACATGGCCATTGGGATAGCGCTTGGCGACCTGTTCGAATCGGATCATGGATGCTCTCGCTCGGCGAACAGCGCCTTGACGAACGGCTCGGCTTCAAAGGTGCGCAGGTCGTCGATACCTTCGCCGACACCGATGAAACGGATCGGGATGCTGAATTGCTTGGCCAGGGCGAAGATCACCCCGCCCTTGGCGGTGCCGTCCAGCTTGGTCAGCGCCAGGCCAGTCAGCTCGACGCTCTGGTTGAAGTACTTGGCCTGGCTGATGGCGTTCTGGCCGGTACCGGCGTCGAGCACCAGCAGCACCTCGTGAGGCGCCTCGGCGTCGAGCTTGCCGATGACCCGGCGAACCTTCTTCAGCTCTTCCATCAAGTTGTCCTTGGTGTGCAGACGGCCGGCCGTGTCGGCGATCAGCACATCGACGCCACGGGCCTTGGCGGCCTGCACGGCATCGAAGATCACCGAGGCGGAGTCGGCACCGGTGTGCTGGGCGATCACCGGGATCTGGTTACGCTCGCCCCAGACCTGCAACTGCTCAACGGCCGCAGCACGGAAAGTGTCGCCCGCGGCCAGCATGACCTTCTTGCCCTCCAACTGCAGCTTCTTGGCCATCTTGCCGATGGTGGTGGTCTTGCCAGCGCCGTTCACGCCGACCACCAGGATCACGTAGGGCTTGTTCTGCGCCTGGATCTTCAGCGGCTGCTCGACCGGGCGCAGCAACGCGGCCAGTTCTTCCTGCAGCGACTTGTACAACGCATCGGCATCGGCCAGTTGCTTGCGGGCAACCTTCTGGGTCAGGTTCTGGACAATGGCCGAGGTCGCTTCGACGCCGACGTCGGCGGTCAGCAGGCGGGTTTCGATCTCATCGAGCAGGTCATCATCGATAACCTTCTTGCCCATGAACAGGCTGGCCATGCCTTCGCCGATGCTGGCACTGGTCTTGGACAGGCCTTGCTTGAGGCGGGCGAAGAAGCCGGGCTTGGACTGTTCGGTGGCGACCGGTACGGCAACCGGTTCAGCTTCGACCGGGGCAGGCGCCGCGACCGCTGCTGCCTCGACAACCACGGGCGCCGGCTGAGGCGCGGCAGGCGCTGCGACTACCGGGCGTTCAGGGATCGCTGGCGGGGCGATAGGCTCCAGGTCCGGCACCAGGGCCACGGGTTCTTCGGCGACCGGCAGCACCAGGTTGCTGACAGGCGGTTCTGCGCCGCGAACTACCGGGGCCTCAGGGGCTTGCACCAGTGGCGAAGGGCTTTCGACCGGTGTGGCGGCTTGCGGATTCGCGGGCAAGCCCGCACCTGCCGCTGGCTGCTCGGGCTCGGGGGCCTTGAAGGCAGTAGGCGGCAGCGCAGGCTGGGGCACCTCGGGAGCAACCGGGGCCGGCGCGGCCAAAGGCGCGAGCGGCGGCGCTTCAGGCAGCTCGACGGCAGGCTGCGGCGCTACCGGTTCAGCAGACTGTGGCTCGGGCGTTTGCGGCTGTTCGGCGACAGGTTGCTGCGGCTTCTTGCGAAACCAGCTGAACAGGCCTTTCTTTTCGCCAGACTCGGCCGGCGCTTTTTTGTCGTCGTTGGAACCAAACATGGAGGACGGCTATCTCAGGGTAGCGATGCGCCAGCAATGGCGCATCGGGAATTCTCTATACGCAGAACAGACTATCTTGAAGCCGGCTGGTTCATGCGCAACGTTTTGTCTTAGTGTCCTGCGGGCCAGAACGGCGACAGGCATGGTCGCCAGGCAACCGGATCAGTATCCTAGCACCTCCTGGCCCGCCGACGCTAAACCCTGCGGGCCGCCGAACAGGTTAAACACCGTATGAATGCTCTAGCCCGCCGCGCCGCTGGCCTGTTGCTCGGCACGCTCTGCCTGCCGCTCGCGGCCTTCGCCGCCGATGTGCAACCGACTCACGAATTCATCCTCGACAATGGCCTCAAGGTGATCGTGCGCGAAGACCACCGCGCACCGGTCGTGGTCTCGCAGATCTGGTACAAGGTCGGCTCCAGCTACGAGAACCCGGGCCAGACCGGCCTGTCCCACGCCCTGGAACACATGATGTTCAAGGGTAGCGCCAAAGTCGGCCCCGGCGAGGGCTCGCGCATCCTGCGGGACCTGGGCGCCGAAGAAAACGCCTTCACCAGCGACGATTACACGGCCTACTACCAGGTGCTGGCCCGCGACCGCCTGCCAGTGGCCCTGGAACTCGAAGCCGACCGCCTGGCCAGCCTGCGCCTGCCCGCCGACGAGTTCAGCCGCGAAATCGAAGTGATCAAGGAAGAGCGCCGCCTGCGCACCGATGATCAGCCCAACTCGAAAGCATTCGAGCTGTTCCGCGCCATGGCCTACCCGGCCAGTGGCTATCACACCCCGACCATCGGCTGGATGGCCGACCTCGAACGCATGAAGGTCGAGGAGCTGCGGCACTGGTACGAATCCTGGTACGCGCCCAACAACGCCACCCTGGTGGTGGTCGGCGATGTCACCGTCGACGAGGTCAAGGGCCTGGCGCAAAAGTACTTCGCCGGCATTCCCAAACGCGCGGTGCCGCCAGCCAAGCTGCCGCTGGAGCTGGCCGAGCCAGGCCAGCGCCAACTGACCCTGCACGTGCGCACGCAGTTGCCAAGCCTGATCTACGGCTTCAACGTACCCGGCCTGGCGACCACCCAGGAGCCGAGCACGGTGCATGCCCTGCGCCTGATCTCGGCCTTGCTCGACGGCGGCTACAGTGCCCGTATGCCGGCCCGCCTGGAGCGCGGTCAGGAGCTGGTGGCCGGGGCGTCGTCCAGCTACAACGCCTTCACCCGTGGTGACAGCCTGTTCCTGATCTCGGCCACGCCGAACGTGCAGAAGCAGAAAACCCTGGCAGACGTGGAAAAGGGCATCTGGCAACTGCTCGAAGAGCTCAAGACCACGCCCCCTAGCGCCGAAGAGCTCGAACGCGTGCGCGCCCAGGTGATCGCCGGCCTGGTCTACGATCGCGACTCCATCAGCAGCCAAGCCACCACCATCGGCCAGCTGGAGACCGTGGGCCTGTCCTGGAAGCTGATCGACAGCGAACTGGACGAGCTCAAGCGCGTGACCCCGCAAGACATCCAGAACGCTGCGCGCACCTACTTCACCCGCGAACGCCTGAGCGTTGCCCATGTACTGCCCGAGGAGTCCGCTCATGAGTGATCGTCGCGCACCACGCCTCACCCTGCTGGCTACGGGCATCCGCGCCCTTACGCTGGCGGCAGTGCTGGCGGCCCCGGCCCTGGCCGACAACGCGCCGAAGGCCGACAGCACTGCGGCCCGCCCGGCCAATACCCTGCAGTCACTGGCCGAGCTGGATGGCAAGGCGCCCAGCCGGCGCCAGCTGAACATCCAGAACTGGACCACCGCCGAAGGCGCCCGGGTGCTGTTCGTCGAAGCCCGCGAACTGCCGATGTTCGACCTGCGCGTCACATTCGCCGCCGGTAGCAGCCAGGACGGCGCCACGCCAGGCCTGGCCGCCTTGACCAACGCCATGCTCAACGAGGGCGTGGCAGGCAAGGACGTAACCGCCATTGCCGAAGGCTTCGAAGGCCTCGGCGCAGACTTCGGCAACGGCTCGTACCGCGACATGGCCGTGGCCTCGCTGCGCAGCCTGAGCACCCAGGACAAGCGTGAGCCGGCGCTCAAGCTGTTCGCTGAGGTCGCTGGCAAGCCCACGTTCCCGGAGGACGCCCTCAAGCGCATCAAGAACCAGATGCTGGCCGGCTTCGAATACGAGAAGCAGAACCCCGGCAAGATCGCTGGCAAGGCGCTGTTCGGCAAGCTCTACGGCGACCATCCCTACGCTCACCCGAGCGACGGCACCGCCGAAAGCATCAACGGCATCACCCTGGCACAGCTGCGCGCCTTCCATGCCAAGGCCTACACTGCCGGCAACGCGGTCATCGCCCTGGTCGGCGACCTCAGCCGCGCCGAAGCCGAAGCCATTGCCGCCCAGGTTTCCGCCGGCCTGCCCAAGGGCCCGGCGCTGGCGGCACCGGCCCAGCCCGCTGAGCCCAAGGCGGGCCTGACCCACATTGACTTCCCGTCCAAACAGACCCACCTGATGCTGGCTGAACTGGGTATCGACCGTCAGGACCCAGACTGGCCAGCCCTGTCGCTGGGCAACCAGATCCTTGGCGGTGGCGCGTTCGGCACCCGCCTGATGAGTGAAGTACGTGAAAAGCGCGGCCTCACCTACGGCGTCTACTCGGTGTTCAGCCCGATGCAGGTACGCGGCCCGTTCATGATCAACCTGCAAACCCGCGCCGAACTCAGCGAAGGCACACTCAAGCTGGTCCAGGACATCCTTGCCGACTACCTGAAAAGCGGCCCGACCCAGCAAGAGCTGGACGACGCCAAGCGCGAGCTGGCCGGCAGCTTCCCGCTGTCCAATGCCAGCAACGCCAGTATCGTCGGCCAACTGGGGGCCATCGGCTTCTACAACCTACCGCTGACCTGGCTCGAGGACTTCATGCAGCAGTCCCAGGCCCTTACCGTCGAACAGGTCAAGGCCGCCATGAACAAACACCTGTCAGCCGATAAACTGGTGATCGTCACCGCTGGCCCCAAGGTGCCGCAAAAACCGCTGCCAGCCCCCACTGACAAGCCCGCCGAGCAACCGCCCGGCGTACCGGAGCACTAATGCCAAGATCCACCCCTCCCGCCC
>NZ_JABWRU010000039.1:0-14785 GCF_014269165.1 Pseudomonas sp. SWRI68 | reverse complement strand
AACGATGCATCGCCGATGGTAGTGTGGGGTCTCCCCATGTGAGAGTAGGTCATCGTCAAGATTCATTTCGCAAAACCCCTATCTGCGCAAGCAGGTAGGGGTTTTGTCTTTAAGTAGAAGCCATAGAAATTCGCGGGCACGTCTTCAGGACGGGCCGGCACACAGAATTTCTTGACGACCATAGAGCATTGGAACCACCTGATCCCATCCCGAACTCAGCAGTGAAACGATGCATCGCCGATGGTAGTGTGGGGTCTCCCCATGTGAGAGTAGGTCATCGTCAAGATTCAAACCCAAAGCCCCTGTCTGCATCGCAGACAGGGGCTTTGTCTTTTCGGGTCAGAATTGATAGCTGACCGTTGCGCTGACGTTGCGCTCTTCACCCATGTAGCAATAGTTCAGGCTGGCACATGAGGTGACGTAGCTCTCATTGGTGAGGTTGTTGGCGTTCAGGCGCACATCCACCCCCGTCAGGCCAACCTTGCCCAGGTCGTATCCGATCGAGGCATCAAACAGCGTGTAGGAGGGCACCTTCATGCTGTTTTCCGCATCCACCCAGCTGTACCCTACATAACGCACCCCACCGCCCAGTCGCAGGCCGTCCAGCGGCCCCTGGCGGAAGTTGTAGTCGGCCCACAGCGAAAACATCTGCTTGGGTGCCTGGGTGGGCGAATTACCCTTGTTGTCCAGGTTTGCTGCCACCAAGCTCGGCATCGTCTTGGCATACTCGATGTCGGTAAAGGTGTAGCCGCCCAACAGCTTGAGGTTGTCGGTCAGCTGAACATGCGCCTCCAGCTCCAGGCCTTGTGAGCGTACTTCACCCACCGGGCGGTAGAAGTCTTCGTTCGGCTGCTTGGAGGCCAGGTTCTCCTGCTCGATACGGAACACCGACGCGGTAAACAGGTTGTCACTGCCGGGCGGCTGGTACTTGATACCCGCTTCCCACTGAGTGCCCTCGGTCGGTGCCAACGGCCGGCCTTCCTGGTCGGACACGGTATTGGGGTTGAACGACTCCGAGTAGCTGACATAGGGTGCCAAGCCGTTCTCGAACAAGTACAGCACGCCCGCTCGGGTGGTGAACTTGGAGCGCTGATCGTTGACCTTGGTGTTGCTGTCGCGATTCTCCTCGGAGACCTTCACCCAGTCCTGGCGCAAGCCCAGCGAGAAGCGCCATTGGTCCAGCTCAACCAGGTCCTGCAGGTACACACCCGTTTGCTGCAGGCGGCGCTGATAGCGGTTTTCACCAAGTACCTGGAGGTTGCCATTGCCATATTGAGGGTTGCCGGCATCCAGCGGGTCGACCGTGCCGTAACGCCATTCCACGTCGGCCTTGCGGCGCTGGTAGTCGGTGCCAAGCAGCAAGGTGTGCTTGGCCGCGCCGGTGAAGAACTCCGCCTGCAGCATGTTATCGATGATGTACGAATGCAGGCGCTCGTCGCCCCCGGTGTAGGCGCGGTTGAGGATGTTGCTGTCGGCGTCGGCCCAACCGGCCGAATACACCTGGTCCATCGTTACGTCAGAATCCTGGTAGCGGAAGTTCTGCCGGGCGGTGAAGACGTCGTTGAAACGGTGCTCGAACTGGTAGCTGAACGACTGCTGGGTACGCTCGTAGTTGTCGACCCCAGGCTCACCTTCAAAGAAGTGGTCTGACAGGCGCAGCCCGTTGCGCTTGTGCAGCATGCCGTCAGCCGGGTTACCCCCGTGGTAGCCACCATTGGGGTCGTGCTGCAGGTATGCCTGCAGCGTCAGCGAGGTGTCTTCGGTGAAGTCGATGCTGATAGCCGGTGCGATGGCGTAGCGTTCTTCCTTGTTATGGTCGAACTGAGTATCAGAGCTGTCCGCCAAGCCTGTCAGGCGATAGGCAATACGCTTGTCGTCATCGACCGGGCCGCTGAAGTCGAAGCCCATGCCACGCTGGCCTTGGGTACCGACGGTGGCCTGCACCTGATGGAAGGGCGTGAACAGGGGCTTCTTGGTGGTCAGTGCCACCAGGCCCCCTGGCGAGCTGCGGCCATAGAGTACCGAAGAGGGCCCTTTGAGGATGTCGATGCGCTCCAGAAAGTAAGGGTCCACTTGCATGGTGCTGTAGGTGCCGTTGTCACCCATGGACTTCAGGCCGTCAACGTAGATGTTGTCGACCGAACCGTCGTTGAAACCGCGCATGGCCACATAGTCGTAGCGGTGGGTGGCGCCATAGGGGTTGGTCAGCACCCCAGGCGTATAGCGCATGGCCTGGGCGACGGTCTGCGAGCCCTGGTCATCTATCTGCTGGCGAGTCACCACCGAGACCGACTGTGAGGTTTCCACCAGGGGCATGCTGGTCTTGGTCGCCACCTGGCTGTGGGTGGCGTTGTAGCCATCCATGCTGCCCAAGGCATTGCCCAGGGAGAAGCTGCGGATATCGGTGTCTGGCAGCGACAGTGCGGCGTTGTCTGGCTGGGCCCGCAGCACATAGCTGTGCCCACCCTGGCTTACGGCCTCCAGGCCGCTGCCATTGAGCAATTGGCGCAGCGCCTGATCGGCCGAGTACTGCCCTTGCAAGCCACGGGATTGCAGCCCAATGGTCAATTGCGGTGTGCTGGAGAGGGTGATCCCCGCCTGACGGGCAAACTGGTTGAGCACATCGTTCAGTTCGCCGGGCGCAATCGCATACTGCTGGCTGACCTGCGCGGCTTCAGCGGCCAGGGCTTGAAGGGGCAGGGCGCTGATGCCCAGTGCGGTACCGAGCAGGGCTGCCCGGACGGCCTTGCGCAGGCTGGCTGAATTCAAGACAGGTCGAAAATCATTCTCGTTAGTACGGTGTGTAGAGGTAGAGACAATGGGCATGAAAGCGTCCGTTGAAAGGTTGAGGGCAGAAGGCGTTGCTTACTGTCCTAGCCGGATCGATGCCCAAAACCCGCCAAAAATATCCCCGCAGGGGTGAAGTCAGGCCATGTGCTCGACGCGGATCCACCAACGTGTGCGTTGGCGAAGGCTGACCGGGAGCGTTTTCGGCAGCAGTTGCAGCAGTTGCTCCGGGTCGTCCAGGCGGAACACACCGGACAGGCGCAGATCGGCAATGTCATCGCTGCAAGCCAGGTAGCCATGGCGATAGCGGCTCACTTGCGCGAGAAAATCGTGCAAGCGCATGTCGCGGGTCACGATCAGCCCTTCGCTCCAGGCCGTGGGGTCCATATCCACGCGATCGAGGCGTTGTGCACCGCTGGCATCCAGGCGCCAGTGCTGGCCGCTGTCGATCCATTGCACCTGGCCATTCCCCGGCCGGTGTATCGCCACCTTTCCCTGGCTGACGCTGACGCGGGTGCAGGCGATATCCTGGCGTACCACAAAGCGAGCATTGAAACCTTCGAGCAAGGCCTCTTGCGTCTGTACCAACAGGGGGCGCGTCTGATCCTGCGCTTCGCTGCAGGTGAGCATCAGCTCCCCTTGCTTGAGGTGAACCAAACGCTGCTGCTGGTCGAAGGCCAGGTCCACCGCACTGCGCGTGTTCAGTTGCATCAATGAGCCATCGGGCAGGTGCAATCGCCGCCGTTCGCCAGTAGCAGTGGCGTAGTCCGAAGCCCAGGCGCTGACGCTATCGAGGTCTCTGGCCAGCCAGGTGGCGGAGCCCACCAGGGCGACGCCGCCAAGCAACTTGAGCGCCTGGCGCCGGTGCAGGCGCCGCTGGCTGGTTTCCAGGGTGTGCAAGGCAACCCCAGCGCCGGGGATGGTGCGCAGGTCAAGGTCCTGGTGCAGGTGTATCACCCGTTGCCAGGCCAGTTCGTGCTCATGCCGCGCGCTACGCCACTGCTCGCATTGCTGCAGCAGGGCAGGGCTGCTACCGCTCTCTCGCAGCCTGAGCAGCCACTGAATGGCTTGCTTGACCGCTTTGGCCGACGGCGCGACTACTGTCATCGCTCGTCTTCAAAGCGCAGCAGGTAGCAATGGTAAAGCGCATCGGCGATATAGCGCTCGACGGTGCGTACGGATATGCCCATCTGCTCGGCGATGGCCTGGTGTTTCAGCCCATCGCACTGGGCCAGCAGAAAGGCGCGGCGCACCTTTGGCTTGAGCCCTTCGAGCATGCGCGCGATACGCTCCAGCAGCTCCAGTAGCACTTCGCGGGTCTCGGCCGAGGGGGCCTGTGTTTCCGGCAAGTGAGCCAGGGCTTCGAGGTAGGCCCGGTGCAGTTCTTCACGGCGCCAGTGATCGATCACCAGCCCACGTGCCACGGTCCGCAGAAACGCCCTTGGCGTGTTCAGCTGTACTTGCTCGCGACGCTGCAACAGCCGCACGAAGGTGTCCTGGGCCAGGTCCGCGGCATCGGCGGCATTGCCCAGCTTGCTGCGCAGCCAGGCATGCAACCAACCGTGGTGGTCACTGTAGAGCGTTTGCACGGAGTCATTGGAAGGCATGGAGGAGGGCGCTGGCTTCAATGGACATGAATGATAATTAGTCTCATTGTTTGCGGTGCCGGGCTAATTTGCAACCGTCTCATGCCGGCCTGTTATCGTGCCAACTGCGAATCCAGGTAAGCCCTGATCACGTGCGCGCCGGAGTTCAAGTGCTTCTCCAGCACGGCGATGGCTTCATCCACCAGTTTGTCGCTGGCCGCATCCACCAGCGCGTTGTGATCGTCCTGGGTGAGTTTCCCCAACCCCATGGAGGAAAGATGAAAGCGCAGAAAACGCTCTTCTTCGTTCAGTTCGTTCTCGATCAGGCGCAACAGCTTCTTGTTTGACGCCTTGCTGTACAGCGTCATGTGGAACAGGCGGTTGAGGCGGCCGAGTTCGGCGTGGCGGGTCTCATGCTCCAGTTGCAGGATGTAGCCGCGGGCACGGGCGATGTCGTCGGCATCAAGCAGCGGAATGGATTGGCGCAGCGCCTCGCTTTCGAGCAGAACACGCAGGGCATAGGTGTCTACCGCGTCCTCGCCGATCAACGGCGCAACCACAGCGCCCTTGTGCATCTCCACGTTCAGCAGCGATTGTGCTTCAAGTTGGCGCAAGGCCTCGCGCACAGGCATGCGGCTGACCCCGAACAAGGTCGCCAGCTCTTGCTGACGCACAGCGGTGCCTGGCGGTAGTCGCCCATCAAGAATGGCGCTGCGCAGGCGCTCTTCGATAACAGCACGTGCCAGGTGTGGGGGTAGCTGTTCGCTAGCCAGCACGTTGCTCAGTTTAATTTTCTCGGCCACGCGGAGTCTGCCTCGACCATAACGAAAGTTGGATCCAATGACACTAGTAACAGGCAAGGGGGCTTGTCAAACCGTCAGCCGCATTGGAGCGGGTGACCCAAGGCCGCGGCTATGGTGTATGAAGTCGCTTGGCAAAGGAAGCGGCACATACAACGAGATAGCCATAAAGTTAGTATGGCCCATCCCCAGGTTGCGTGATTGCAGGATGCCATTGTCTTTTGCACAGCGAGGCCGCACCATCGCTGCTTTCGACTGGTCTGAACAGGTCTTCGCAGTGGCGATATCCTGGATGTTCAAAACCGCTGTGCGACGTGTCGGCCTTGCCGCGCTGCTGGGTAGCTTGCTACTGGGCGGTTTGCACGCGGATTGGGATTTTTCCCAGATCAGTCGCAAGTCGCAGGCCCTGTATGGCCCGCTTGGCGCAGGCCAGGGGCGTATCGACGCCTGGCAGAACCTGATGGCCACGCAGAAGCAGGCCACCGAGCTGGAGCGGCTGCTGGTGGTCAACCGCTTCTTCAACCAGCAACTGCGCTACGTCGAAGATATCGATCTGTGGCATGAGGTCGATTATTGGGCCACGCCGGTCCAGGCACTGATCAAGGGGGCAGGTGATTGCGAGGACTACGCTATTGCCAAGTATTTCAGCCTACGGCGCATGGGCATCCCCAGCGAAAAGCTGCGTATCACCTACGTCAAGGCGTTGCGGCAAAACCGAGCGCACATGGTGCTGACCTACTATTCAAACCCACAGGCTCAACCGTTGGTGCTCGACAGCCTGATGGATGCCATCAAGCCGGCGAGCCAGCGTCCCGACCTGCTGCCGGTGTATGCCTTCAATGGTGAGGGGCTGTGGCTGACAGGCGCCGCCGGCAACAAGAAGGTAGGCGATACCAAGCGGCTGTCACGCTGGCAGGATTTGCTGAAGAAAATGCAGGCCGAAGGGTTCCCGGCCGAGCCGGTTTACTGAAGGAGCACAGATGTCACTGTTCAAACAATTGCTGTTGGCCATTTGCCTGTTCCTGGTGGTCGCCTTCAGCGGCAGCTTCATGGTCAGCCTGGAGAGCTCGCGCAGCCAGTACGTCAACCAGCTGCGTTCGCACGCCCAGGACGCAGCCACTGCCCTGGCGCTGTCGCTGACACCCAACATCGACGACCCGGCGATGGTCGAACTGATGGTCAGCTCGATCTTCGACAGTGGCTACTATGCGAGCATCAAGGTCGTCGACCTGGGTTCCAATGCCGTGTTGGTGGAGCGCCATGCCGAGCCTGACCGAGGGGGTGTGCCGGCCTGGTTCGTCCACCTCATTGGCCTTGAAGCGGCCGGTGGTGATGCCATTGTCAGCCGCGGATGGCAGCAGGCCGCCCGGGTGGAGGTGATCAGCCACCCGATGTTCGCCATCGCCAAGCTCTGGCAGAGCGCCTTGGGCAGCCTGGGCTGGTTGCTGCTGTGTGGTGCAGCCAGTGCGGTGCTCGGCGCGTTGTTGCTGCGCCGCCAGTTGCGGCCACTGGACTACATGGTCGAGCAATCCCATGCCATCGCCCGGCGCGAATTCCTCAGCCTGCCAGACCTGCCGCGCACACCCGAGCTGCGCCGTGTGGTGCAGGCGATGAACCAGATGGTCGAGAAGCTCAAGGCGCTGTTCACCGAGCAGGCCGAGCGCAGTGAGCGGTTGCGCGCCGAGTCCTACCAGGACAGCCTCACCGGGCTGTCCAACCGCCGCTATTTCGAGATGCAGCTCAACACCCGCGTCAGCAACATGGAGGAAGCCCGGGCTGGTTACTTGCTGTTGCTGCGGGTGCAGGGGCTGGCAGGCCTCAACGCGCGCCTGGGCGGGCAGCGTACCGACCAGCTGTTGCAGGCGGTGGGCGAGCAACTGCGCCGTACCTGTGCCAGCTACCCAGAAACCAAAGACCTGATTTCGCGCAGCCGTGGGGGCGAGTTCGCCGTGCTGGCGCCGGGTATGGTGCACGAGGAGGCCGTACAGCTTGCCCAGGCGCTGGAGGCCACCCTGCAGAGCCTGCACGAGACTGGCGCCAGTGATGTCAGCCCGGTCGCGTGCATCGGCCTTGCGCCCTTCAGCCCCGGCGATGCGCCACAGGCATTGCTGAAACTTGCCGACGAAGCCCTGGCCCTTGCCGAAAACCAGCCGGCACCCGGCTGGGTCTGTCTCGAACAGGGTGCAGCTGCGGTAGCGGGCGATAGCCATCATGCCTGGCATGAGCGGCTCGACCAGGCATTTGCCAATGGGCATTTCGAGCTGTTTTTCCAGCCGGTGGTGGACTGCGAAACAGCGCAACGGGTATTGCACCACAAAGTCATCTCGCGCTTGCACGATGAGCAAGGCGAGGCACTGCCCGCCGGGCGCTTCCTGCCCTGGCTGGAGCGCTTCGGCTGGATGCCGCGCCTGGATGTGCTGGTGCTGGAAAAGGTGCTCGCCCACCTGCGCAGCCATGATCAGATGCTGGCGCTGAACCTGTCCGCAGCAACCTTGGCCGACCCCAAGGCGCTGCAACGCGTCTACGAGCTGCTAAGCCAGCATGCGGCGCTGGGCCCGCGGTTGACGTTCGAGATCGGCGAAGAGCAACTGCCCGACCAGTCTGCCCTCGAGCAACTGACCCGACGCCTGCACGCGCTTGGCTTCGGGCTGGCGCTGCAGCGCTTCGGCGGCCGTTTCAGCATGATCGGCAACTTGGCACACCTGGGCCTGGCATACCTGAAAATTGATGGCAGCTATATCCGCAACATTGACCATGAGCAGCACAAGCGCCTGTTCATCGAAGCGATCCAACGCGCCGCACACAGTATCGACCTGCCGTTGATTGCCGAGCGGGTCGAGACGGAAGGCGAGCGGTTGGTGCTGCGGGAGATGGGCGTGGGTGGTATTCAGGGGCAGCTGGTGGGTGAACCTGCACCCTGGCGCTGATACTTCCCCGTGAAGGAGCGGCCCCGGCGATTTTTGCTGCGCCACAGAACCTGGGGCCGCTCCGCGACCCTTTCCGACCGGTCCGGCGCCTCGGCAAGGCCGCTCCTACACACACAGCCGGGCGTGGTGTTAACGCTCGCGCAGGGCTTCCGAGCGGGCCTTCATGATCGGCTTGAGCAGGTAGCTCATGATGGTCTTCTTGCCGGTCATGATATCCACCGTCGCCACCATCCCGGGAATGATCAGTAATGGCTTCTCGTCAGTGCCCAGGTGGCTGCGATCGGTGCGCAGCTTGATCAGGTAGTACGTGGTCTTTTTGTCTTCATCGGTGATGGTGTCGGCACCGATCTGCTCCAGCTTGGCCTTCAGGCCACCGTAAATGGTGTAGTCATAGGCGGTGAACTTGACCGTCGCTTCCTGCCCTGGATGCAGGAAGGCGATGTCCTTGGGCAGGATCTTCGCTTCGATGACCAGGGTGTCGTCCAGCGGCACGACCTCGACGATGTCGCTACCCGGCTGGATCACTCCACCGATGGTGTTGACCAGCAGCTGTTTGACGATACCGCGCACAGGTGAGGTGACCATGGTGCGGTGAACCCGGTCGTCCAGCGCCTTGCTGGTGGCCGTGGCCTTGCTGAGCTCGGTGCGTGCCTCATTGAGCTGGGTCAGCGCTTCGCTGCGGAATTTGCCACGGGTTTCTTCGATCTTGCTCTGTACTTCCCGAATGGCCGCCTCGGCACGCGGGATGGCCAGCGCGGTGGAATCCATCTGGCCACGGTTTTCCACTTCGGCACGGCGCAGGCGCAGCACTTCGACCTGGGAGATTGCGCCCTGGGCTACCAAGGGCTCGGACATCGCAATCTCCTGGCGCAGCAGTTGCAGGCTGTTGGCGTACTGCGCGCGCTTGGAGGTGTATTCGCGCAGCTCCTGCTGGCGCTGTACCAGCTGCTGCTGCAGGCCACCGATCTCGTCCTGCAGTTGCTGGCGCCGGCTCTGGTAAAGCGATTGCTCGTTGGCTGCCTGGTTGGGCGCGGCCTTGCTCAGGGCCTCATCGATTTGCAGCGGACGGTCTTCGACCTCGGCACTCAGGCGTTCGACGCGCAGCGCCATGGCCAAGCGGTCGGCCTCGGTTTCGCCGACGTTGGAGGCGAAGCGGGTTTCGTCCAGGCGCAGCAGGGGCTGGCCGATTTCGACGATCTGCCCTTCCTTGGCGTAGATTTCGGCGACGATGCCGCCCTCGAGGTTCTGGATCTTCTGCACCTTGGAGGACGGAATGGCCTTGCCTTCGCCGCGCGTGACTTCATCGATCGGCGCCACACTGGCCCAGACGATCAGGAATACGAAAAACGCGATCACACCCCAGATGGTCAGGCGCACCACCCGCGGTGCATCCTCGATCAGCGCCTTGTTGACCTCGGGCAGCGGCTGCCCGCCGAGCGAATCGGAGCCCTTGAAGTAGCGCCGCAGGCCATCCTTGAACTGCCCCATATCGAGCTTATGCAACACTGATCTGCCCCTTCTTCAGCGCATCCATGACCGCGGCTTTCGGGCCGTCGGCGACAATCTGCCCGCGATCGATGACGATCAGCCGGTCCACCAGCGACAGCAACGAGGCGCGGTGGGTCACCAGCAGCACCGTCTTGTTCTCGATCACCGCCTGCAGGCGTTGCTTGAGGCGCTCTTCACCGGTGTTGTCCATGGCGCTGGTCGGCTCGTCGAGCAGCAGGATCTGCGGGTTGAGCAGCAATGCACGGCCCAGGGCAACGTTCTGCCGCTGGCCGCCGGAGAGGTTCTGGCCACGCTCGCCCACTTGCAGCTCATAACCGTCGGGGTGCAGCCGGGCAAACTCATGAACACCTGCAAGTTCTGCGGCCTGCAGGATCATTTCGTCTTCGATGTAACGTGCGCCGCTGACCAGGTTGTCGCGCAGGGTGCCGGCCATCAGCTGGATGTCCTGCGGCACATAGCCGATGTTGTGGCGCAGTTCGCTGACGTCGATCTGGCGGATATCCACGCCATCGACCAGCAGTGACCCGCCGTCGGCTTCATAGAGGCCCACGACCAGCTTGGCCAGGGAGCTCTTGCCCGAGCCGCTGCGGCCAATGATGCCGACCTTTTCGCCGGGGCGGATGGTCAGGTTGATGTTCTTCAGGGCCAGGTTCTGCTGGTTCGGGTAGGTGAACTCGACCCCGCGGAACTCAATGCTGCCCTGCAGTACCCGGCGGCTCAGCGGCCGCTCCTCGAAGTTGCGCTCCTGCGGCAAGTCCATCATGTGGTCGGTGGCGACCATGGTTACCTTGGCCTGCTGGTAGCGGGCCAGCAAGCCGTTGAGCTGGCCCAGCGGGCCGAGGGCGCGGCCGCTGAGCATGTAACAGGCGACCAGGCCGCCCATGCTCAGGTTGCCGTCGATGATCAGGTAGACACCCACGCAGATCATCGCCACGCCTGCCAACTGCTGGATCAGCATGGTGATGTTCATCGCCAGGCTCGACAGCACCTTCACGCGCAGCTCCAACCGGCTGAGGGTGCCGAGGGTCTGCTCCCACATGTACTGGCGCTCGCTTTCGGCGTTGTTGACCTTGACGGCGTCCAGGCCAGCCAGGGTCTCGATCAGGCTGGACTGGCGCTCCGAGGCCAGGGCCATGGTCCGCTCCATGGTCGCCATCAGCGGCCGCTGCAAGGCATAACCGATGCCCAGGGCCAGCGGGAAGGCGATGATCGGGATCCACACCAGGTGCCCGCCAATGATGGCGATGACGATCAGGATCAGGAGGGTGAACGGCAGGTCGATCAGGCTGGTCAGGGTCAAGGAGGCGAGGAAGTCGCGCAAGCCCTGGAACTCATGGATGTTCTGGGCAAAGCTGCCGACCCGCGCCGGGCGGTACTTCATCGACATGCCGACGATACGCTCGAACAAGGTCGCCGAAATGATCAAGTCGGTCTTTTTGCCGGCAAGGTCCAGGCAGAGGCCGCGCAAGCCCTTGAGGATAAGGTCGAAGACGTAGGCGCCGGCGATGCCGACGGCCAGCACCCAGAGGGTCGAGGTTGCCTGGTTGGGCACCACCCGGTCATACACGTTCATGACGAAAAGCGGCGCGGCCAGGGCGATCAGGTTGATTACCAGGCTGGCGGCGATGGCATCGATGTACAGCCATTTGCTGCGCAGCAGGGTGTCGCGGAACCAGGATTTCGCGCGCGGGATGAGGTTGCCGTGGTTGACGTCGAACTTGTGCTGCGGCTGGGCAAAGAACACGCGCCCGCTGTAGTCACTGAGCAGCGCTTCGCGGCTGACATGCACCTCGCCACCATCGCTCTCGCTAAGCAGCAGGCGCGCGGTGTCTTCGTTTTCCCAGCCCAGCAGCACGGCGCTGCGGCCTTCCTTGAGCAACAGCATGGCCGGCATGGCGATACTGGGGATCTGCTCCAGCTTGCGCTGAAGCAGCCGCCCCTGCAGCCCTGCCCGGGCCGCGGCACGGGGCAGCAGCTCGGGGCTCAGGCGCTGGGCAGGCAGCGGCAGGCCGGTGGTCAGCATGACCCGGCTGGCGGGTTTCTGATGCAGGACACACAGGCTCAGCAGGCTATCCAGCAAGGGATCGTCATGCTGACTGCGTGGATCGTGGCTGAGTTGGACTCGACTGACTTCGGATTCCACGCGGCGCTCTCTTCATCCTTGCGGTGGGTGGGGCAGGGTGTGCCTCAGTTCAGGCCTGACAGGCTCACCCTCGGTTTCAGATCGTTCTGCACAACAGTGGCCATCGGGGCTACGACACCCTGATTCTTGAGCAGTGGCCAATGGTCGCCTTGATTCGATACTGAGTAAACAATTGTATGTTCTTCACCGCTACCAGACGACGCTGGCTTAGTGAAGGTTACAGCTTGGACTCCAGGTCAGCCTTGTCGCTGACGCCAGTGTAAAGGTTGAAGTTCATTCGCAGCATAGCCTGCCATTCGTTGTTATGGCCTGCGGGCTATCAAGGGTGGTCTGCATGGCTTCGGGCAAGGATTGTGCTTGTGAATAGGTGGCGGCTAGGGTGATGGGAAGAACGGTAAACAGTGAAGCACGCATTTTTGGCGAGTTCTCGAAAGCGCTGTTGTCCTGAATCACGGTTCAAGCTTTTCAGGGCCAGGAAAATGGCGCCAGAACTGACCGATGGGCGGGCTTCCAACCGGCCCTGGATTAGTACTAAAGGAAGGGGTGGCAAAGGTGCAAATATCAATGTGACATTACATTGCCGATTGTTTAGGATGGCGAGTATAAGGTCAATAGTTTGGCAGATAGTTAATTCCAAACAGTTATAGACGTAATTTTGACGTCAAATCCTCATCATATTAATCGACACAGATCCGCCTGAAGTGGCTTACAACAGCGCCGCTCTGGCAGGGAAGTACCCTAACCGGGTCACACGGAGAGTCCAATGAGCAGCGTTGTAGCCATCGTCAAAAGCATTGTCGGCCAGGTTATTGCGGTATCCCCAGAGGGCATCCGGCGTGTACTCATCGAAGGTGATCGCCTGTTGGCGGGTGAGGAAGTACTCACCGGCCCGGGCGGCGCGGTAACGCTCGAGCTGGCCGATGGTCGCCTGCTCGACCTGGGCCGTGACAGCCAGTGGAGCGCGGATGCGCCCTACAGCAGCACCGACCTGGGCCAGGCCACTGCGCAGGCTGCACCGTCGGTCGAAGAGCTGCAGCAGGCAATCGCTGCGGGTGTCGACCCGACTACCGAGCTTGAAGCCACGGCAGCAGGCCCGGCAGCGGCGGGCGGTGGTGGCGCGCTGGGGGGTGGCCACAGCTTTGTCATGCTTGAGGAGACAGCGGGCAGGGTCGACACGAGCATCGGTTTCCCTACCGGCCCATTAGGCTTTGCCGCGGCGCTGGAGTCTGAAGACGTTGGCGCGCTGGACACCAACAACAGCAATCAGCAGGTCATACCGCCCACCACGCCGACCGATGTCTCCACCGCGCTTGTCCTCAACGCCACCCCTTCCATCTCCGAAGCGGGTGGCGTAATCGTTTATACCGCGACAGTTGGCCAGGCGCCGACGTCCAACCTGGTCGTGACCCTGTCCAACGGAGCGGTGATCGTCATTCCGGCAGGGCAGACCAGCGGTAGCGTCAATGTCACCATCCCGGCGAATGACACGCCGTATATCGACGGCGGGCAGATCTCGACGACCGTGACGGGTGCCACCGGGGGGAACGGTCTGATAGTGACCCTGCCGCAAACGCCGGCGGTTACGCAGATTACCGATACTATCGACACCACCACTGCGACCCTGACCGCCAACCCTTCGGTGACCGAAGGTGGCGTGATCACTTACACCGTGACCCTGAGCAACCCTGCCCAGACTCCGGTTACCGTGACCCTGTCGAACGGCCAGACCATCACCGTCGAAGCCGGCAAGACCCAGGGCAGCGTTGACTTCCAGACCCCGGACAACGACGTCTACAGCAACGGCTCGACTGTCACTACCACTATCACCGGCGCTACCGGCGGTAACTTCGAGCAACTGACGCCGAACCCGACGCCAGCGCAGACCACGATCAACGACTCGGTCGACAACACCACTGCGACCCTGACCGCGAATCCTTCGGTAACCGAAGGCGGCGTGATCACCTACACCGTGACCTTGAGCAATCCTGCCCAGACTCCGGTTACCGTGACCCTGTCGAACGGCCAGACCATCACCGTCGAAGCCGGCAAGACCCAAGGCAGCGTTGATTTCCAGACCCCGGAGAACGATGTCTACAACAATGGCTCGACTGTCAGCACCACCATCACCGACGCTACCGGCGGTAACTTCGAGCAGCTGACGCCGAACCCGACCCCGGCGCAGACCACGATCAATGACTCGGTCGATGTGACCACTGCGACCCTGACCGCGAATCCTTCGGTCACCGAAGGTGGCGTGATCACCTACACCGTAACTCTGAGCAACCCTGCCCAGACTCCGGTTACCGTGACCTTGTCGAACGGCCAAACCATCACTGTTGAAGCCGGCAAGACCCAGGGCAGTGTCGACTTCCAGACCCCGGACAACGACGTCTACAACAACGGCTCGACTGTCAGCACCACCATCACTGGTGCCACTGGCGGCAACTTCGAGCAGCTGACGCCGAACCCGACCCCAGCGCAGACCACGATCAACGACTCGGTCGACAACACCACTGCGACCCTGACCGCGAATCCTTCGGTCACCGAAGGTGGCGTGATCACCTACACCGTGACCCTGAGCAACCCTGCCCAGACTCCGGTCACCGTGACCTTGTCGAACGGCCAAACCATCACTGTTGAAGCCGGCAAGACCCAGGGCAGTGTCGACTTCCAGACCCCGGACAACGACGTCTACAACAACGGCTCGACTGTCAGCACCACCATCACTGGTGCCACTGGCGGCAACTTCGAGCAGCTGACGCCGAACCCGACCCCAGCGCAGACCACGATCAACGACTCGGTCGACAACACCACTGCGACCCTGACCGCGAATCCTTCGGTCACCGAAGGTGGCGTGATCACCTACACCGTGACCCTGAGCAACCCTGCCCAGACTCCGGTCACCGTGACCTTGTCGAACGGCCAAACCATCACTGTTGAAGCCGGCAAGACCCAGGGCAGTGTCGACTTCCAGACCCCGGACAACGACGTCTACAACAACGGCTCGACTGTCAGCACCACCATCACTGGTGC